>DATDLZ010000093.1:0-16900 GCA_036519055.1 Mycobacterium sp.
CCGGCGAAGTCGCCGGCGGCCAACAGCTGGCAGACCTCGACCGTCGGCTGGTTACCGTGGCCGGGCGCCAGGTGCTCGTCGGCGGGCAGGCCGGTGCCGTCGCACAGATGCAGGTGCACCAGGCCGGAGCCCATCCGCTCCGCCATATCCAGCGCGTCGGTGCCGGCCGTTGCGCTGTGCGACAGGTCCAGCGTGTAGTGCGCGTGCTCGCCGTCCAGCGGGTCGTAGGACGGCGCGAAGGCCGAGATGCCGGGCCCGGGTCCGCCGCCGCGCCGGCGCATCCGCTCCATCGTCTGGCCGGAACCGAAGAACCGGTCGGCGCGGAACGGGAACATGTTCTCCACGGCCACCAGCACGTCGCTGGATGCCTCGAGCTCCGCGACCTGCTCGGTGAAGCCTTCGACGTAGCGCCGCTGCCAGCGGAACGGCGGATGCACGACAACGGTTTGGGCACCGAGCTTCTCGGCGGCCCGCACGCTGCGATCCAGCTTGGAAATCGGGTTGGCCCCCCACACCCGCTGTGAGATCAGCAGACACGGCGCATGCACCGACAGCACCGGCATCCGGTAGCGCCGTGAGAGTTTGGCCACCGCGCCGATGTCCTGGCTGACCGACTCGCCCCACACCATCAGCTCGACGCCGTCGTAGCCGAGGTTGGCTGCGTACTCGAAAGCGGCCTCGGTCTTCTCTGGATAGACCGAGTCCGTCGACAGACCGACTTTGATAGCTGGGCGCACGTGGATTCTGTTGCGGCCTAGCCGGATTGCAACAACGCTAAGGGCCCCAGTGTGACCAGTGCCCCCACCGCCACCGCGATCAGCGTGCTGCCGATGTCCTCGGTCTTACGCACCACCCGCACACCGACCACCAGGCCGAGGATGACGAGCACCGACAGCACCAGCGCGACGATGTTGTTCCACCGCCACAGTTGATCGAACGCGATGAACAACCCCGCACCGAAGGCGACAGCCAAAAACGATTGCAGCACAACCATTCCGCCGAGCCGCATGCTGTCCGACCGGGACCAGTTGTGCGATTCACCGTGATAGTCGCCGTCTTCGGGGTACTCCTCTTCCTCGGCGACGTCGGCGATGTCGTGGTAGCCCGCACCGCGTGAGTCGACGTCGTTGCCGGCGGACTGTAGGTACGAGCGCACGTACGCGGAGTCTTCAATGACCGGCTCGGCGTCTCGGACATCTGTGTCCATCACGTCCACCGACATGCCCGCGTAATCCTCGAGCGGGTCGGGCTTCATGCCCTCGGCGCCGGCCCGGTCCGGCGACTTGTCGTCGCGCGCCTCAACGCGTTCGGCCGCGGGCCGCCCGTTGGTGCGCACCGGGCGCGGATAGGAGCTGCGCTGGAGCCGTGCCTCGCGCTGCTCGGGCGCCGATTCGCGCGGACGGGGCGGCGCGGACGCCGGCCAGCGCGGCTCGGGTTCAGACCAGTACGACGACTTCTCGACCGGCTCCTCAACGGGTGCTTCGGCAACTTCGTCGTCGACGTGAGCGGCTCCATGAGCCCGGTGGACATGCGATCCCGGACCCCGGTGCTCGGGCGCCTCGGGCTCCATGTCGTCGGTGATGACGGGGATCTCGCCGGTCAGTTCGGCGACGGTCACCGCGTCGGAGTTTCCGCGGCGACGGCGGCGGCGGGCCGGGGCCGGGGCGCCAAGCGTGCCATTCTTGGCCAGCAACTCGGCCACCGAAATGGGTCGGGTGGTGTCGTTTGATCCGGTCATTTCTTGCCACCATTCCGATTGACTCGCTGATTACCAGCATCTCGCACGGAAGTCTCTACGAAGGCGGTCCCGTCAGCTTCGCTATCGAGTTTGCGAAGAATGAGCCCCTCCCGTAGCGCCCACGGGCAAATGTCCACCGTCTCTATCGAAAGCGCTCGCATACTTGCCTCCGCGACCAAAGCTCCCGCCACAATTTGCGGCGCTCGCTCGGCGCTCACCCCTTCCAGTTCTGCACGGTCAGCGGTCGTCATCCTAGAGATGAAAGATATGAGTTGTCTGAGGCCATTCGCCGTTAGCGTTCTCTTAACACGCGGTCCCGCGGCCGACGGCGCCGCGCCGGTCAGCCGGGCCAGCGAACGAAACGTCTTCGAGGTTGCCACCGCGAGGTCGGGGCTGCCGGCGTCGAGCATTTTGGCTGCGGCGTCGGCCAGTTCGGCGTCCAGCCAGTCGCGCAGCATCCCGACCCGGCGCCGGCCGGGCGGGTCGTCGTTGAGCCATTCGCGGGTCAGCCGTCCGGCTCCCAGCGGCAGCGACATCGCGACTTCGGGCTCCTCGTCGACGCCGTTGGACAGCTCCAGCGAGCCGCCGCCGATGTCGAGGTTGATGATCCGCCCCGCACTCCACCCGTACCAGCGGCGAACCGCCAGGAACGTCAGCCGCGACTCGTCGACACCGCGCAGCACCTGCAGCTGCACACCGGTCTCTTTGCGGACCCGGGTCAGCAGATCGTCGGAGTTCTTGGCGTCGCGCACGGCTGATGTGGCGAACGCCATAAGTTCGGCGCAGCCCGAGCTGTCGGCGATCTTTTCGAACTCCTCGATCGTCTCGATCAGCTTGTCGGCGCCCTTGCGGGTGATCTTGCCGGAGTTGTCGATCGACTCGGCCAGCCGCAGCGTGGCCTTGGTCGAGCTCATCGGCGTCGGATGCCCGCCGCGGCGGGCATCCACCACCAGCAGGTTGACCGTATTGCTGCCGACATCGAGAACACCTAAGCGCACGAGACACAACCTAGTCCGGCGAGGACGCGGGCCGGGCAGCGGCCACGAGAAGGAGTCGGACGAATCTCGCGGCGCGGATGAGACGCCTGGCGACAGATTGGTTTACCGTGAAAACTGTGGCGAGTGCGCAGTCGGATCATCCCGGTGAAGTCGAACTGGACTTCGCGCGTGAGTGGGTGGAGTTCTACGACCCGGACAATCCCGAGCACCTGATCGCCGCCGATCTGACCTGGCTGCTGTCCCGCTGGACCTGTGTGTTCGGTACGCCGGCGTGTCAGGGCACCGTCGAAGGCCGTCCCGACGACGGCTGCTGCTCGCACGGCGCGTTCTTGTCCGACGACGATGACCGGGCCCGCCTGGACGACGCTGTGGCCAAGCTCACCGACGACGACTGGCAGTTCCGCGAAAAAGGCTTGGGCCGCAAGGGTTACCTCGAGCTCGACGAGCACGAGGGCGAAGAGCAGTTCCGCACCCGTAAATACAAGGGCGCGTGCATCTTCTTGAATCGGCCCGACTTCCACAATGGACAGGGCTGCGCCCTGCACACCAAGGCGCTCAAGCTCGGCGTGCAACCGCTGACGATGAAACCCGACGTCTGCTGGCAGTTGCCGATCCGCCGCAGCCAGGAATGGGTGACGCGGCCGGACGGCACCGAGATCCTCAAGACCACCGTCACCGAATACGACCGCCGCGGCTGGGGCGCCGGCGGCGCCGACCTGCACTGGTACTGCACCGGTGACCCGGCCGCCCACGTCGGCGCCGAGCAGGTGTGGGTGAGCATGGGTCCCGAACTCACCGAGTTGCTCGGTGAGAAGGCCTACGCCGAACTCGCCGCAATGTGCAAGCGGCGCAGCGGATTAGGCCTCATCGCGGTGCACCCGGCAACGCGGGCCGCCGAATAGCGGCCCGCCTGCCGTCTCAGCCCTCCAGCTTGTAACCCAGGCCGCGCACCGTCACCAGATGGATCGGGTTGGCCGGGTCGGACTCGATCTTGGACCGGAGCCGCTTGACGTGCACGTCGAGCGTCTTGGTGTCGCCGACGTAGTCCGCACCCCACACCCGGTCGATCAACTGGCCACGAGTGAGCACCCGGCCGCTGTTACGCATCAGGTACTCGAGCAGGTCGAATTCCTTGAGCGGCAACGTGATTGCCTCACCGTTGACCGATACGACGTGGCGCTCGACGTCCATGCGCACCGGACCGGATTCCAGCACGCCGTCGGTGACCTCGGAGTCGTCGTCACCGCCGCGGCGCAGCACCGCGCGGATCCGGGCGATCAGCTCGCGCGCCGAATACGGCTTGGTGACATAGTCATCGGCGCCCAATTCGAGCCCGACCACCTTGTCGATTTCGCTGTCACGCGCCGTCACCATGATCACCGGCACGCTGGAACGCGACCGCAGTTGCTTGCACACATCAGTGCCGGACATACCCGGCAACATCAGGTCAAGCAGCACGATGTCGGCGCCGGCGCGGTCGAACTCGGCCAGCGCGGACGGCCCGTCGGTCACGACGGTGGCCTCGAAGCCTTCCTTGCGGAGCAGAAACGCCAGCGGATCCGCCAGCGATTCTTCGTCCTCCACGATCAGAACACTCGTCACGAGCGCAACTCCTCCATCGTCAGCACAATGCTCATCGGTGCAGTTCTTCCTCTCGTTGGGGCTCCCGTTGGGGCTTCATGGGGCGCAATTCGCGCTCGGGTGTTCGTTCAGGTGGCTGGTAGTCGCCCTCGTAGGCCGGAATCGACAAGGTGAACGTCGACCCGGTGCCCAGTTGGCTCCACAGCCCGATGCTGCCGTTGTGGTTGGCCGCGACGTGCTTGACGATGGCCAGTCCGAGGCCGGTGCCGCCGGTGGCTCGCGAGCGGGCCTTGTCGGCGCGGAAGAACCGCTCGAAGACGCGCTCCTGGTCTTTGCGATCGATCCCGATACCCCGGTCGGTGACGGAGATCTCGATGTTGTCGCCGCGCTGACGCCGACTGATCGACACCAGCGAACCGCGCGGCGAGTAGGCGATCGCGTTGGACACCAGGTTGGCCAGCGCGGTGACCAGCAGGGCTTGTTCGCCGTGCATCCGCAGGCGACTTGCATCGTCGGTGCGCACGACGATGTCGGCGTTCTCGGCGGGCACTTTGTGGCGCGAAATCGCCTCGGAGACAACGGAGTCGACGTCGACGGCGCCCATGTCCGGCATGCGCTCAGCACCCTGCAGCCTGGACAGCTCGATCAGCTCGCTGACCATATTGCCCAGCCGGGTGGCTTCGAGGAGCACCTTCTCACCGAACCGGCGCACCGTCTCCGGGTCGTCCGCCGACGACAGCAACGCCTCGGCGAGCACCGACATCGCTCCGACCGGCGTCTTGAGCTCGTGGCTGACGTTGGCCACGAAGTCGCGTCGAGTGGCCTCCATGCGGGCGTATTCGGAGTGGTCGTAGACGAAGACCACGGCAAACCGGCGATCTTGCTCACTGAGCAGTCGCGCCTGTCCGTGCACCGAGACACCCGAGCGTCCGGGCACCTGGCGCTTGCCGGGCAACAGGTCGAACTCGACGTCGGCGCCGTCGGCCAGCGTCTTGCGGGCCGCCTTCCACGCTTCGTCGTCCAGCTGCCGCTCGCGGACCAGGCCGAGCTCCTTGGCCCGGCCGTTGTGATAGACCACGTCACGGTGCCGGTCGACAACGGCGGCTCCCAGGGGCATCAGCGCGACGATGCGTTCAAGCATCTGCGCGACGGTGATTCCGGCCGCTTCGACCGTCACTCGCTGCCGTCGCTGGATCGCCCGCGGCGCCAAACGGGCGCCGACGGTGAATCCGACGGCCAAGGCCGTAACGAACAAAACCCCGGCCAGTGACAGGGCCGAGAACACGGTCACGTGAAAAGCTTACAAATACGGTGAACGCCAACCCAGCAGCACAAGGCCAAAAATGGTCATGTCACACGCCAAGAGACAGGTGTTCTGTGGCCGTTCACCCGGCGTTTGCCCCTTTCCGGTGATCAGCGGCTTATTTGGCGCCTTGGCTGGCCACCGCGGCCGCGCCGGCGGCCGCCGCGTCCGGGTCGAGGTAGCTGCCGCCGGCCACTAGCGGGCGCATGTCGGCGTCCAGGTCGTAGCGCAGCGGAATACCGGTCGGAATGTTGAGCCCGGTGATGTCGTCGTCGGACATGCCATCGAGGTATTTCACCAGGGCGCGCAGTGAGTTGCCGTGCGCAACGATCAGCACCGTCTTGCCAACCCGCAGGTCAGGCACGATGACGTCGGTGTAGTACGGCAGGAACCGGGCCACCACGTCGGCCAGGCATTCGGTCAGCGGGCCGCCGCCGATGTCGACGTAACGGGGGTCGGCGTCCTGGCTGTACTCGCTGCCCTTCTCGATGGGCGGCGGCGGGGTGTCGTAGCTGCGCCGCCAGGTCATGAACTGCTCGTCGCCGTAGCGGTCCCTGATCTCGGCCTTGTTCAGGCCCTGCAGCGCGCCGTAGTGCCGTTCGTTGAGCCGCCAGGTGCGGTGCACCGGGATCCACAGCCGGTCGGCGGCGTCGAGCGCGAGGTGCGCGGTGGTGATCGCGCGGCGCAGCAGCGACGTGTAGAGCACGTCGGGCAACAGATTGTGTTCGATCAGCAACTCGCCGCCACGCACCGCCTCGCGGCGGCCCTTGTCGGTCAGGTTGACGTCCACCCAGCCGGTGAACTGGTTACTGGCGTTCCATTCGCTTTCGCCGTGGCGGAGCAGCACCAACGTGCGCGTATCACCCATGATCGCCAGTCTCTCACCCCGCGCGACGTGGCCACCGAGGGTACCGGCGCAGGGTGAGACGCGTCACAGTGGTTTCTTCCTTTGCTGACACATGGATACAGTTATCCCGTAACCGAGTATCACAACGTGGTGAGGAGGATGCGGTGAGCGAGAAAACGACGTGCGTGATCGTTGGCGGTGGTCCGGCCGGGATGATCGCGGGACTACTGCTGGCGCGTGGCGGGGTGGACGTCACCGTGCTGGAAAAGCACGCAGACTTCCTCCGAGACTTCCGCGGCGACACCGTGCATCCCTCGACGCTGCGGCTGCTCGACGAGCTCGGCCTGTTCGAGCAGTTCGACGCGCTCCCGCACACCAAGCTCACCGGCTGGGGATTGGATCTGCCCAACGGGCATAAAGCGCCGATCATCGACTTCACCCGGTTACGGCTGCCGCACCGCTACATCGCGATGGTGCCGCAATGGGATCTGCTCGACCTGCTCGCCGAAGCCGGCGAGAAAGAACCGACATTCACCCTGCGGATGCGCCATGACGTCACCGCGCTGCTGTACGAGCAAGGTCGCGTGGTCGGCGTTCGCTATGACAGCCCCGACGGGCCCGGCGAACTGCGCGCCGACCTCACGATCGCCTGCGACGGGCGTTGGTCGCTGTGCCGCCGCGAGGGTGGGCTCGTCCCGCGTGAGTACCCGGTCAATGCCGACGTCTGGTGGTTCCGGCTGCCGAAGGCCGACGGCATCGGAGACACATTGCTGCCCCGGTTCAAGGACGGCCAGTTCCTCGGGGTCATCCCGCGTCAGGACTATCTGCAGATCGGCTACTTCCTGCGCAAAGGAGCCGACGCCCAACTGCGGGCCCGTGGAATCGAGGCACTGCGCCAAGACATCGTCGCCGCCATTCCCGAACTGTCCGAGGCTGTTCAGGGTCTGGAGTCGATGGACGACGTCAAGCTGCTCGACATTCGGCTCAACCGGCTGCGCCGCTGGTACACCAACGGGCTGCTGTGCATCGGCGATGCCGCACACGCCATGTCGCCGGCCGGCGGCGTCGGCATCAACCTGGCCGTCCAGGACGCCGTGGCAGCGGCCAGGCTGCTCGCGGCACCGCTTCGCCAACACCGCGTCACCGCTGACGACCTGGCCGCCGTCCAGCGCCGCCGCGAGTTCCCCACGAAAGTCACCCAGACGTTTCAGCGCTTCTTGCACGCGTTGATGCTGCGCGCGATGGATTCCGGCAAGACGCCGTCGCCCAACAAGTCGCTGTACATCCTGGCCCGCTTTCCGCAGCTGTCCGCGATTCCCGCCTACCTGATGGGCGTCGGCGTCCGGCCTGAACACGCTCCAACGTTCGCCCGCCGGGCAACCCAACCGGTCTCTGCGCTGCCTTCTAGCGAAAAGGATTGATGCTCATGGCATTTCCGTCTCGGTTCACTCCGCAGACCAGGTAGCGTCCATGCCTGTGTCAATGGTCAACGAGGTGCCTACCGATGTGGTCGAGGCCGCGCTGCGTGCCGCCGAGCACCTCGGGCGCGACGTGGCCGACGTTCCGCTGATCGCCATCGCCCGCGAGGCCGGCATGTCGCGCAGCACGCTGGTGCGACGACTGAACGGCTCCCGGCAGTTGCTGGACGATGCGGTGCGCGCCGCGGGGGTGGAACCCGGTGGCCGGCCGCCGGTGCGCGAACGCGCGGTGCAGGCGGCGGCGTCGCTGATCAGCGATCGTGGGCTTGCTGCGGTCACACTGGAAGCGGTTGCAGCGCAGGCAGATTGCTCGGTGCACAGCCTGTATGCGGTGTTCGGCGGCCGTGACGAGTTGTTGCGCACGGTCTTCGACCGCTACGGGCCGATCCTGGACCTCGACGAAGCGATCTCCGATCCGGATGCCGACCTCAGCGAGACCGTCCACCGGGTCTACCGGGTACTTGCCGAGGCGTTCAGCCGCGAACCTCGAGTGGCGCCGGCGATGCTCGCCGAAGGACTGGCCCGTCCGACCTCACCCGCGGCGCAAGCACTTTTGCAGTACCACGTGCCGCGCATGCTGGCCGGCGTGGGCCAGTGGCTGGCGGGCGAAATCACCGCCGGGCGCATCCGAGATCTGCCGCTGCCGTTGCTCATTCAGCAGATGCTCGCGCCGATCGCCGTGCACACCATGGTTCGGCCGGCCGCCGACAACATCCCTGAGATCGAGTTGCCGGAGTTGGACGAGGCCTGCGTGGTGTTCGCCGACGCCTTCCTGCGCGCGGTAGCGACTTAACCGTCGTCGTCGTCTTCGATCAGGTGCGCGAACGCCTCGAGGTTCTTCAGCGACTCACCGCGCGACACCCGCCATTCCCATTCCTTCTGGATTGACGAGCGAAAACCCAACTCCAGCAACGTATTGAAGTCGGTGTCCACCGCTTCGAGCACCTGCCCGAGCACCCGGTCGATTTCGGCGGCGTCCACCGACGCCAACGCCATTCGGCCGACCAGGTAGATATCGCCGACGTTGTCCAGCGTGTAGGCGACGCCGTACAGGCGACGGTTGCGCTTGAGCATGAAGCGGTAGACGCCTTCGTGGTTTTCGTCGGGCTTGCGGCAGACGAACGCCTCGATGCGCACCGAATGCTCGCCGATGCTCAGGATGGTGTTGGTCTTGAGCCGGCGCTCGCCGGGCAACTCGACGATCAGTCCGGGCAGCCCGCCGTGGGCGCCCTCGTGCCGCGAATAGGTCAGCTCGTTGGTGTCCAGGGTGTCTTCGATCAGCTGTTGGACGTGCGTCACCGGCGCTCCCCCGCCGTTCGCTGAAGTCATTGTCGCCACTCTCCCCCGCAAGCGGGTGGGGGTACCCCCACAACCCCGGCTACGCCGGCGTCTTCGTCGTCGGCGGCCGTCATGCCCACGCCTTGCGTCGCGAAGGCCATCGTCCGGCCGCCCCGGCCCGCCGAGTCGACGGGATGCCGCGCACCGAACGGCGGGCGGTGAAATCGCCGATCGCACGCCGATAGCTGGCCAGCAGCGAATCGACGGTGTTGTCCCAGGAGAACGCCGCCGCATGCTCGACAGCCGCGCGGCTCATCGCCTCGGCGTTGGCCTGTAGCAGCCCGTCAAGGGCCTGTGCCCACTGATCGGCGTCGTGACCGGCGACCAGTGCGCCGCTCAATCCGTCGCGCACTGCCACCGGCAGGCCGCCGACAGCCGCCGCGGCCACCGGTGTCCCGCACGCCTGCGCCTCCAGGGCGACCAGACCGAACGACTCCGAATAGCTCGGCACCGCCACCAGGTCGACGGCCTGGAACACGGTGGCCAGATTTTCCCGCGATTGCGGCGGCAAGAACGTCACCCGGTCGGAGATACCCAGTTCGGCGGCCAGCCGAACCAGGCCGTCGGGCACAGCGAGCCCGCTGCCCGACGGTCCGCCGGCGACCACCACGTGCACCCCCGGCAGTTTGGCCGCCGCGCGCAGCAACACCTCGGGTCCCTTCAGCGGCTGAATCCGCCCGACGAAGGCCACCACGTCCTGGTCGGCCGGCAGCCCCAGCTTGGACCGGGCGGCCCGGCGGTCGCCCGGACGGAACATCGTCAAGTCAACGCCCGGGTGAGCGATGTCGATGCGGGCAGGGTCGGCGTGATGCAGTGAAACCAGTTGCGCGGCTTCGTCATCGGTGTTGGCGATCAACCGGTCGGCTTCGTCGACCACCTGCTGCTCGCCGATCGTGCGCAGCGGCGGTTCGGGAGTGTCGCCTTCGGCCAGCGCGGCGTTCTTCACCGCGGCCAGCGTGTGCGCGGTGTGCACCAACGGCACCGACCACCGGTCGCGGGCCAGCCAACCGACCTGACCGGACAGCCAGTAGTGCGAGTGCACGATGTCGTAATAGCCAGGCTCGTGGGCAGCCTCGGCTCGCAGCACGCCCGCAGCGAACGCACATAGCTGGGTGGGCAAGTCGTACTTGTCCAGGCCTTCGAACGGCCCGGCCACCACGTTGCGCACCAATACGCCGGGAGCGACCCGCGCCACCGGCGGATCGGTGGACGCCGTGGCTCGGGTGAAAATCTCCACCTCGACGCCCCGGCGGGCCAGATGAAGGGCACTCTGCAGTACGTAGACGTTCATCCCGCCGGCATCGCCGACGCCGGGCTGGGCCAGCGGCGACGTGTGCACCGCCAGCACCGCGACGCGACGCGGATTGGTCAGCTCTGAGGCGTCCAGCCGGGGCAGGTCAGTGTGGGTCACTCAGCCATCTTGCAGCACCGATTGGAGTCGCAGGTCAGGCGGGTGTCTCGACGTCAACCTCGTAGGCGGGCACCGGCGGCGCGGCGCGCCGCATGGCGGCGAGTGGGTCGGCGTACAGCCCGGCCAGCGAGACGATGCCGGCCCCGGCCTCCTGCACGCGGTTGCCGAACGCGGTCACCCGAATGTCGCGCGGCGGCAGCACCAAGCGCGTCTTGTAGGCCTCCTCGACCTGCTTCATACCCTCGGGATACTCGGTGAACGCCTGGCCACCGACCACCAGGTCGTCGGGGTTGAGCAGGTCACGCAGCAGCGCGACCGATTCGCCGAGTACTCGGGCGCGCTCGGCCAGCAGCTCTTTGGCTTGCTCGTTCCCGCCGCGCGCCACCTTCAGCAGATCGGTCACGGTGGCGGCCGACCCATCGCTGCGGGCCGGCAGGACGCGCAGCCGTCGCGCGGCGGCCAGCACGGCCTCGTCGCTGACGGTGGATTCCAGCAGACCCGAGCCGCCGAGCAGCTCGGATTGGGCGGGCAGGTTGGTGATCGTGCCGGGCCCGCTGGCCGGGCTGTGCACCCGACCATCGATCATCAGCGCGTAGCCCACCGTTTCACGGGCGTAGACGTAGAGGCTGGTCGACGAGTTGGGCCCGAACCGGCGCATACCGAGCAGCAGTTCCGCGGCGGCCATCGCATCGACGTGCGAGGCAACCGAGACCGGCAGCTCGAGCGCCTCAGCGACGACCGGCCCGACGGGTGCTTCCCGCCAGCCCAGCCGGGCGTGGTCGACGTGGCCGGTGGCGGCGTCGACGGTGCCACCGATGGCCACACCCACCCACAGGGCTCGCCGCCGGTGCCAGCGCCGGAGGTAGCGCCGGGCGCCGTCGGCCAACGCGGCCAGCGCGGGACCCTGAGCAGTGCGCGGAGTCGGTGTTTCGACGGCGTCCAGCGTGCGGCCGAACAGGTCGGTGGCCACGATGCTGGTGGTCCGCGCCCCGATGTGGATGCCGAGCGTCAGGAACGGCTCGTGGTTGACCTCGACGGGCACCCGGGGACGCCCGATCGCCCCGGAAACGGCCAGGTCGGCGCGTTCCCGCAGGATTCCGGCGTCCAGCAGGGCGATGACCTGGCGGTTTACCGTCGCGATCGACAGCGAGGTGACTTGGGCGATGACGTCGCGGCCGATCGGGCCGCGCAACCGCACGGCCCGGAAGACCGATGACGCGGCGGCGTCGGAGAGCTGTAGCGAGGGCGCCACCACCCGGTGGCGTCCGGGAGCTCGCCGCCGTGCGGCCGCGAGCGGATTGTGCGAGTGAGAAGTGAAAGTTGTTGAGCGCATTGGCGAGTCCTTGTCCGAGTTCCGATGGCGGTCGTAGCCGCACACCGTCGCGAGCGCTTAGCGCTTAGCTCAGGCGCGGCTGATTGCGCGGCGACAACACGCGCAGCCCGCGCAACAACACGCGGGTAGACAGCCGAACAAGGTGCTGATGTACACACGAGGAATTTAGCACGGTTACTAGAGTTGCTCAGATGAGTCCCGCTGATCCGCATCCGACGACATCTGACCACCGTCACGGCGAGCAGCCCGTCGCGGTGGTCACCGGCGCCAGCGCGGGCATCGGCGAGGCGACCGCGAGAACCCTTGCCGCGCAAGGCTTTCACGTCGTTGCGGTGGCGCGCCGGGCGGACCGGATCAACGCTCTGACCGCCGAGATCGGCGGAACGGCCATTGTGGCCGACGTCACTGTCGACGCCGCGGTCGACGAGCTGGCCGCCCGGCTGCACCGGGTCGACGTGCTGGTCAACAATGCCGGCGGCGCCAAGGGGCTGGAGCCGGTGGCCGAGGCCGATCTGGAGCACTGGCGGTGGATGTGGGAGACCAATGTGCTGGGCACGTTGCGGGTCACCCGTGCGCTGCTGCCCAAGCTGATCGACTCCGGCGACGGCCTGGTCGTCACCGTCACGTCGATCGCGGCGATGGAGATCTACGACGGCGGGTCCGGCTACACCGCGGCTAAGCACGCGCAGGGGGCGCTGCACCGCACTCTTCGCGGTGAGCTACTCGGAAAGCCGGTGCGGCTCACCGAGATTGCGCCCGGTGCCGTCGAAACCGAGTTCTCGCTGGTGCGCTTCGACGGCGACCAGCAGCGCGCCGACTCGGTTTACAGCGGGATCACACCGTTGACGGCAGCCGACGTCGCCGAGGTGATTGGATTCGTGGCGTCGCGGCCATCGCACGTCAACCTCGACCAGATCATCATCCGGCCGCGCGATCAGGCGTCAGCCGGCCGGTTTAACCGCCGGGCCCAGGGCTAGCCGTCGTCGTCGGGGTGCCCGACAACGTCGGCGCGTCACGCGGCGTCGCGGGAGCGCTGCGTGGAATCGACACCGGCGCAGGCTTGGCTCCCGACGACGGCGGCAGCGCCGACATCCCGACCCAGGTGTCCCAGGGCACGGCCCAGTCCCAGATGTCGCCGTCGGAGTAGGACAGCTCGATCGTGCTGCCGGTGACCTCGACCGGGTCGCCGTAGATCGCGCTGCCGAAGTACTGCTGGGCATCGGACGTTGACAGGTTGATACAGCCGTTGGTGACGTTTGTGTTGCCCTGTGCACCGGCGCTGGACGGGTTGGCGTGGATGAACTCGCCGTTGTTGGAGATCCGCACGGCCCAGCGTTCGTGGATGTGGTTATAACCGGCGGCCGGGTTGGACATGTAGAAGTCGGAGTACTTCTCGCTGACCACGTGGATGCCGTTGCGGGTGACGTTGCGCGCCTTGTCGGCTTCGCCGTAGCTGCAGGGGAAGTCCATGATGACGCCCTCGTCGCGGAGCACCTGAATGCGGTGCGACGTCACTTCGGCCCTGACCACCTGACGGCGACCGATGTCGAAGCTCAGGCTCATGTCCTGCTTGCCGTAGGCGCCGTCGCCGAAGGCCAGCCCGTAGAGCTTGGCGTCGACGTTCACTTTGGTGCCGGCCGGGTAGTACTCGCGGCTGCGCCAGTGCACGCGCGCGCCTCCGACCTCGTCGGGCAGCCAGGCCCAACTGCCCTCGACGGGCGGCTGGGTGGTGACCTTCAGCGCCCGCTCGACGGCGGCCTTGTCGGCGATCGGCGCATCGAACTGGATGATGATCGGTGCCGCGACGCCGACGGTCTGACCGTCCGCCAGCTGGAATCCGCCGTCGATCACCTTGGTGGGCGCGATGGTGGTGAGCTCGGCTTTCACCGGGTGGGTTTTACCGTCATGGCCGACCGCCGACCCGCTCCAGGTGTAGGTCCCGTCGTAGCCCAGCGGCTCGGTGACGGTGTACAGGGTGCGGTCCCGGCTGAGAGAACCCGGGACGACCTTGCCGTCCGCGTTGGTCAGTGCGACGTGCTGAAACCAGCCGTCGCGAACCTCGACGCTGATCGGCGTGGTCGGCAAGACCTTGGCGGTCTTGTCGGCCGGCCGGAACGTGATCGTGGCTTCGGCCGGGGGCTTGGCCTTCTCGGCCTGCTTGGTCGATCCACCGAAGCACGCGGCTAACACGTTGGGCGCGAAGACTCCGACCGCGAGGGTCGTCAGGGCCCGGCGCCGGGTGACCGGCGAAAGGTCGCGCGCAGTGCTCACGACATCAAGATACCGGCGGAAACGACGGCCTTCTTCCGCGCGCGGCTCACAGGGAGCAGCCGACCAGCACCGGTTCGGGTACCAATGTGACACCAAACACATCGCGCACCCCGTCGCGCACGGCGCGCGCCAAGCCCACCACGTCGGCGGCGCCGGCTCCGCCGCGGTTGGTCAACGCGAGCGCGTGCTTGGTGGAAAGTCGGCAGCGGGCGTTGTCGACGTCCGGGTAGCCCTTGCCGAAACCGGCCTGCTCGACGAGCCAGCCCGCGGCGAGCTTGACGCCGTCCGGTGCCGGGTAGTGCGGCACCGGACGATCAGCGCCATCAGCCAACTCCTGGTAATGCTGCTGTGTGACGACGGGATTGGTGAAGAACGACCCGACGCTCCAGGTGTCGTGGTCTTTCGCGTCCAGCACCATGCCCTTACGCGTCCGCAGGGCGAGCACCGCGTCGCGCACCGCCGCGGGATCGGCCCGCTCGTCGGCCGTCGCGCCCAACGCGGCCACCAGCTCGCCGTAGCGCAGCGGCGCGCTGCGACCCGAGGCGTCCAGCGCGAACTCCACCTCCAACACGACGGCGACTTCGGAGTGTTTGAGCACGCTGGTCCGGTATCCGAAACCGAGCTCGCCGGCCGGCGCCCAGCTCACCGCACCGGTGCGCCGGTCTAGCAGCCGGACCCGGGTGATGGTGTCGGCCACCTCGACGCCGTAGGCACCGACGTTCTGCACCGGGGTGGCACCCGCCGAGCCGGGAATGCCCGACAGACACTCCAGCCCGCCCAGGCCGGCGGCGATGGCCGCGACGACCACGTCGTCCCAGACCGCACCAGCCTCGACCCGGACGATATTGCCATCGACACGAATGTTGTTGTTGGCCAATCGAATTACGGTGAGATCGGTCAGCGTGTCGGCGATCACCACATTCGAGCCACCGGCCAACACGAGCAGCGGCTGAGCACCCTGGCCGTCGAGATGGCGCACCGTCGCGACCACCTGCTCGGTGCTCGTGCAGGTGATCACCCGCGACGCGACCGGGCCGACCCGCAACGTGGTCAACGGCGCCAGCGGCACACTCTCGTCGACGCGCGCACCGGCGAAAACCGTTCCCACGTCACCCGGTTTCATGAGTCTTGACGGTAGCCTGACCTGCTATGCCGCGTTCGTTCGACATGTCCACCGACTACGTGGTCACCGTCGAAAAGGTTTTCCGGGCCTTCAGCGACGAGCAGTACTGGCTGGCCCGGCTGGCCGACTCGGGCGCTGACGACACGACGCTGGATTCGATGCAACTCGGCGGCCCGTCCGGAGACGACGGCACTATCGACGTCGTCACCACCCAGGTGCTGCGCGCGGATCGGCTGCCGGGCGTCGTCACTCAGTTCCACCGCGGCGATCTGCGCATCCGCCGCGAGGAGCGATGGGAGCCGATCACCGACGGCTCCGCGACGGCGACTGTCACCGGCTCGATCCTGGACTCGCCGGCGTCATTAACCGGCACCGCGACGCTGGAGCCGCTGGCCGAATCGGGCGGCGCCCGGTTGACACTCCGGGCCACCGTCGAGGTGCGCATCCCGCTGGTCGGCGGCAAGCTGGAGAACTTCATCGGCAGCCAACTGGTCGAGTTGCTGATCGGCGAGCAGCGCTTCACCACGACGTGGATCGGCGAAACCGCCTAGCCTGAACGCGTTTCAGGCGTCCCGCTCAGCGGTGGCGATCCCGCCCTTGAACAGGTCGCCGATGACCTTCTTCAGCACCGGCGTCAACAGCCAATCAAGACCGGGAATCTTGGGCGTCGACCGCAGGTGCCAGGTGGCCTCGGTTCCGGTTCCTGCTTCACGCAGCGAGACCGTGCCGACGTGATCGCGGACCGGCGCGCCGGAGATCATTTTGTATGCGTACCCGGAGGGTCGCTGGTAGGAGATGATCTCCTCGACGATCGCGGGTCCGAGCGCCTCGAGGCGTCGGACCGCGCCGACACCGTTCGGTGCGGGAGTGCCCTCGCGATCCAGCGTGCTGCGACGGACCAACGCCATGTAGTCGGCGATCCCGCGGTGGTTGGTGAGGGCGTCGAACACTTTCTCGATCGGCGCCGTCGTGGTTCGGGTGAGGGTGAACTCGATCATCGGGCAATTCTGGCATCCGCGGCGACCCGCCTGATCGGCCGGGCGTAGTCCTCGGATCGCGGATGCCATCGCCGGCTGCATTGTCGCGGCGGTGGCATTCCGGAGTTTGCGCCCGGCTTCGCCGCGCTTGCGATCGCCCCTAGGCTGGCAGGCATGCGGATTGCGGTGGCACAGATTCTCAGTGGCACCGACCCGGCCGACAATCTGCAGCTGGTGCGGGCCTACACCGGGCGGGCGGCCGAATCCGGCGCGTCGCTCGTGGTGTTTCCGGAAGCGACCATGTGCCGCTTCGGGGTTCCGCTGGCGCCGATCGCCGAGCCGGTCGACGGACCATGGGCTGACGGCGTTCGCCGGATCGCGGCCGATGCCGGCATCACGGTGGTGGCGGGCATGTTCACCCCCGCCGACGACGGCCGAGTCCACAACACGCTGTTGGCCGTGGGTCCCGCGGGCTCCGGCATCGACTCCCACTACGACAAGA
>DATDLZ010000094.1:0-23151 GCA_036519055.1 Mycobacterium sp.
GCCAGACGAGTTGCATGCCGTCGCCGCCCAACCAGGGATTGAGATCGTAGTTGTGACGGGCCAGACCGTCCACGGCGTGCATTGCTCGCCGCACGGCCAGCTCGCCGACCTCCGGCGTCAGCAATCCGTGCCGAACCGCCTCCAGCAGCTCGTCGACGTCGCTCACAGCCACCCCGACGCCGGTGCGAACTTCGAGATCGAGGTAATGGTCTTCTGAGCTCCAGACGTCCGCACCGGCGGTGTATTCACCGACGTCGAGGTAATGGTCGTAGTCGCGTTCGTGGCCGGGGTTGAAGTGGAAGATCGTCGCCCGCAAGCCCAGTGATGGCAGCAGCCACGATTCGAGGGAGTGGAACTGCGCGCGGCCGGGCGTGGGGCGGGCCAGATAGAGGCCCCACGGCCGCACGACGTAGTCATCCACGGCCCGCACGATGCCCTTGGGATCGGTGTTGGTGCGGCCGCGCAGGTCGAACGTCTCGTGCTTGGGGGCGTGAATGGCGTACCTCGTATCAGCGGCGAAGCCGGAGCTTCCAACGGACAAAGCAGGAAAACAACACCGTCAGCCCGGCGAGCATGCCCATGTCGAGCAGCCAGAAATGGCGGGTGTGCTGCCAGAACTGATCCTGGGGGAGCAGCGTGGGCGGCACCAGATGCCGGACGTCGACAGTCGACGACGCGGCCGCATACCCCCAGCGCGCGGGCATCAGCCACGACAACTGGTCCAGACCAAGTCGGCCGGTCACCGGAACCATCCCGCCGCACAGCACCAGTTGGGCCATCACCGCGACCACGAACAACGGCATGATCTGCTCGCTGGACCGGACCAGCGACGAGATCGCCAGGCCCAGGACGGCCGAGGCGACGCAGGTCGCGGCGACGGTGATGAACAACTCAACGGTGGCTGCCACCGTCGAATGGCCCAGCAGCACCGCTCCCTGGCTCGGCGCACCCTTGCCGGCCACCACGATCGCGGTCACGATCGCCGCCTGCAGAATGGCGAATCCGCAGAACACCAGCGTCTTGGCCAGCAGGTACGCGGTGGTCGACAAGCCGACTGCCTGCTCGCGCTGAAAAATGGCACGCTCGCCGACCAGGTCGCGAATCGTCAGCGCGACGCCCATGAACGCAGCGGCCGGCAGCAGCAGAGCCAGGATCTGCGCGGACTCGTCGGGCGTCCCGGTGTGCGGGCCCGCGGGGCGGAATCCGGTGCTACCGGGCACGGTGAGCGACAACGCGCCGAGGATGAACGGCAACAGCGCCAGGAAGACGAAATACGCCCGATCGGCAACCACGAGCCGGACCTGTCGGCGTGCGATCGTCGAGATCTGGCGCGGAACGCTGGTATGGACCGGCTCGCCCAGGTCGGCCGGCTGATCCGATTTCGACGGCGGCTGCGGCTCTTCGCGCTCCCGGAACCGGCGGTTGGCCTCGTCTGGGTCGGCACCGACCTGACTGAAGATCTTGGCCCAGTTGGTGGTGCCCATCACCTCGCCGATGCCGTCCGGCGGTCCGCAATAGGCTGTCTTCCCGCCCGGCGCCACCAACAGCACCTGGTCGCAGACGTCGAGATACGACAGCGAGTGCGTGACGACCAGCACCACCCGGCCGGCGTCGGCCAGTTGGCGCAGCATCGTCATGACCTGCAGGTCCAGCGCCGGGTCCAGGCCCGAGGTGGGTTCGTCGAGCATCAGCAGTGATGGCCCGGTGAGCAGCTCGAGTGCTACCGAGGCCCGTTTGCGCTGTCCGCCGGACAACTTGTCGACGCGAGTATTGGCGTGCTTGGTCAGGTCGAGTTCGTCGAGCACCTGCGAGACGACCTTGGTCCGGTCGGCTTTGCTGGTGTCGGGCGGCAGGCGCAGTTCGGCCGCGTAGCTCAGCGCCTGGTTGACCGTCAGCTGACGATGGACGACGTCGTCCTGGGGGACCATGCCGATCCTGCTGCGCAGAGAGGCGTATTCAGCGTGAATGTCGTGGCCCTCGAACGTTACTGACCCTGAGCTGGGTGTCGTGTAACCGGCGATCAGCCGGGCCAGCGTGCTCTTTCCGGCGCCCGATCCGCCGATCACCGCAGTGAGCGTTCCGGGACGCGCGGTCAAAGAGATATCGCTCAGCAGCTGTTTGCCGTTCTCGACGACGTACTGGACGTTGCGTACCTCCAGGCCGCCGGTGCGCGTCGCCGCTTCGGTCTCGCTGCGACGGACCAGCAGACCGCTGCTGACCACCAGGTCGATGTTGCCGACGGTGACGACGTCGCCCTCGCTCAGGATCGCCGACCCGACCCGGGTGCCGTTGACGAACGTCCCGTTGACGCTGGTGTCGCGGATCTCGGTGCCCAGCGGCGTCAGGATCAGCGTTGCGTGATGCCGCGAGGCCAGCACGTCTGGGACGACGATGTCGTTGTCGGAGGCGCGGCCGATCGTCACCGAGCCGGCTGGTTTGGCGGCCGGCGCCGCCCTCGGCGACAGCATTTTCACGAACCGGGTCGCGAAATTCGACGCGTCGGGCGCCCGGTTGTCGAGCTTGGTGACCTCGGTGGGCGGCACGTCGTGCTGCGTGTGCGCGGCCCGGGCGTTGACCACCGTCGTGTCCTCCGGCGGCGGCCCCGCCGGCGGCCGTCCGGCCTGCACATTGGTCGGATACTCCGACGGGGACAACGGCCGCCGGACCGGCGGCGCGGGTCGGCCTTGCGGGACGGGTGACGGCACGGGCTGGGCGCCGCTTCGCCGCGGCTCGGCGGGAGGCGCGACGGGCGCCGCCGGCGCCGACCACGACATCGTCGACTGCGCGGCGGGCTGGGCTGCACTTGCCGGCGGCGGGCCCCCTTTGCCGCGGCGTGGTCCGACCTCGAACGTGAGCCGCGGTCCACCGGGATTGCCGACGTTGATGCTCTGCCCGTCATGGATGTCGACCACCGGCGTGCGGTAGCCGCTGACGAACGTCCCGTTCACCGAGCCGTTGTCGATGGCTATCCACTTGCCCTGCTCGAAACGCAGGATCAGATGCGCGCGCGAAATCCGCGGATCGGCGATCCGGACATCAGCGCGTAAATCACGGCCGATGACGACGTCGTGACCCGGCGCGAAGGTGCTTTCTGAGCCGTTGTGCCAGATGGTCAGAATGGGCGGGGCTGGTCGACTCACCACTCCAGTATCGACTCCGCGACGGCACGGCTTCCACGGGACGCACTGTGATTCACCTATATGTTGCCGCGAGCTGCTGCGAAGTTCCGATTCACAGCTGTTTCATAAGCGCCACAACAGGGGCGCACCGCATCTGGCGGCATGATTGCGAAGGCTATGCAGGCCGTTGCGAACTCGGCCGCGCGCTACGAGATTTCGAAAACGTCCTAACCGCAACTAATTTAAAAGGGTAGTCCGGTGGGGGTGACCGGGAGCGTGCTCGATCGCACGCAGAGGGAGTGAAGCGAGGGGGTAAGTGTGTCTAGGGACGAGGCGGCCAGAGCTACGCAGCGCTGGGACGCCCAATCAGGGCCGCCGGCGCCCGTTGAGCCGCCACGCTCCCGCGGTCTGCTCGAGCGCGGCTACGCGTCACTTCCCGACCTGGGGATCACCCGCCTGCTGACTCGCGTCCCGCTGATCAAGTCGCGTCCCGACCGGGAGTCGGTGAAGGTCGGCCGATCCGGCCCGGACGATGGGCAGGGCAGCGCGATCGTCACGCCGACGTCTTTCGCCGGCTACACCATCCTGCGGCCACTGGGGTCCGGCGGGATGGCCGACGTTTACCTCGCCAAGCATCCCCGGTTGCCGCGCCGTGACGCGCTGAAGGTCTTGAGCGAAGGGACGACGGCAGACCAGGAATTCCGCGAACGATTCAATCGCGAAGCCGATTTGGCCGCCACGCTGTGGCATCCGCACATCGTCGCGGTGCACGACCGTGGCGAGTTCGACGGTCATTTGTGGATCGCGATGGACTACGTCGAGGGCACCGATGCCGCCCGGCTGATGCGGGACCGCTTCCGTGGCGGCATGGCCGACGGCGACGTCGGTGCGATCGTCACCGCGGTCGCCAGCGCGCTCGACTACGCCCATGCCCGCGGGCTACTGCACCGCGACGTCAAGCCCGCCAACATCCTGCTGACCCACCCCGACGAGGATGATCGCCGAATCCTGTTGGCGGACTTCGGCGTTGCCCGTCAACTCGCCGACATCAGCGGAATCACCGAGACGAACGTCGCGGTGGGCACCGTTGCCTACGCTGCCCCCGAGCAACTCGTCGGGTCGAACATCGATGGCCGCGCCGACCAATACGCGCTGGCCGCCTCGGCATTCCACCTACTCACCGGTGCGCCGCCATACCAAAACTCCAATCCCGTCGCGGTGATCGGGCAGCACCTGCATGCGGCGCCACCCCGACTCAGCGACTACCGCCCCGACCTGGCCGACCTCGACGACGTGTTCTTCAAAGCGCTCGCGAAGGACCCGTCGGACCGGTTCGACCGGTGCCGCCAGTTCGCCGCGGCGTTCAGCGAGCACGTCTCCTGCCACCCGGCCGGCGATCGCGACTCCACGCCGAAAACCCGCCGCACCGGCTTCTGGAAGGCCGCGCGACGACCTTCCCTGAAGGCCGGTATTGCCCTGGCGATGATCGTTACGACCGTCGTCGCGCTGACCGTGACGTGGGCGATCTCGTTCTTCTCCTGGGACGACCCGCCGCAAGCGAACCCCGCGTCGCCGCCGCGGGTGAGCAGGACGTCGACCTCGGGGTCGGCCCTGGCGGCGCCGCCGCTGAACGGCAGTTACCGACTGGACTACGACCGCGCGAAGCAGACATCCAACGGCGTCATCCGTACCAACGGCGGAGTCACCAGCTGGTGGGCCTTTTCCTCCGCGTGCACCGCGACCGGGTGCGCCGCCACGGGCACCAAACTGGACGACACGAGTCATCAAATGGCCAAGACCGGCGGCACCGGCAATACCGGCGTTCTGCATTTCGTCGACGGCCACTGGCAAGCCGAGCCTCGCCAGGTGCAGGCGCAGTGCCGCACCGCCCGCGGCGGGCCGATGTCCACTCAGTCGGAGACCGTGGTGTGGACGTTGACGCCGGAACCGGACGGCACCTTGCGCGGCGTGCAGACCCAAACCGTGCAAAGCAACGAGTGCGGCTCGCAAGGGGCCACGCTGCGAATCCCGGTCGTGGCATCCCGGACCGGCGATGTTCCGCCAGGCGTGACGGTGGCCGATCCCGCGCAGCCGGCGAACACCACCGCCACCCCGATCGGGACCGCGACGCCCGCGGTGCTGGGTGGGCCATGCACCGACATCGACAAGGTCGCCTTCGACTCCACGGCCAACCAACAGGTCGTCTGCGAGGGCAATACCTGGGACAAGGCTCCGCCGACCACCGGCGTACACCCAGTCGGCACCTCGTGCGTTGACACGCCGGTGTTCACGATGTCGAAGTCCGACGACGGGCACCTCATCGAGTGCGACCCCGGCACCCGGGTGTGGAGCAGCCAGCACAGCTGACCTTCTGTCGGTGCTGAGCTCTACCCTGGTGAGCATGGCGTTTGCTACCGAGCACCCTGTGGTTGCGCACTCCGAATATCGCCCGGTCGAGGCGATGGTGCGGGCAGGTGGCCACTTCGAGGTGGTCAGCCCCTACGCGCCGGCCGGTGACCAGCCGGCCGCCATCGACGAGTTGGAGCGCCGGATCCAGGCAGGGGAGCGCGACATCGTGCTGCTGGGTGCCACCGGTACCGGAAAGTCGGCCACCACCGCGTGGCTCATCGAGCGGCTGCAGCGGCCGACTCTGGTGATGGCGCCCAACAAGACACTGGCCGCGCAGCTGGCCAACGAGCTGCGAGAGATGTTGCCGCACAACGCCGTTGAGTATTTCGTCTCGTACTACGACTACTACCAGCCCGAGGCGTATATCGCGCAGACCGACACGTACATCGAAAAAGACAGCTCGATCAACGACGACGTGGAGCGGCTGCGGCACTCCGCCACGTCGTCGCTGCTGTCGCGCCGTGACGTGGTGGTGGTGGCGTCGGTGTCCTGCATCTACGGCCTGGGCACGCCACAGTCCTACCTGGACCGCTCGGTCGAGCTGCAGGTGGGCATGGAGGTGCCGCGTGACGGACTGCTGCGGCTGTTGGTCGACGTGCAGTACACCCGCAACGACATGTCCTTCACTCGCGGCACGTTCCGGGTCCGCGGCGACACCGTCGAGATCATTCCGTCGTATGAGGAACTGGCCCTGCGCATCGAGTACTTCGGCGACGAAATCGAGGCGCTCTACTACATGCACCCGCTCACCGGCGAGGTGATCCGCAAGGTCGACTCGCTTCGCGTCTTCCCAGCGACTCACTACGTCGCCGGACCGGAGCGAATGGCCCACGCCATCTCCACCATCGAGCAGGAACTCGAGGAGCGCCTCGCCGAGCTGGAGGGCCAGGGCAAGCTGCTGGAGGCCCAACGGCTGCGGATGCGAACCAACTATGACGTCGAGATGATGCGTCAGGTCGGGTTCTGCTCCGGCATCGAGAACTACTCGCGGCACATCGACGCTCGCGGGCCGGGCTCGCCACCCGCGACCCTGCTGGACTACTTCCCCGAAGATTTCCTGATGGTCATCGACGAGTCGCACGTCACGGTGCCGCAGATCGGCGGCATGTACGAGGGCGATATGTCCCGCAAACGCAACCTCGTCGAATACGGGTTCCGGCTTCCCTCGGCGTGTGACAACCGGCCGCTGACCTGGGAGGAGTTCGCCGACCGGATCGGACAGACGGTGTACCTGTCGGCGACGCCCGGTCCTTACGAGCTGAGCCAGGCCGCGGGGGAGTTCGTCGAGCAGGTGATCCGCCCGACCGGGCTGGTCGACCCGAAGGTCGTGGTGAAGCCGACCAAGGGCCAGATCGACGACCTGATCGGCGAGATCCGAAAGCGCGCCGAAGCCGACCAGCGGATCCTGGTGACGACGTTGACCAAGAAGATGGCTGAGGACCTCACCGACTATCTGCTGGAGTTGGGGATCCGGGTCCGCTACCTGCACTCCGAGGTCGACACGCTGCGACGAGTCGAGCTGCTGCGCCAGCTGCGGCTGGGTGACTACGACGTCCTGATCGGCATCAACCTGCTGCGGGAGGGTCTCGATCTGCCGGAGGTGTCGCTGGTCGCGATCCTGGACGCCGACAAGGAAGGTTTCCTGCGCTCGTCGCGCAGCCTGATCCAGACCATCGGCCGCGCGGCCCGCAACGTGTCCGGCGAAGTGCACATGTACGCCGACAAGATCACCGACTCGATGAGAGAGGCGATCGACGAGACCGACCGTCGGCGGGCCAAGCAGGTCGCTTACAACGAGGCCAACGGCATCGACCCGCAGCCGTTGCGCAAGAAGATCGCCGACATCCTTGATCAGGTCTACCGCGAGGCGGACGACACCGAGGCTGTGGAGATCGGGGGATCGGGGCGCAACGCGTCGCGCGGGCGACGTGCTCAGGGTGCGCCCGGCCGCGCGGTCAGCGCTGGAGTGTTCGAGGGCCGCGACACCGCGAGCATGCCGCGGGCCGAACTGGCCGATCTGATCAAAGACCTCACCGAGCAGATGATGACCGCCGCGCGTGACCTGCAATTCGAGTTGGCCGCCCGGTTCCGCGACGAAATCGCCGACCTCAAGAAAGAATTGCGCGGAATGGACGCCGCCGGCCTGAAGTGAGCGCACCCCAGGACACCCCAGCCGTCGAAGGCTGGCGCACCCTGCTGGGTCCCCGATTCCTAGGGACCTCAATACTTCTCGCCGGTGGCGTGGCGCTGTATGCGACCAACGAGTTCCTGACGGTCAGTTTGCTGCCGAGCGCGATCGCCGACATCGGCGGCGAACGGCTGTATGCCTGGGTGACCACCCTGTACCTGGTGGGGTCGGTTGTCGCGGCGACGACCGTCAACGCGATACTGCTGCGCATCGGACCCCGGGTGTCATTTCTGTTGGGACTGATCGTGTTCGGGATCGGCAGCGTGGTGTGTGCCCTGGCTCCCGGCATGGAGGTGTTGCTGGTGGGTCGTGCCCTGCAGGGCACCGCCGGGGGATTGTTGGCCGGTTTGGGCTATGCGTTGATCAATAGCACTCTGCCGCGTTCGCTGTGGACCAGAGCCTCGGCACTGGCGTCGGCGATGTGGGGTGTCGCGACAGTCATCGGCCCGACGGCGGGCGGCCTCTTCGCGCAATTCGGCCTGTGGCGCTGGGCGTTCGGCGTCATGGCGATTCTCGCGGTGGCGATGGTGGTGCTGGTCCCGCGGGTGCTACCGGCCCGCGTCGATTCGGGCGAGGCTGCGCCCACGTTGAAAGTGCCGGTGTGGTCGATCGTGCTGCTGGGTACTGCGGCGTTGACGATCAGCGTCGCCCAGGTCCCGACGAACGTCGGACTGACCGCAGCGTTGCTCGCGATCAGCCTGGTCCTGGTCGGCGCGTTCATCATCGTCGATCGACGCATGGCGGTAAAAGTGTTACCGCCCAGCGTTTTTGGAAATGGGCCGTTGAAATGGATCTATCTGGCCCTGGCGGTGCTGATGGCCTCGGCGATGGTCGACATGTACGTACCGCTGTTCGGGCAACGCCTCGCGCATCTGGTCCCGGTCGCGGCTGGATTTCTGGGTGCCGCTTTGGCGATTGGGTGGGCGGTCAGCGAGGTCCTCAGCGCGTCGCTGAGCAGCAGGAAAGTCATCAATCGGGTGGTCGTGTTCGGGCCGCTTGTCATAGCGTTGGGTCTGGTTCTGGCCGCGGCTACCCAAGTCGACAATGCGTCGGCGGGCCTTGTCGTCACGTGGGCGCTGGCGCTAACGATCACCGGAATCGGCATCGGTGCGGCCTGGCCGCATCTGTCGGCCTGGTCGATGCAGTGCATCGACGACGAAGCCGAAGGTGCCGCGGCGGCCGCAGCCATCAACACGATTGAGGTCATCGCCGGCGCATTCGGCGCCGGCCTGGCCGGCGTCGTGGTCAACACCGCCCACGGCAGCATGGTCATCGCCGCGCGGGCGCTGTTCGCGGTCTTCGCCGTAGTGGGATTACTGGGCGCGTGGGTCGCATACCGGGCCACACGGGATCTGCGCTGACCAACGACGGCAGTGCCCGTATCGGACTTGTCCGCGGCAAGGATTGCCCCGGCCAACACCCCGCGGGCATGTTCGCTCGCGACGAAGCCGGCGTCAGCGGGTCGACTTGATGACCTGCGCTCGGTGGAACTGCCAGCGCTCGACGATGCGGAACCCGACATTTTTCGCGGTCGTGTAGGCGGGCGCGTGCACCAGCATCCGTCCGGGCGGCAGCGACATCCCGGTTTGATGGTTCGCCAGCTTGGTGTCGTGGGTGGAAATCGTCCACAGCGTGGTGCATTGGTACAGCCGGCCTACCACCAACCAGACGGCTACGTGACCGTCCCACAGCGTCTCACGCTTGGCCGCGGGAACGCCGCGACCGACGTCGACCAGCGGCCGGTAGGCGTCGGGACGCGCGGCGAGGACCGCGCGAACCGGCCCGGGCAGCCAGCCGACCGTGTTGTCGACCAGCAGGCAGTCCCCGGGGGCCGCCTGCGCGCGGATGAGGTCGGCGACGTCGCTGTAATCCCAGCTTTCTTTGGCGTACCGCTGTCGCTGCGAGAGAAGATAATTCGGGAATGCCGCCACGGTGAGCATGATCAGGATCGCGGCGATCCATCGTTGCTTGCGCGCGATCCCGACAATGCAGACAGCCAGCACAACCGCCATCGCCGGGGTTGTGAAGAACAGATACCGCGGGTAGTAGAACGGATCGCTGACCGCCGAGTAGATCAGGCTGATGGCGGTGGGTACCACCATCCAGGCCGCGCAGATGATCAGCACCCGGCGGGTATCGCCGAGTGATATCCACCGACCCCTCATTCGAATCGACAGCGCGACAATGAAAATGAGCCCAGCCAGGATCGCGAACGGCACACTGTTGTCGAAATATTGGTGCAGCACGACGTCGAGCACGCTGTGCCAACTCAACGGATAAATCCAGGCCACCTGGAAGCTCTGGCCATGCGCGAACAACATCAATGGTGTCGATGCGGCCACCGCCAGCGCTGACGTGATCGCAAACCAACGCACCACCGACTTATTGCGCCGCAGCACAGGCGTCACGACGGCGTAGACGGGCACGAGCAACACCAGATAGAGGTTGAGCAATATCGCGAGCAACAGCGCGAGCGTGTAGAACGCCCACAGCCCTCGCCGGTGTCGGCGTACGGCGGTAACCACCAAGACGGTCAGCCAGACCGCCGCGGCCGCCGTCAACGCATACGAGCGCGCTTCGACGGCTGCCCACGTGACGCGCGGCAGGATGGCGAACACGACGCCCGCGCACACCGCGGTGGTCCTCGGCAGGAACTGTCTCGCGAAGACCACCACACCGGCTGCGGCGATCCCGACGGCCAGGCAACTGGGAACCCGCGACCAGAACTCGGTCACCGGGAAGAGGCTGAACCAGCCGTGCATGAGGAGGTAGAACAAACCGTGAACGGCGTCGATGTGGCCGAGCATCCGCCACAGGTCGGGTATTGAACGGCCGGCGGAGGCAGAAATCGTGGCACTCTCGTCGAACCACAGCGACGGCCAGCTCGCCCCGGCGGCGCCGACGACGGCGGCCAGCACCGCGATAGCGAGCGGGTCAATAAACCTGCTGGGGCGGCGCGGCCGCGAGGGGCTCGGGGTAACCGCCGTCCTGGGTTCGGCGACTGTCGTGGCAACCATGATAGATGTCACTTTAGGGCCACCGTGGTGAACCTGCTTACCCGTCCTGCCTGATCACATACCACTTTTGCCAGTGTGGCCGAAGCGGGCGACTCGGACGTGCGGTAGCCATATCGACGAAAATGCAAGCACAACAATCAATTTCATTGATCGCGTTGGCTAATTGGACGCGTAGCGAGGCATTTTGGAGCCTCAGAGTGTGCGCGCCCCAGCGGTGGCCGGGAATTGCCAACCAGGTCGGCGTGTCTCAAAGTCGACCATCTGGCTACGGCAAGGCGTTACTGTCTGGGGTTGGCGTAGCAACCGACACCTGGGAGGGTAAATGAGCGCCTATCGGACCGTGGTGGTAGGAACCGACGGCTCGGATTCGTCGCTGCGCGCGGTAGAGAAGGCGGGCAGCCTTGCCGGGGCTAACGCAAAGCTGATCGTGGCGTCGGCGTACTTGCCGCAGAACGAGGATGCACGGGCCGCCGACGCCCTGAAAGATGAGAGCTACAAAGTGTCGGGCAGTGCCCCGATCTATGCGATCCTGCGCGAGGCCAAGGAGCGGGCCGAAGCGGCCGGAGCCGCGAACGTCGAAGAACGGTCAATCGTCGGCGCGCCGGTGGACGCGCTGGTTGGACTCGCCGAAGAGGTCGGCGCCGACCTGCTCGTTGTCGGCAACGTCGGCCTGAGCACGATCGCCGGCCGGCTGCTGGGATCGGTACCCGCCAACGTCTCGCGCCGGGCCAAGGTCGACGTGCTGATCGTCCACACCACCACGTAAGCGGGCCTACGCGCGTCAACCCGGTGATCGACACCGCGAAGTACGGGCCGTGGGCGCTGATCGCAGGCGGCTCGGAGGGGGTCGGCGCTGAATTCGCCCGGCTGCTCGCGCAAGCGGGTCTGAATCTGGTGCTGGTGGCCCGCTCAGCGGCCGCATTGGAGCAGACGGCCGAGCAGTGCCGCGGGAACGGCGTTGAGGTTCGCACCGTCCAGGCCGATTTGAGCGCATCCGACGCCTGCACCGGGATCGCCAAGGCGACGAGCGGGCTCGAGGTGGGGCTGTTGATCCAGGTCGCGGGCGCGAACACGCACAGCCACGAATTTCTTGACGGCGATCTCGCGGAGTTCCAGCGAGTCATCAATCTCAACGTGTCGACACCGCTGGCCCTTGTGCACCACTACGGACAGCCGATGCGCGACCGGGGCCGCGGTGGCATCGTGCTGCTCGGCTCGCTGGCCGGCTACCTCGGATCGGCTCGGCACACCGTCTACGGCGGCGTGAAAGCGTTCACCAGGGTATTCAGCGAGGGACTGTGGTTGGAGCTCCGGGAGCACGGCGTCGACGTGCTGGACCTGGTGCTGGGCGTGACGCGCACACCCGCGATGGAGCGGGTCGGCCTGAACTTCGACGCACCCGGCGTCGTCGTCGCCGAGCCCGCCGATGTGGCCCGCGAGGGATTGTCATGGCTGGGCCGCGGTCCCGTACACATCGTCAGCGGCAACGAGCAGATCGTCGCCATGCGCAACGATCCCGATCGGGCCAAGGCGGTTCTCGGCGCACATCGCGCCATGCAGAGGCTGTTGAACGCGGAGAGGAATTCCGATGACGGTGGAGGAGCGACTCACGGCACTGGAACAGCGGCTGCGCCGGGTCGAGGATGAGCTGGCCATCGGTCGCCTGATGGCGTCGTATGGACCGCTGGTCGATGCGGGCGATGCCGACGCGGTGTCCAGGTTGTGGGCCGACGACGGCGAGTACGACGTCGAGGGCTGGCACATGCGCAGCCGGGCCGACGTTGCCGAGATGGTGCGATCACCCGCTCATCAGGGTCTGATCAGCCGCGGTGCGGCCCATTTCCTCGGCCCGGTATGCGTCGACATCGACGGCGACAATGCGATTGCGGTGTGCGAGTCGATCGTGATCCGGCGCAACGACGACGGCGGTGGCTACCGGGTGTGGCGGGCCGGCGCCAACCATGTCACGCTGCGGCGGACGGCCGCCGGCTGGCGGATCGCAAAACGCACCAGTCGTGCACTGGACGGCTCCACCGAGGCGCGCGGCCTGCTGGCCGCCGGTGCGACGGGCCGGCCGGCATGACGGGGCAATTAGCAGGCAAGGTCGCGCTGATCACCGGTGCGGGAGCAGGTATCGGCGAAGGGATCGCGCGCCGGTTCGCCGAAGAGGGCGCGAAAGTTGTCGTGGCCGAACGCGATTCCGGTAGTGGACACGACGTCGCGACCGCCGTCGGGGGATTGTTCGTCGAGGTCGACGTCTCGGTTCGAGACCAGGTGGAAGGCGCTGTCGCGCAGGCTGTTTCGGAGTACGGCTCGATCGACGTCGTGGTGAACAACGCGTGGGGCGGCGGATCGATGAGCCGGGTGGAGAACAAGACCGACAAGCAGCTCAGCGACGGTATCGCCGTCGCGTACTACGGCCCGTTCTGGGCGATGCGGGCCGCCTTGCCGCACATGCGGGCCCGCGGCTGGGGACGGGTGATCAACGTCTGCAGCCTGAACGGGGTCAACGCGCACATGGGCACCCTGGAGTACAACGCCGCCAAAGAGGCGCTGCGTGCCCTGACCCGCACCGCCGCCCGCGAGTGGGCGCCGCTCGGCGTGACCGTCAACGCCATCTGCCCGGCCGCCAAGAGTGCGGCATTCATGCGCGCCCTCGGCGACAACCCCGACATTGCCGCCTTCGCCGACGCGATGAACCCGATGGGCCGAATCGGGGATCCCTACCTCGACATCGCCCCGGTCGCGCTGTTTCTGGCCGGCGAGGGCTGCCGCTATCTCACCGGCAACACGTTGTTCGTCGACGGCGGCAGCCACATCAACGGGGTGGCCTGGACACCCGACCTCGACGGCGCGAGCTGACCGACCGCTACGCGCTGGCGAGGTCGTGCCGCTCCAGCCGGAACGTGCGGCTGAGTCGGTCCGGACGCGTCGTCAGGGTGACCTCGACGGCTCCACCGGACGTGACGACGTAGCGCTCCTCGACATCCGGGCCGTCGTCGCAGCGGCTCACCGGCCGGCGCGGCAGGTCCTGGTCATCGTCGAGGTCCGGATCGAACGGGAAGAACACCGGGGCATACGGCGTCACGTCGCCGTCCGGACGGCCGTCGCGCAGCCGGCTGCACTCGACGAAGCGGAAGTGTCCGATGTTGTGCGCCGCGCGGTAGGTCCGCGTGACGACGAAGGGCGGCTGACCGGCGGTGGGCAGCGCAGCCCCTTTGGGAACGATCGGGTCGAAGCAGACGTCCTCGCCCGCGCACGCCTCGCGAAACACCCCGAAGTGGCGCGAAAGACGTTCGGAGAGCGCGAACCCGGCCTCCCTGTCGAGGAAGGCGGCCAAGCCGATCGCGGTCGCGGCGAACGGATGCAATGACCGTTTGACCCGTTTCTCGTCGAACGCCGAGCGGAGCGCCCGCGCGACGAGCGGGAAACTTCCGGCGCCGCCTACCACGTAGATGCCCGCGATCTCGGACCAGTCGACATCGCCGCCGGCCCGGTCATGCAGCACACCGGGAAGAGCGGCAATCGTCTTGTCTACCAACGGAGCACACGCCGTGTAGACGTCCTCGATCGGGCAGGAAAACGGCGGCTTGCCCACCGAGGTGAGATCGACCAGGAACCGCCGGGTGTTGGGACCGACGGCTTCCTTGCGGACTGAGCACTCCTCGAGCAACTGATCGCGGGTGCCCGACGGCAACGAACGCAGTCCGGCGCCCTTGCGGACCAGCTTCAGGATGACCTCGTCGAAGTCGTCGCCGCCGAGGCGCTGGATGCCCTCGCTGACGACCACCTCGTTCAACCGCCCGGTCATCTTCAGCAGCGACGCGTCGAACGTTCCGCCACCAAGGTCGTAGATCAGGACGTACTCCCGCTTGGCGGTGATCGTCGAGCGATACCGGTGGGCGTATTCGAAGCCCGCCGCCGACGGCTCGTTCAGCAGAGCGACCACGTCGAAGCCGGCCTGCGCGAACGCGTCCAGGGTCAGGAAGCGTTGCGCGCTGGAGGCATTGGCCGGCACGCTGATCGCGGCCTCGACCCGCACGCCCGGGGCGAGCTCGGCGTTCGAACGGTGCTGCAGGTCGCTTCTGAGCTGGGTCAGAAAGCCCGCGAACAGCTCGGCCAGCAGGTAACAGCGTCCCGCCAGATCCACCGTCGTCGTCGGCCCGGCGTCGTTGAGCAGCCGCTTGAACGACCGCAGCACGGACCAGTGCGGGTCGTGCCGGACCGCGGCGGCATCCTGGCCGTAGCGCAGCTCGCCGCCCTCGTTGGCGGCAATGATCGACGGCCACGCGTCGACCCCGTCGAACGACACCACCGGGTAGTTGCCCCGGTCGACGACCGCGACAACGGTGTGCGTTGTGCCGAAGTCGATCCCCAGCCTCATCGGCTAAGCGTAGGCGCGGCACCGCGTTTCGCGACCGCTATTCACCAACCCCGTTCGCGCCAGTCTGCGAAGCTGGGCCGGGCCGGCCGGGCATCGCCTCCGCCCAGGCGACATGCCCGTCAAAATCGAAGGTTGTCGCCATGTCGCCGTAGCGATTCCTGGAGTGCAGATAAGCCCCAGCATCGCGGTGGGCTCGCGCCAAGAGGGCCCGGAGCCGCAGCAGCCAGATATCGCGTATCACCAAGCCTCCATCTGCTGGCGCGGCTGCCAACCGCTCGATCGCGGCCTCGGCTTCGGCCACGTCACTCGCGGAGCCCGCGTCCAGCAGTGTCTCCACCAGCACACCTGTCGCAGCGATGCCCCAGCCCAGCAGCCGGCCCTCGCAGAACAGGTGGTCGGTGGCGGCGCGCATCACCGGGATGGTCTCATCGCGATCCCCACGCCGAGCCCTTTCACGCGCCAGGTAAACGTCGACAATCGGAAGGTCGCACAAGTTGTGCCCTCCGCGTACGAACACTTCCTTGACTTCTGCCAAGAGCGTCCGTCCGCGGTCACGTTCCACATCCGTGCCGCGATGCACCAGTGCAATGCCCAGGGTTAAGCGGGCGAACGCCAACGCGAGGTCATCACCGGATCGTTCGGCTATCTCTAGGGCGTCCTCGATCTCGTGCATCACGGGATCATCGGGCCTCAGCACGCCAAGCGGTATCCCCGTGACGTAGACAAAGGCGGCAACCGTTGCGTAGGACTGGGGTTCGGCGCTACGGGCCATCACCAGGCCGTGGCGCAGGTCGTCGCGCCATCCAGAACCACCTAGGCAATAACGCGCAATTCCCCGGTACGTGAAGGCAACCGCCAAGGGAGATCCGAAGATGAAGTTGCCTTTGGACGGGTCATCGTCGGCGAGGTCGATGGCCGCCTGTGACCACAGCAATACGTCGGACCACTCGGCGTTCTCAAACTTGGCGTAGATTGCTGCGGCGGATAGCCCCACCGTCAAGGTCGCATCACCAACCGCTTCGACGAGGGCCCACGCCTCAGAAGCCAGCCGCGATGCCGCACGTATCCGGTCCTGATGCGCATGATCGATCACAAGCCCCGCCATGGCGATAGCCAGTGACGCCTTGTCCCCGGAGGCGGCGCACAGCTCACGCAGTTCATCAAAGCGCGCGTCGGTCACACGTTCACGGACACGAAAGGCGCTCGCGCACAACATGGTAAGCGGGGCAATGCGCAGAGCTGCCGAGTGCGAATCCTCGGCGGCTAATGAGTCGGCGATCTTTCGGGCGTGCTCCCAACTCAGTCGTGCCGCGGTGATATCGCGATTAGTTGCCCACGCTCCGGCGCGCATGTGCCAGCCATAGGCGGCGTAGAGCTCACCGGCGGCGTAGAGATGCTCGGCGATCATGGCCGCGTTCTCTTCGGCCGATTCCGGATCACCGGCTTCGATCGCGGCGGCCAACCGTCGGTGCAAGCGGGCGCGATCGGATTTCAGTTGTGATTCGTAGGCCACGGCGTGGAACAGCGGATGCCGAAACGCGTATTCGGCACGCGGGGTGAAGCGCATTTGGTCGATCAGCTCTGCATTGATCAGCTCCTCGATGGATGGATCGACCTCCAAGCTCGTCAGCAGATCGGAGCTGAAGCGGGATCCCATGACCGCCGCGGCGGCAAGCGTGCGTTTGGCCGCCGGAGGCAGCCGATCGATGCGGGCGGCGATGGTCGCCTGCAGCGTCGCCGGCACGCCGACTTCGCCGATCTCGGTGCGGCAGGTGTAGCCGCCGCGCTCGCCGACCAGCACGCCGCGTTCGGCGAGTTCACGGGTGATTTCCTCGGCGAAGAATGGGTTACCCGCAGCGCGCCCCGCGATGATCTTGGCGATCTCACCAACTGAGGGATCGGGACCTAACAGTTCAGCAATCAGCGTCGACGATTCCGAATCATTGAGAGCGTCGAGGGTAATGGTTTGCGCGCCGTCGACGCGTCCCAGGACCCCGCGGTACTCGGGCCGATAGCTGAACATCACCATCGAGGGCGCCTGTGCGATCACCGCGAGGAAATCCGCCAGCATGGATTCGCTGACCTCGTCGATCCAGTGCACATCCTCGACAACAAACATTGCCGGTTGGGAGCGGGCCAGCTGCGCAGCGTTGACTAGCGCGGTCAACCGCCGTCGCCGCGCGTCCGGATCGATCTTCGGCAGCTGGACATCGGGATCGGCGATCCCCATCAGGTCGTCAAGCAGGAGCATGTCCTCCGGATCCGCGTCGAGATTCCTTGCACGCAAACGCATCCGCGCGTTCTGATCATCAAGACCGTTTACCTGCGTAATTGCGCGCAGCAGACGCGCCACCACGCGAAACGGTATGTCGGTGGTGTGCGATTCACAAAAGGTGCCAAACACCTCGACACCTCGGCTTGTCGCCAGTTGCACGGCCTCACGGGTGAGTCGGGTCTTCCCGATCCCGGCAGGGCCGACCACGCCAACAACAGAACCATGTCCACCGATCGACTGCTCCAGCGTCGCCGCCAACACGGCCAATTCCGACTCCCGGCCCACCAACGTCGACTCCGACGGACCGATCCGCTGCCCCGGCGCGGCCATGCTCAGCAGTCTTCGCGACGGCACTGCAGATTCGGCGCCCTTGATGTGCACAGTCTCCGGCTCACCGAGCACTGCCGCGCCCTCGACCAGCCGCGCCGTCGACGCGCTGAGCATCACCCCACCGGGTGGCGCCACCGACTCCATCCTCTGCGCCATCCCAACGTGCTCACCGATCGCGGTGTAACCGAAAGGCCCCGAGCCGAACTCACCCGCAATCACCCGCCCCGAGTTCAGGCCGACGCGCAACCACAGGCTAATTCCGTCGCGATCTTTGGCCTCAGCGGCCAGCCGGGTGGTCTCGTCTTGAATGTCCAACGCTGCCAGGCAAGCACGAAACGCATGGTCCTCCAACGCAACCGGTGCGCCGAACAGAGCCATAATCCCGTCGCCGGTGAAGCTGCCAACTGTGCCGCCGTACCGCCGCACCACCGCCGCGCAGCGGTCGACGAGGTCAGCCATGATTTCGCGAAGTCGCTCCGGACCGACGGTCGCGGCGATGTCCATCGAGTGCACCACGTCGGCGAACAGCACCGTGACCTGCTTGTACTCGGGCTGCTCACTGGCCGGTCCAATCGAGGAACCGCAAGCATCGCAAAACCGCGCGCGCTCCCGCGGCTCGGTACCGCACGTGCGGCACGCGCTGGCTGCGGTCATCAGGTCCTCCGCGGTTGCGGCCCCCGCATCCCCAGGTTCTTCCCAGCATAGGGTGCTGCGCGCTTGACGAGGCTGTTTAGCCGCTCCCGCGGCTTACCAGCCGCGCTCGCACTGGGTGGCGAGGCTGGGTTAAAGGCGCCAGGGCGGGTTGGCTCGACGTGTTGCGCCGGACATCGTCGATGCGTGTGGACGAAAAAGGCACCGCTCGAATCCGTAAAGGCACTTCGACAGCGCGGTGGGCACGGCGCACACTTGCGGAATGGAGTGTCATTTCATCGCCGTCGCGTTGGCCGCAGCGCCCCTGCCCGCGCCGCTGCCCCCGCGCCCGATACAGGCATCGACGTCAGCGCGGCCGGCGTGACCGTGCATACCGGCGAGCCGCGCCGCGTGTTGAACGGACTTTCGGACGTACGCGCGTTCTTTCACACCAACGCCGTACCGCTGTACTTCATCTCGCCCACCCCGTTCAACCTGCTGGGCATCGACCGCTGGGTGCGAAACTTCTTCTACCTGACGTACTTTGACTCTTTCGAGGGCACACATTCGCGCGTGTTCGTGCCCCGACGACGCGACCGCCTTGACTTCGACTCCATGGGTGATGTCTGCAACCACCTCCTGGGCGATCCCGAGACACTCGAGTTCATCGCGGGCCGAGGTCCCGGTGGCAAGGCCTGCTTTGTGATGCTGGACGAGGAAACCCAGGCTCTCGCACGGCAGGCGGGGCTCGAAGTCATGCACGCGCCGACGGAGCTGCGCCAGCGCCTGGGCTCCAAGATCATCATGACGCGCCTGGCCAACGAGGCGGGCGTACCGAGCGTGCCGCACGCGATCGGGCGGGCCGGCTCCTACGACGAACTTCTGGCGCTGGCACAAAGCGCCGGATTAGGAGATGACCTCGTCGTCTCGGTCGCTTATGGCAACGCCGGCAGCGGGACATTCTTTGTGCACGGTCAGCGCGACTGGGACCAGCACGCCGGTGACCTGACCGCGCAGCAAGAAGTCAAAGTCATGAAGCGGATCCGCAATGTCGAGGTGTGCATCGAGGGCGCGGTGACCCGCCACGGCACCGTGATCGGCCCCGCGATGACGAGTCTCGTCGGTTATTCGGAGCTGACTCCGCAGCGGGGCAGCTGGTGCGGCAATGACATCTGGCGTGAGGTGCTGCCGCCGGACCAGACGCACGCCGCGCGGGAAATGGTGCGAACGTTGGGTGGCGTCCTGAGCCGCGAGGGTTACCGCGGCTACTTCGAGGTGGACCTTCTGCATGACCTGGACTCCGGGGAGCTCTACCTCGGCGAGGTGAACCCCCGCCTGAGCGGCGCCAGCCCGATGACGAACTTGACCACTGAGGCCTACGCCGACGTGCCGCTGTTTCTCTTTCACCTGCTCGAGTACATGGATGTGGAGTACGAGCTCGACATCGAGGAGATCAACTCGCGCTGGGAGCGGGGCTATGGCGAGGACGAGGTCTGGGGCCAAGTGATCATCACCGAGACCTCGCCGGATGTCGAGCTCTTCACCGCAACGCCACGCACCGGCGTATGGCGCATCGACGACGACGGTCGCGTCTCCTTTGCGCGGTCCGCCAACGACTGGGCCACGCTGCTCGACGGGTCCGAGGCCTTTTACATGCGTGTCGCGGCCCCTGGCGACTTACGCTCTGAGGGCGCCCAACTCGGCGTGCTCGTCACCCGCGGACACCTACAGTCCAAGGACTACCGGCTCACCGAACGCTGCCAGCGCTGGGTCAAGGGCATGAAGGCGAAGTTCGTCTCGACGCCCCTGGTGCCGGCCGCGCCGATCGTCTCACGGCTCGTCGCACGAGCGTGAGCAGCGGCCGCACGAGCGTGAGCAGCGTCCCGGCCGGCATCTCACTGGACAACTGGCTGTCGGCGCCATATGCGCGGTGGTCGTTTCAGCACGTTGATGACTTCGTGCCGACCGCGGTGATTTCACGCGGCACGGGGCCGGTCACGGCGTTGCCCGCGGCCAGTGCTCCCGTGGCGGAGATCCCGGTAACCAGCGCTGACGGGGTGGCCACCACCGTGGGCGCGGTGATGGCCAGCACCGCGACCGACGGGTGGGCCGTCGCCTACCGGGGTTCGCTGGTGGCCGAGGAGTACCTCGACGGCCTGGCTGCGCAGACCCGGCACCTGCTCTTCTCGGTCAGCAAATCGCTGGTGGCCGCCGTGGCAGGCGCGCTGCACGGTGCCGGGGCGATCGAGCTTGACGCGCCGGTCACGAAATATGTTCCCGCACTGGCTAATTGCGGCTACGCCGGTGCGAGGGTGCGTCACCTGCTGGACATGAGGTCGGGTATCGCCTTCTCGGACAATTACCTTCACCCGACCGCCGAGATACACGCGCTCGACGAGTCGATGGGGTGGGCACCCCGGAGCGGACCGGAGGGCCCCGCCACGCTGCGTGACTTCCTGCTGACCTTGCGGCAGAAGTCGGCGCATGGCGGCCCGTTCGAATATCGCTCGTGTGAAACCGACGTGCTCGGCTGGATCTGCGAGGTCGCCGGTGGGCAGCGGATGCCCGAACTGATGTCGGAACTGCTGTGGAGCCGCCTCGGCGCCCAATGCGACGCCACCATCGGCGTAGACACGGACGGCACCGGACTGTTCGACGGCGGCATCAACGCCTGTCTGACCGACATGATCCGGTTCGGGTCGCTGTTCTTGCACGACGGTGTCTCGTTGACCGGCCAGCAAGTGGTGCCTGCGGCGTGGATTGCCGACACTCTCGACGGCGGGCCGGACTCGCGTCAGGCGTTCGCCGATAGCCCCGACGACACTCAAATGCCCGGCGGGATGTACCGCAACCAGGTGTGGATCCCCTACCCGGGCAGCAACGTCGTGTTGTGCCAGGGCATGTGTGGCCAGATGGTCTACGTCAACCGCGCCGCTGAGCTGGTCGCCGCCAAGCTATCCACCCAGTCGGACGCCGGGGACCCGCAGATGCTGTTGGACACGCTGCGCGCTTTCGATGCGGCGGCACACGAACTGGCTCACAGCACCAGTTAGCCCGAAGTTACGCTGACCGCCGTCCAGCAGCGGGTCACCGTTGCCCGAAAAGCATTGGTAAATAGTATTTTTGAAAGTTAGCGCGGTGCGCAACGAACGCGCGCAACGATTAGTCGCTCAGCGACTAGCTCAGCGAGGTCACCACCCGCGTTCGCGCCAGGTGGCGAGGCTGGGACGCTCGGCGCCCAGTGTGGTGTCGTCGCCGTGGCCGGGGTAGACGACGGTGGTGTCGTCGTAGATGTCGAACACCCGGGCGGTGACGTCGTCGAGCAGCTGGTCGAAATCGCCGGGCTGCCACGTCTTGCCGACGCCACCGGGAAACAGGCAATCGCCGGTGAACAGTTGGGTGACTCCGCCAGTGGCCGGGCCGTTGAGCGCCAGTGCAACGGATCCCGGGGTGTGTCCGCGGAGGTGGATGACGTCGAACGTCAGGTCACCGATCTGGACGGTGTCGCCACCGGCCAGCAAGCGGTCCGGCTTGACCGGCAACGGCTCGGCGTCGACCTCGTGGGCGGCAGTGGGCGCGCCAGTGGCCTGCGCGACGGCTTCCAGTGCCTGCCAGTGGTCGAAGTGTTGGTGGCTGGTGACGATCAGCGACACGTTCGGGGCCTCGGTCCGCACCAGCTCGACGAGATGGTCCGCGTCGTTGGCAGCGTCGATCAGCAGGGTCTGGCCGGTCGCGGAACAGGTCACCAGGTAGGCGTTGTTGTCCATGGGGCCCACCGACGTTTTGACGATCGTGGCGCCAGGCAACGTCCGGCGGGCTGCGGTACCCGGATCGACGTGGCCGGTGTAGTTGTCGTCGACGACAGTCATAGGCGCCACTCTCCCCCGCAAGCGGGGGGACCCCCCCGATTCATGCCGGCATTATCGTCGCCGGCGCGGGTCATACCGGCCACCGTACCGCCCGACGGTTGGTTGCCCGACAGTGCCAACGCTGGGCTACTCGATGCGCGTCGAACTCGGGAGTGCTGATTGCGGCCTCAAAGGGCATCCGAACCGCGTTCGCCGGTTCGCACCCGGATCAGCGACTCGATTGACGTCACCCAGACCTTGCCGTCGCCGATCTTGCCGGTGCGTGCGGCGCCGACGATGGCCGCGACCACGATGTCTACGTGTTCGTCATCCACGACGACGTCGACGCGTGCCTTCGGAACGAAGTCGATCTTGTACTCGGCACCCCGATATACCTCGGTGTGCCCCTTCTGCCGCCCGTAGCCCTGGGCTTCGGAGTAGGTCAAGCCGTGCACGCCGGCGTTGTCCACCGCGGCGCGGATGTCCGCGATCGTAAACGGCTGGACGACTGCGGTGATCAGCTTCATGTCATCAGGCTTTCAGTGCGTGTGGCCGCCCCTGACGAGAGCCTCGTCGGGGTAGGCCTCCTCCAAGTGCACACCGATGTCGCCCTGTTCCAAGACTTCTTCGGGTGCACGCAGTTTCATGAAAAGGCCAAGAACCTTCAGGATGGCGAACGTAACGAAGGCATCCCAGGCGATGATGGTGAGCGCCGCGCAGAGTTGGACCAGGATTTGTGCTGGATGATGGCCCCACAGCCAACCCGCGTTGGTCACGTCCTTGACGTCTTTGCCGTTGCCGAGGTACATGACGATGTGCGGGTCGGCCAGCACCCCGACCAGCAGGCCACCGGCCAAGCCCGCCACACCATGGGTGTGCACGACGCCGAGGCTGTCGTCGACCTTCCTGAACAGTCGGGTGCGGCCCAGCCAATTCCAGGACATCCACACC
>DATDLZ010000095.1:0-8523 GCA_036519055.1 Mycobacterium sp.
AGCACGGCTACGCGTCCGACCTCAATCCCGAGCACATCGCGCCGGCCATCGCCCTGCTGTTCGAGAACTTCACCACCGTGTACGCAGGCTCATTGGGGCCTTCCCCGGCCCAAGGCGGGCTGGGCGTGGAGATCAGCGACGACGACGCCATCGCGACCCTCGCGACGGTGTGGAAGAAAACCCTGTACGGCGAACCAATGAGATCTTAAGGAGAAATCAGTGGATTTCACCCTGCCCGAACATCTTCCGGGTCTGCTGGCCGACATGGATGCGTTCATCGAACGCGAGATCGCCCCGCTGCAAGCGCAGAACATGCAGTACTTCGACCAGCGTCGCGAGCATGCCCGCACCGACTGGGACAACGACGGCATCCCCACTCGAGAATGGGAAGACCTGCTCTCGGAGATGCGACGACGGGCAGACAAAGCCGGCTGGCTGCGCTACGGGCTACCGGCGTCGCTGGGCGGCCGGGACGGCACCAATCTCGACATGGCGGTGATCCGGGAGCATCTGGCGCACAAGGGCCTTGGGCTCCACAACGACCTGCAGAACGAGTCGTCGATCGTCGGGAACTTCCCGCAGGTGATCATGATGGAGCGCTTCGGTTCCGACGAGCAACGCGCCGCATGGTCCGAGGCGCTGATCACCGGGGAACGCTCGATGGCCTTCGGGCTCACCGAACCGCTGCACGGCTCGGATGCGACCTGGCTGGAAACTCACGCCAAATCCGACGGCGACGACTGGATCATCAACGGTGCCAAGCGATTCAACACCGGCGTCCACCGCGCCACCCACGATCTGATCTTCGCTCGCACGTCCGGCGAACCGGGGCAGGCCCAGGGCATCACCGCTTTCCTGGTGCCCACCGACACGCCAGGCTTCCACGTCCCGTACTACTGGTGGACGTTCAACATGCCCACTGATCATGGCGAGGTCGAACTAACCGACGTGCGGGTGCCCGCCGACGCGGTGCTCGGCGAGGTCGATCGTGGCCTGGAGGTCGCGCAGACATTCCTGCACGAGAACCGCATTCGCCAAGCCGCCAGTAGCCTGGGCGCAGCCCAGTACTGCATCGACCGCGCCGCCGAATATGCCGGCACACGCAAGGTTTTCGGCAAGGCGCTGTCAGCCAACCAGGCCGTGCAATGGCCGCTGGCCGAGCTGCAAACCGAAGCCCAGATGGTGCGGCTGCTGGTGCAGTACGCGGCGTGGCACCTCGACCGCAACCACCACATGGAAGTGTCGGACAAGGTGTCGATGGCCAACTATCGCGCCAACCGGCTGGTGTGCGACGCCGCCGATCGTGCGATGCAGATCTTCGGCGGCCTCGGTTACAGCCGCCACGAGCCGTTCGAGCACATCTACCGCCACCACCGTCGCTACCGGATCACCGAGGGCGCCGAAGAGATCCAAATCCGCCGAGTGGCCCAACGTCTGTTCAAGTTCGGCCGCAAGTGAGCGTCGCGGACGAACTGGCGCCGAGACTTGCCGCGGTGCTGGAGCCCGCCCTCGGCTCCGGCACCGCGATCGAAGATCTGCGTACGCTGACCGGCGGAGCCAGCAGAACGACCTGGGCATTCGACGCCACCACGGGCAGCCAACGACGATCGCTGATCCTTCGCATCGGACCGCCCGACGATGTGCACGCCGGCATGGAACTCGAAGCCCGCGCCCAAGCCGCCGCGGCCGCCGTCGGCGCGCCGGTTCCGCACGTGCTGATCGCCGATGATTCTGTTGGCCCACTCGGCAATCCGTTTCTGATCTGCGGCGCGATCGACGGTGAGACCATCGTCCGTCGCATCCAGCGCCAGCTGGATGACACCGGCCGCGCGCGACTGCTGCGTCAGTGCGCCGAGGCGCTCGGCGCCATCCATCGCGCCGACACGGACCTGCCCGGTCTGACCCTCGAAGATCAACCGGCCGAGTGGCGCGAGCAACTGGACACCATGGCCGATACCACCGCCACGTTCGAGTGGGCATTTCGGTGGCTTGCCGCCAACCGGCCGGCACCGTCGCCGCCGCATCTGGTGCACGGCGACTTCCGGATGGGCAACCTGATCGTCGACCGATCCGGCCTGGCGGCCGTGCTGGACTGGGAGCTGGTGCACGTCGGCGAGGTTTACGAAGACCTGGCCTGGTTCTGCATCCGGGCCTGGCGGTTCGGTGCGCCGTTGGACCTCGCCGCCGGCGGCCTGGGCAGCATCGAGGATTTTCTTCACGCTTACGAAAACGCCGCCGGGCGCACAGTCGACCGGACCGCGTTTCACTGGTGGTTGGTGCTGGCCACCCTGCGCTGGGGTGTCATCTGCCGATACCAGGCCGAACGCCATCTGAGCGGACAGACGCGCTCGGTGGAACTGGCCACGATCGGCCGCCGCGTCTGCGAGACCGAATGGGACCTGCTGAACTTGCTCGACAACACGGTCCCCCGCGCCCGGTAAAACGCCTAGGCTTTCACCGTGGTTACTCCTGATCAGGCAATCGAAACCATTCGCGAAACCGGCGGGGCGAAACCGGGCTACCGGGCCCTGCATGCCAAGGGCAAGCTCTACCACGGCACCTTCTCCGCCACCGCTGAGGCGGCCGGACTCTCCCGCGCCGCGCACCTCACCGGTGCTGCGGTGCCCGCGCTGATCCGGTTCTCCAGTGGCTCAGGCAATCCGGGCCAGCCCGACAATGCCCCTGGCGTTCGCGGGATGGCGGTGAAGTTCACGCTGCCGGACGGGTCGACCACCGACGTGTCCACGCAGACCGCGAAGCTGTTCCCGGCCAGCACGCCCGACGGCTTCGTCTCGCTACTGCATGCGATGCGCCCGGGCCCCGCTGCGCCGCTGCGTCTGCTCGCACACATCGCCACTCATCCGCGATTGTTGCCCGTGTTGCCGGTGGTGCGCGCCGGCAACGTAGTGCCGGCAAGCTACGCCACCGTGGCCTACCACGGTCTGCACGCATTCCGCTGGATCGCCGCCGACGGCACCGACCGATTCGTGCGTTACCACCTGCGGCCGGCAGCCGGCGAGGAGCTCCTTTCGCCGGACGTCGCGAAGGGCAAGGGCGCGGACTTCTTGATCGACGAACTCGACAAACGCGTTGCGGCCCAACCGGTTCGGTTCGAGTACCAGGTTCAGATCGCCGCGCACGGCGACTCGACCGTCGACCCGTCCAAACCCTGGCAGAGCACCCAAACCGTCACCGTCGGCACCCTCGAGATCACCGGCATCGAGACAGAACGAGAGCACGACGGCGACATCGTGGTATTCGACCCGATGCGCGTCACCGACGGCATCGAGGCCTCCGACGACCCGGTCCTGCGGTTCCGCACGCTGGCGTACTCCGCCTCGGTGAAGCTGCGCACGGGCGTCGAGCGCGGTCCCGAAGCACCCGCGATCTGATGACGTCCGCGCACGGTCGTCCCACCGCTGCGGAACTCATCGCCGCGGTGGCGGAATTCCTCGAGACCGACGTGCGGGAGTCAACTGCGGGTCAAGTCAATTTCCATTCCCGGGTCGCGGCCAACGCGCTGCGCATGGTCGAGCGAGAACTGCTCGCCGACGCTGAAGCAGCCGACGGCGTCGCGGGCCCACTGGCCCGCGTCGGGTGCGTCGATGAAGCTCAGCTGGCTGCCGCCATCCGGGCCGGCGAACTCGACGGCGGCACCGACCACGTGCAATCGGCGCTGCGCGCGCTGGTCGGCCGCCGGCTGGCGGCCGCGCACCCCGGCTACCAGGACGAGTAGGGAGATACGCCATGCCCGCTGCCGAGATCGTCGTCGACTTGGCCGATGAATTGTTCGCGGCAATCGAGCGCGGCGACGAGGCACGACTGGTTGAGCTCTTCGACGACGACATCGCGGTGTGGCGGGCCGGCGGGCGCCGCGACGACGATAAGCAGCGGGCGCTGAAGGTCTTGCGGTGGTTCATCGGCATTACCGCCGAGCGCAGCTACGAGATCCTCGACCGGCAGCTGTTCACCGACGGCTTCGTGCAGCAGCACGTCCTGCACGCGACCGGCACCAACGGCGGATCGATCGCTTTGCGGGTGTGCATCGTTATCAAGTCGAGCGTCTCTTCTGGTTCGCAAGCCCTGATCAGACGTATCGACGAGTATTTCGACCCGGCGGAACTCGCGCCGATAATGAGCTAGCCGACAACTTGAGGAGTGGCGCAAATGACGAATGTCGACACACTGCTGAACGATCCGGACACCGCTGGGGTGTGGAGCCTGGATCCCGACCGCTCAACCGTCAACTTCAAGATCAAGAACTTCTGGGGCCTGCTCAACGTCAAAGGCCACTTCACCGGCGTCAGCGGCGACGGCCAGGTGACCGGCAAAGGCGCAATCTTCGGCCGCCTCGATATTCAGGTCGCCTCGTTGCGCACCGGCATCGGTAAGCGCGACGAGCATCTGCGATCGGCCGATTTCTTCGACGCCGACCGCTATCCGGACATCAGCGTGGTGGTGACCGCCCTCGAGCCCGCCACCGGCAACGACGCCGCCCTACGGGCCACGTTCAGCATCAAAGGGGTTACCGCAGAGGTGCCGCTGCCAGTCCACGTCATTGCGCTCGACGACGGCTCGGTGCAGGTGTCGACGAAAACCGAGGTCGACCGCGACCAGTTCGACATCGGCTGGAATCGGCTGGGCATGGTCGCGAAGACGGCGACGGTGTCGGCCGATGCGTACTTCGTGCGGGCGCCGCGGTAACTGCCGTCGGGCGCTACGATCTGGACCGTGCCTGCCACCAGTCCCCTGCGGATCCTCGTGTACAGCGACAACGCCGAGACCCGACAGGCTGTCATGACGGCGTTGGGCAAACGAATCCATCCGGACCTGCCCGAGCTGAGCTATATCGAGGTCGCGACCGGGCCGGTCGTGATCCAACAGTTCGACGCCGGTGGCATCGATCTGGCCATTCTGGATGGCGAGGCGACCCCCGAAGGCGGCATGGGCATCGCCAAACAGCTCAAAGACGAAATCGACGACGGACCGCCGATCGTGGTGCTGACCGGACGGCGCGACGACGCCTGGCTGGCCAGCTGGTCGCGCGCCGAGGGCGCGGTCCCCCAGCCCATCGACCCGATCCGGCTCAGCCGGACCGTGCTCGAGTTGCTGCGCACCCCGGTGCAGTAGCCACTCAACCCGCCTGAGCGCACCCCCCGCCCCGACGCTGGGCGGGGCGCCATAACCTCGCAGATCGCGGCTTGAAAATCAGCCAAATCGATTCGCGTTCTGGATAATTCGCGAATTTCGCATGGTTGGCGCGTTGACGTCTGCCTTGTGACGCCAACCGTTCACCAAGTTGTGGTTGAGGTCACATCTAACCTGCTGAGCGCGGGACTGCACACGGTCGCTAGGCTGTGGTTGCGCTCACAGTCCAGCCCATAGACCAGAGTGAGGAAGCGTCGTCTCGGGATGAATCTCTACCTACCCATTCTCGTGCTCGGAGGGATCGCCGCGGCCTTTGCGCTCGGCTCGGTCGCGCTCGCCCAGATCACCGGCCCGTCCCGCTTCAACCGGGCGAAGCTGGAGGCGTACGAATGCGGGATCGAGCCCAGCGACCAGCCGGCCAACGCACCGCACGCCGGCAGTGGGCAGCGGTTCCCGGTGAAGTACTACCTGACGGCAATGCTGTTCATCGTCTTCGACATCGAAATCGTGTTCCTGTACCCCTGGGCGGTCAGCTACGACCAGCTGGGACTGTTCGCGCTGATCGAGATGGTGGTGTTCATGCTCACCGTCTTCGTGGCCTACGCATATGTGTGGCGTCGCGGCGGCTTGACGTGGGATTGAGGTAGATCGTGGGTCTGGAAGAGAAAGTGCCGAGCGGCTTCTTGCTGACGACCGTTGAACAGCTGGCGGGATACTTTCGCAAGAACTCGTTGTGGCCGGCCACATTCGGACTGGCCTGCTGCGCGATCGAGATGATGGCGACTGCCGGGCCGCGTTTCGATATCGCACGCTTTGGCATGGAAAGGTTTTCGGCGACACCCCGGCAGGCCGACCTGATGATCGTGGCCGGCCGGGTCAGCCAGAAGATGGCCCCGGTGCTGCGTCAGATCTATGACCAGATGGCCGAACCCAAATGGGTACTGGCGATGGGCGTCTGCGCATCGTCTGGCGGCATGTTCAACAACTACGCGATCGTGCAGGGCGTCGATCACGTCGTGCCGGTGGACATCTACCTGCCCGGCTGCCCGCCGCGTCCGGAAATGCTGCTGTACGCAATCCTCAAGCTGCACGACAAGATTCAAGAGATGCCGCTGGGCGTCAACCGCGAGCAGGCCATCGCCGAAGCCGAGCAGGCTGCCCTTGCCGCCCGGCCGACGATCGAGATGCACGGGCTGCTGCGATGAGTTCACCGGGCCACGATCCCAAGCGCGCAGCCAGCGAGGTCGGCGGAACACCCGTTGGTACCGAACCCTCCGACGCCGAGCTGATCAGCGTTCGTCACGGCATGTTCGGCGTCCGGGGCAGCGGTGACACCTCGGGCTACGGACGATTGATTCGCCAGGTCACGATCGACGAAGGAAGTCCGCGTCCCTACGGCGGATACTTCGACGAGCTGGTCGACCGGCTGGCCGAGGCTCTGACAGCCGACGATGACGTCGAATTCGCCGACGCCGTCGAGAAAGTCGTCGTCTACTGCGACGAGCTGACGCTGCATGTGCGGCGCGAACTGCTGCCGCAGGTCGCCCGCCGGCTTCGTGACGACCCGCAGCTGCGCTTCGAGCTGTGCCTGGGCGTCAACGGCGTGCACTACCCGGACGAAACCGGACGCGAGTTGCACGCGGTGTACCCGCTGAGCTCGATCACCCACGGCCGTCGGGTCCGGCTGGAAGTGGCTGCGCCAGACGGTGATCCGCACATCCCCTCGTTGTTCGGGATCTACCCGACCAACGACTGGCATGAGCGCGAGACCTACGACTTCTTCGGCATCCTCTTCGACGGCCATCCATCGTTGACCCGCATCGAGATGCCCGACGACTGGCAGGGACATCCGCAGCGCAAGGACTATCCGCTCGGCGGTGTCCCGGTGGAGTACAAGGGCGCGCAGATTCCCCCGCCCGACCAGCGGAGGTCCTACAACTGATGAGCGACACCATAAACGCCGCCCACGAGGATGGCTCGGACACCTTGATCGCTCTCACGGGCCAAGATTGGAACAAGGTCGTCGAGGCCGCCCGGCGGAGCGGCGAACCCGGCGAACGGATCGTCGTCAACATGGGACCGCAGCACCCGTCCACTCATGGCGTGCTGCGACTGATCCTGGAGATCGAGGGCGAGACCGTCACCGACGCCCGATGCGGAATCGGCTACCTGCACACCGGAATCGAGAAAAACCTCGAATACCGGTACTGGACGCAGGGTGTGACGTTCGTGACCCGAATGGACTACCTGGCACCGTTTTTCAACGAGACCGCCTTCTGCCTGGGTGTGGAGAAACTGCTCGGTATCACCGACGAGATCCCCGAACGCGTCAACGTCATTCGGGTGATGATGATGGAGCTCAACCGGATCTCCTCGCACCTGGTCGCCCTGGCGACCGGCGGTATGGAGTTGGGCGCGATGACGCCGATGTTCGTCGGCTTCCAGGGTCGCGAGATCATCCTGACGCTGTTCGAGTCGATCACCGGGCTGCGGATGAACAGTGCCTACATCCGGCCCGGCGGCGTCGCGGCAGACCTGCCACCCAACGCGCAGACCGAGATCGCCGAAGCCCTCAAGAAGCTGAAGGTCTCGTTGCGCGACATGGGCGACCTGCTCAATGAGAGCGCTATCTGGAAGGCGCGGACCAAGGACGTCGGCTACCTGGACCTGACCGGCTGCATGGCTCTGGGAATTACCGGGCCGTGTCTGCGATCCACCGGGTTGCCGCACGATCTGCGTCGCACCGAACCCTACTGCGGATACGAGAACTACGAGTTCGACGTGATCACCGACGACGGTTGTGATGCGTACGGCCGCTACATCATTCGCGTCAAGGAGATGTCGGAGTCGGTGAAGATCGTCGAACAGTGCCTGGACAAGTTGCGGCCCGGCCCGACCATGGTGGAGAACCGCAAGATCGCCTGGCCGGCAGATCTGAAAGTCGGCCCGGACGGCCTGGGCAACTCGCCCGAGCACATCGAGAAGATCATGAGCGGCTCGATGGAAGCGTTGATCCACCACTTCAAGCTGGTCACCGAGGGCATCCGGGTTCCGGCCGGGCAGGTCTACGTCGCCGTCGAATCACCACGCGGCGAATTGGGTGTGCACATGGTCAGCGACGGCGGCACCCGCCCGTATCGGGTGCACTACCGGGACCCGTCGTTCACCAACCTTCAGGCCGTCGCCGCGATGTGTGAGGGCGGCATGGTTGCCGACGTGATCACCGCGGTGGCCAGTATCGACCCGGTGATGGGCGGGGTGGACCGATGACCGCAGCACAGACTCCCGGCGCCAGCAGCAACGGCGAGCGGGTGTTCATCCGGCTTGGCCCGCCACCCGAGGAGCCCGGGCAGTTCGTCACCGACGGCGCACCCC
>DATDLZ010000096.1:0-27679 GCA_036519055.1 Mycobacterium sp.
TTCCCGGCCTGCAGCGTGCCCGCCAACCTCTGCGAAACCCACCACTGCAACCCCTACGCCACCAACCCCGTCACCGACGTCAACGACCTCACCCTGGCCTGCTGCCCCAACCACAAACTCGCCGAACAAGGCTGGACCACCCGCAAAAACGCACACGGCGACACCGAATGGATCCCCCCACCACACCTCGACCACGGGCAACCCCGCACCAACACCTACCACCACCCCGAAAAACTGCTACGCGACGACGAAGAGGCGCCATTCACCGGGCACGCCCTTGAGCGTGTGAGCGCCGCGCTCCTCGAAATCGAGTCCTGATCCGATCACGAGGTCGCGCAGCGTGCTGGACACCAGAACGTCGTTCGGCCCGGCCAGTGCGCTCACGCGCGCCCCGATATGCACGCCGATGCCGCCGATGTCATCGCCGCGGACCTCGCACTCGCCGGTGTGCAACCCGGCGCGCACCTCGATGCCGAGCGCCTGCACCGCATCCCGGATCGACATCGCACACCGGATCGCTCGCTGCGGGCCGTCGAACATCGCAAGGAAGCCGTCGCCGGACGTGTTTACCTCGCGACCGCGAAACCGATCGAGTTGCGCTCGGATGACAGCATCGTGCGCGTCCAGCAGCGCGTGCCAGTCACGGTCGCCGATCTCGGCGGCGCGACGCGTCGAGTCCACGATGTCGGTGAACAGGACGGTGGCGAGCACGCGATCGTCGGCCACGTCAGCCCGGTGTCCGGTGAGGAACGCGTGCACCTCCTGGAAGGACGCGCGCCAATTCGGCTCGACGAAGTGGTACACGTTACGGCCGGGTAGCTCAACATATTTGGCACCTGAGATGTGATCAGCGATATACCTTCCCCACTCGGGCGGGATCAATTGATCGCCGGAATGATGGACAACGAGCGTGGGCACGCGAACCGTCGGAAGAACCGCCCGCACGTCCAATTCAGACGTCAAGGGCAATACGAGCGCGAGGGTTCCCGGACTCGCCGCCATGCGGTCCTGCCGTGCCCACCCGGCGCGGATCTCGTCGTTCCACGGCATATCCGGATTGATCGCGTGCTGGAATTCACCGGTGCGCCACGGTTCGGGAAAACCTGCCAGGAACTGCTCGGTATCGAATCCGTCGGTGCGCGTGCGGGCAGGATGCGCAAAGCCGTCCTGCACGACCAGCGCTGTGACTCGTGAAGGATGAGTTGCCGCGAACAGTGCTGCTGTCGTCACCGCACCGGCACCTGCGAGGAGAACTGCTTTGTCACTGCCGAGGTCATCGAGCACCGCCGTAATGCTGTCGGTCCACTGCTCCAACGTCGGCATCGCACCGGAGGCGATCGGGTCGGATGCACCCGTGCCGGGCTGGTCGAAGAAGATGAGCCGACCGATCGACGTCATCGCCTCGACCCACCCCCTCAGCGACGGGAGCTCCGGCAGGATCTCGCAGCAGGTGAACCAATTGGGCACGAACACGATGTCGCGAGGACCAGGGGGTGACGCGCGATAGGCGACGCGCAAGTCCCCGTTCAGCGCGTAACGCGTCTCGGAGAACACCGCAGAAGTGTAAGCCGAGGACCGGGGCGAGTTACGGCGTCATGCAACCAGCTGGAATTAAAGTGTATTTAGCAAGTTCGCGGCCAACCCCGCACCAACACCTACCACCACCCGGAGAAACTCCTGCGGGACGACGACGAAGACATCCCGTAAGCAGAGGTTGATTCCGGCACGGTTGGTGTCGGATTTGATGGACTCAGCCGAGTGGCGGGCGCTGGCTGAGCCTCAAACGAGCCGAGACTCGCGGTCGACAGCGATCAGTGCCACTCTTAGCCATGAACGTCGAACCATTTCTTCCGGCCTTCGCAGCCGCCGCTGTACTCATGACGGGAGCTGTTGCTCACGCCGACGCGCAGGATGACCAATTTTTGGGGTTGCTGTCGAGGGACGGAATTACCGCCGGCCCACCAGAGCAGTTGATCGCCCTTGCGCATGAACGGTGCGACAACGACAGTCTTTCTCGCTCCCAACCGTGGACCTTTCACTTCGGCGCGATGCCAAGCCCGTTCAGCACCGCCCAGTTGCAACTTGCCGCCAAATTGGAAGGTCAGGGTCTGACGGGTCCGCAGGTACGGCCGTTCTTGCTAGACGCCATCAGCGTGTACTGCCCGGACGCGCATAGTTGATCGTCGCCGCGATGCCCGCGGTCCGCACGGACGTAACGACGGGCCAATAGCTCTTGCCGCGGTACTTTCGGCGGGCATACCGTTCTCCCATGACCGCCACGACCCAGCGGCGGGATCCTCGGATCGTCATCGTCGGCGCCGGCATGGCGGGGATCGCCGTCGCTCATGTGCTGAAACAGTCCGGCTTCAACGACTTCACCATCCTGGAGAAGGGTTCAGACGTCGGCGGCGTCTGGCACTGGAACCGCTATCCAGGTCTGCGTTGCGATGTGCCTTCCTACGGCTATCAATTCGCCTTCGCGCCTAAGCCTGACTGGAAACACGTCTGGGCGACCGGCGACGAGATCCAGCGCTACCATCGCGACCTCATCGAGGCGCTGGCGCTGAAATCGCATCTGCGGCTTGACTGCGAAGTCACCGAGGCAGTGCTCGCCGAGAACCGATGGCGGGTCTCCACCGCGAGTGGGGAAGATATCGAGGCGGACTTCGTCATCGCAGCAACTGGAATCCTGCACCACCCGTTCATCCCGGACCTCCCCGGCCTCGACTCGTTCACCGGACCGGTGGTGCACACCGCGCGGTGGGCTGACATCGATGCGCGCGGCAAACGGGTGGCGGTGATCGGTGCCGGTTCGACTGGGGTACAGGTCTTTTCAGCGTTGCAGCCCGAGACGGCGCACATCACCCATTTTGTCCGCACACCGCAGTGGGTGATGTGGATGCCGATGCGACTGCGACAACCCCGCATCGTCGGTCGGCTATTGCGGAGGTTGCCGAGGCAGGACAAGACGGTCAGGCTCGCGCAATTCGTCGGATCCGACTACTTGGTCGACCTGGTCACCCGACCGACGTGGCGGCGCCGGGCGGCACAGCGTTACGGGTGGATGTGCTTGCGAGCCCTGGTGCGGGACAAGGATCTTCGCGCCAAGTTGACCCCTGACTACGAACCGTTCTGTAAACGGCAGGTGCTCTCCGGCGACTATTACCGGCGGATCTCCAAGCCGAACGCCAGCTTTGTCAGCGAGCCGATCGCCGAGATCACGCCAACCGGGCTGCGAACCACCGACGGCGTCCACCATGATCTGGATGCGATCGTGCTCGCCACCGGCTTCGCGGCGCACAACTACATGCGCCCGATGACGCTGCGCGGCCGCGACGGACTGTCGATCGACGACGCCTGGGCGAAAGGCCCTCGGGCCTGGGGAATGACCGCGATCCCTGGATTCCCCAACCTGTTCATGGTGCTCGGTCCCAACTCGCCGACTGGCTCTATGTCGCTGCAACACGTCGCCGAATTGACCGCGCGCTATATCACCCGTTGGCTGCAGCGTTTCCGCGACGGCGAGATCACCACCGTCGAAGTCACCGAGGAAGCCACCGACCGCTTCGCCGACGACGTCGCCGAGGCGATGGTGCCGACGGTGTGGAACACCGGTTGCAACTCTTGGTATTTCGCCGACGACAACCACATCGACCTGTGGCCGTTCGACCGAAAGCGGTTGACCCGCATGCTGAGTCAACCGAAAGACGACGACTACATCCTCACGCCGTAGACGGGTCCACCAACGCCGCAATCTCCGCCGCCAGCCGTGCATTGGACAGCACCAGCGCGACGTTGGCCGACACCGACGCACCGTGAGTCTCGCGATGGAAGAAGTCGAGCAGGAACGGCGTGACGTCCTTGCCGTACACACCCGCGGTTTCGGCTGCGGTCAGCGCGGCGGCCAGCACCCGGTCGTGCAAGGCGCGGTCCATCTCGTCCGCGGGCGCGATCGGGTTGGCCAGCACCAGCCCATAGCCCTCGGTGCCCAGCCGCCGTCGGGCGCGCAACACGTCGGCGACCTGTTGCGGCGACTCCACCCGCCAGCCCACCGGATGACCCGAATCGGCCAGGTAGAAGCCCGGAAACCGATCGGTGCGATAGCCGATCACGCCGACGTTGAGCGACTCCAGCCGCTCGAGGGTGGCGCCGACATCCAGGATCGACTTGACGCCGGCGCAGACCACCAGCACGTCGGTGCGCGAGAGGGTCATCAGGTCCGCGGACTCGTCCCAGCTGTCGCGCGCATCGCGATGAACGCCGCCCAGCCCACCCGTGGCGAACACCGAGATGCCCACTGCCGCAGCCAGATGCGCGGTCGAGGCGACGGTTGTCGCGCCGTCTCCGCCCCGGGCCGCGAGCACCGCGACGTCGCGGACGCTCACCTTCACCACCGTGTCGCCCTCGGCGACGCGCCGCAGTGCCGCATCGTCCAGCCCGATGTGCGGCTCGCCGTCGATGATCGCGATCGTCGCAGGCACCGCCCCGCCGGATCGCACCGCCGCCTCGATCTCGCGTGCGACGCGCAAATTGTCCGGCCGGGGCAGACCATGACTGATGATCGTGCTCTCCAGGGCGACCACCGGCCGGCCGGCGGCCAGCGCGTCGGAAACCTCGGGGTGGACGTGCACGGGTTGCACCCTACGTCGCCGCCCTAAGACTCCTCGGGCGTCTCGACCACCGCGTATGTCGGATCATCCATCGCCACCTGCTTGTTGCCGCTCTGGCTCGCTTTTCCGGTCACGCGCAGGATCTGGCCGGGTTGAATGTCGTCGCCATGCCCGGGCCGGAAGGTCACCCGGACCTCGCCGCTGTCATCTCCGACGACGATCCAGCGGAACGTTTTTCCACGTTTGGTGATGTCTTCGACTTGGCTGACGCGGCCTTCGACCGTGGCGCGGCGCCCCGGAATCAAGCCGTTCACCTCGATCACCGCAGCAGGCTTTTCCGGGTGCTCGTAGTCGTCCGCGGGCTCGTCTTCGCCCCGCCAAATCCGCATCTCGATCTCTTCGAATTTGGCAGCGATGCGCTGCTCCAAGATATCCGGGAATGCTTCGCGGATTCGGGACTGGACGTCGTAGGGAACGATGGTGGCCGCCGCGTCCGGGATTCGGCTGACCGCCCGGGAGATCTTGTCCGCGGTTTGGTCGTGCAGGAGTCGCCCCAGTAATGGCGCATACGTCCGGCGCGGCAGCAGCACCGTCACGTGGGTGTCGCGATGCTCGTTTCGAGCCCTCACGACCAGCGTTTGCACAGCGCGGACGATCTGTCGGTCGGGGCAGTCGATCACCCGCAGCCGGATGTCGAGATCGAAGTCATCCCAACGCTTTCGCAGTGCGGCGGCGTGGTCGGAGTCGATCATGAAATGCACCGCGATCAACTCATCGGCCCGTAGCCCCTTGCCGTAGCGCAGCGCTTCGAGCACCGCGAGATCGACCGAGTTGACACAGACGAACAGCCGATGGCGTGCGTACTTGGTCAGCTGCGGACGGTCGGTGCGGAATGCTTCCAGGATCGCTGACTCGGCCCGGTATTCGCGATTGAGCCGAATCAACCCGAACACCAGAATCGGGAAGACAACGACGACCAGCCAGGCGCCCTCGGTGAATTTGGCCACCGCGAAGATTCCCACCACGATCGTCGAGAACACCGCGGCGGTGAAGTTGATCGCCAGCCGGTACTGCCAGCCCCGTTCCCGTTTCGTCAGATGGTATTTGGACATTCCGTAGCCGGCCATCGAGAAACCGGTGAACACCCCGATCGCGTAAAACGGCACCAACGCGTTGACCGATCCGCCGGTGAACACCAACAGCGCCACCGACAGTGCTGCGAGCGTGAGAATCCCGTTCGAGAACACCAGCCGATAACCGCGCTGCATCAGCTGGCGCGGCAGAAAGCGGTCCTCGGCAACGAAACTCGCCAACGCGGGAAAACCGTTGAAGCTGGTGTTGGCGCCGGTGTACAAGATGGCCGCGGTCGATACCTGAACCAAGACGTACATGCTGTCGCCGATGACCCCGTTGCCGAAAACCGCTCGGGCAATTTGGGAAAGCACCGATGGATACTCGCTGAGATACGGCGCGGCATGGGTGGCGTAGGCAAGATAGCCGACACCGGCCAGCAGGAGCCCCAGAATGCAGGCCATCGCGGTGAGCACTCGGCGCGCGTTGACACTCTGCGGCTTACGAAAGACGTTGACGGTGTTGGAAATGGCTTCTACCCCAGTCAGCGACGAGCCACCGTTGGCGAACGCCCGCAGCACCACCAAGATTGTCGCGCCCATCACCAGACCGCTGCCGTGATGCACCGGTACTGCTCCGGCAGCGTGGCCGGGATCGTATTGCGGAAGGCCCCAAACGAGATGCCGGACAACGCCGGTCACGATCATCACGATGAGCATCACTACAAACGAGTAGGTGGCGATCGCAAACGGCAGCCCGGCTTCGCGCAGTCCGCGCAAATTCACGTAGCAAATGAGCAGTACGACTGTGACGGTGATTTCCATGCTGTAGGGCCCCAGCACCGGCAGCGCCGACGCCACCGCAACCGTGCCCGCCGCCGACTGCACTGCCACTGTCACGACGTAGTCGATCAACAGTGCCGCCGCCGCCACCTGCGCCACCTTGGGCCCGAAGTTCTCCCGCGCCACGATGTAGGAACCGCCGGCCTTCGTGTAAGCCATCACGACCTGCCGGTACGACGCGGCCACCAGGGCGAGGATCAGCAGGATCACGCCCATGATGGGCAGCAACAAGATGAACGCCGCGAGCCCGGCATGCGGGAGCAGTTCCGTCAGGATCTGCTCGGGACCATAGGCGGTGGACGAGATCGCGTCGGGCGAGAGCGCGCCCAGCGCAACCGGGTTCGACAGCCGTTCGTTGGACAACTCCTGGCTGATCAGCGGCTTGCCCAGGAATACGCGCTTGACCACGTCGGAGAAAGACGGAGGTACGTCCTGCTCGTCGACCTCAGCTGGCACGACCACCTCCTCCGAGACTCGGCGTCGCAGCCATTCGACCGTACTAGGTGAGACCCACCTGGGTCAGCGCGTCGGGATCAACCCGTGCGATACGCGACTCCACGTCGTAGGGCACGATGATCGCGGTCGCACCCGGGATGCGGCTGACCGCCCGGGCCATCTTGTCGGCCGTGCGGTCGTGCAGCAGCCGGCCCAGCATCGCGGAGTAGGTCCGACGCGGCAACAACACCGTCACCTTGGTCTCCGGGTGGTCTCGTTTCACCTGCAGCACGAGTTCTTGGGCGACGCGGCCCAAATTGCGATCCGGGCAGTCGATCACCCGCAGTTGGGTGTCGTGCTCGAAGTGCTGCCAGCGCTCCTGCAACTGAGCGGAGTGATCGCTATCGACCACGAAGTGGACCGCGAGCAACTCGTCGGCGTGCAGGCCCTTGCCGTAGCGCAGCGCTTCCACCTCGGCGAGGTCGACAGAATCCACGAACACGAAGACCCGCAGTCGTTCGTACTTCGCCAGCTCGGGACGCTCCGTGCGCGACATCTCCAGGACCGACGCCTCGGCGCTGTACTGCCGGTTCAGCCTTACCAGGCCGTACACCAGGATCGGGAAGACCACGACGACCAGCCAGGCGCCCTCAGTGAACTTGGCCACCACGAAGATGCCCACCACGATCGTCGACATCAGGCCCGCCGAGAAGTTGACGACGACTTTGCGACGCCAACCGTGCTCACGGCGGATGAGATGGTGTTTGGTCATCCCGAAGCCGGCCATCGCGAACGCGGTGAACACGCCGATCGCGAAGAACGGCACCAACGCATTGACCGACGCGCGGGTGACCAGTAGCAGTGCCACCGCGAGTGCGGTCAGCGTGATGATCCCGTTGGAGAACACCAGCCGGTGACCGCGTTTGGTCAGCGGCCGCGGCAAAAAGCGGTCCTCGGCAACGAAACTCGCCAGTGCGGGAAACCCGTTGAACCCGGTGTTGGCGCCGGTGAACAGGATTGCCGCGCTGGATGCCTGAACCAAAAAGTAGAGGATGTTGCCGAGTGCACCGCCGCCGAACACCGCGCGGGCGATCTCCGACAGCATCGACGGGTATTCATCCAGGTACGGGGTGGCGTGGGTGACAAAGGCGAGCCAGGCGACACCGGCCAGCAAGAATCCCAGGATGCAAGCCATTATGGTCAGCACCCGGCGGGCGTTGAGTCCTTGCGGCTCACGAAAGACGTTGACGGTGTTGGATATCGCCTCGACACCGGTCAGTGACGTACCACCGTTGGCGAACGCGCGCAGCACCACCAGAACCGTGGCACCCATCACCAACCCGTTGCCCTGATGGACCGGCACCGCACCATCGATGTGCGCCGGATCGTATTGCGGCAGACCCCAAAAGATGTCACGAATCACACCGGTCACGATCGTCAGTGTGATCATCGCCACGAACGAATAGGTCGTGATCGCGAAAAGCCGGCCCGACTGCCGCAATCCGCGCAGGTTGGCCATACATATCAGGACCAACACACCGATGGTGATTTCCAAGTGGTAGGGATGCAGCACAGGTATCGCCGAGCAGAGCGCCACCGTCCCGGCCGCGGGCTGCACCGCAGCCGTGACTACATAGTCGATCAGCAACGCCGCGGCGGCGATCTGGGCTATCCGGGGCCCGAAGTTGTCCCGCGCCACCATGTATGCCCCACCGGTCCGGGTGTAGGCCGTGACAACTCCCCGGTAGGACGCAGAGACCAGCAACAAGATGAGCAGGATGACACCGATGATCGGCAACAACAACACGAATGAGGCCATCCCCGCACGCGGCAGCAACTCGATCATGACCTGCTCGGGCCCATAGGCGGTCGACGAGATCGCGTCCGGTGAAAGTGCGCCCAGCGCAACCGGATTCGTCAGTCGTTCCGACTCAAGCTGCTCAGTCGTCAACGGCTTGCCGAGGAAAAGGCGCTTCCAGCCGTCGCTGAAGGATGGCGGGATGCTCCCGTTACGCTCTGCTGCTGTCACCACGTGTCACTTTCTTCCGGAGTCGACGACCTGTGGAGTCGACCCATTCGCGTGGGCCCGCTCCGGCTCGAGCGACTCTATCCGATCAGCCGGACCGCTGGACGGCACCGGAGATACGTCTCCGGCTGACGACGCCAGTGCGATTCGAGTCGCTATGTCGTATGCCACGATCTGCGCACTTGCGCCCGGGATCCGGCTGACGACCCCGGCGATCTTGTCTGCCGTGCGATCGTGCAGCAGCCGACCGAGGACTTGCGAATACTCCCGGCGCGGCAACAGCACCGTCACCTTGGTATCTGCGTGCTCTTCCATGACCTGCAGGACCAGGTCCTGCGCGGCCCTGTTCAGGTTGCGATCGAAGCAGTCGAACGTCCGCAACTCACTGGCGTGCTCGAAGTGCTGCCATCGCTGTTGTAAGCGCTCCGCATGAGCGGAGTCCAACACGAAGTGCACCGCGGTCAGCTCGTCGGCCTGCAGCCCCTTGGCGTAGCGCATCGCCTCAACTTCGGCCAGGTCGATCGAATCAACGAAGATCAACACGCGATGTCGGTCGTGCTTGTGCAGTTCAGGAGCGCAGGAGAGCGACATCTCCAACACGGACGCCTCGGCGCGATACTGCCGGTTCACCCGCATCAACGCGAAGACCAGAATCGGGAAGACCACGACCACCAGCCAGGCGCCTTCGGTGAACTTGGCGATCGCGAAAATGCCCACCACGATCGTCGACAAAATTCCTGCCGACAGGTTGATCACCAGCTTGTACCGCCAACCGGGCCCGCGGTGGGTCATCCAGTGTTTGGTCATGCCGTAGCCGGCCATCGAGAAGCCGGTGAACACCCCGATCGCGTAGAACGGCACCAACGCGTTAAGCGAACCGCCCGTCCCGACCAGCAGCACCACCGCCAGCACGGTCAGCGTGATGATGCCGTTGGAGAACACCAGCCGGTGGCCACGCTTCATCAGCGGCCGGGGCAGGAAGCTGTCCTCGGCGACGAAACTCGTTAACGCGGGAAACCCGTTGAAGCTGGTGTTACCACCGGTGTAGAGGATCAGTGCGGTGGCTGCCTGAACGAGGAAATACAGAACTTTCCCGATCAGGCCATTGCCGAAGACCGCCCTCGCGATCTCGGACAGCATCGATGGATACCCGTTGGCGTAGGGGAAGGCATGGGTGATGTGGGCCAGCCAGGCGACACCGGCCAGCAGAAACGCGAGGATGCACGCCATGATGGTCAGCACCTGACGCGCATTGCTGCTTTCCGGCGGGCGGAAGGCGTTGACCGTGTTGGAAATCGCCTCGACACCGGTCAGCGACGAGCCGCCATTGGCAAAGGCCCGCAGCACGATCAGCAGGGTGGCGCCCATGATCAGACCGCTGCCGTGCTGAACCGGCACCGCTCCATCAGTGTGCGCCGGGTCGTAGACCAAAAGGCCACCGGTGAATTCCCGAATGACGCCGACGACGATTGTCAACGAGACCATGCCGACAAATAAATAGGTCGGCAGCGCGAAGGGAGTCCCGGCCTCTCGTAATCCGCGCAGGTTGGCAATGCACATTAGGAGCACAATGCCGACGGTTATTTCCAAGCTGTAGGGACCGAGAACCGGTATCGCCGATACCACGGCAACGGTTCCGGCTGCGCATTGCACGGCGACGGTGACGACGTAGTCGATCAACAGCGACGCGGCGGCGATCTGGGCGATCTTCGGTCCGAAGTTCTCCCGCGCGACCACGTAGGAGCCGCCGGCACGGGTGTAGACCATCACCACCTGGCGGTAAGAAGCGGCCACCAGAACCAGGATCAGCAAGATGACGCCGGTGACAGGGAGGAGTAAGGCGAATGCCGCCATTCCGGCGGCCGGGAGCAGTTCGATCATGACCTGCTCAGAACCGTATGCGGTCGACGAGATGGCGTCCGGCGAGAGCACTCCCAGTGCGACGGGATTGGACAAGCGCTCGTGTTGAAGCTGGTCGGTGATCATCGGTTTGCCGAGAAAGACCCGCTTACATCGGTCCGAGAACGACGGCGATACACGGTGCCCGTCGTTGGCGAGCTGTGTCATAGCAGATTCCTTACGCGATATTGCCAGTTTTTAACGAAACCAAATCGGACCCCGCCAAAGCCTACGGTTAACAGCTGGCGAACGCGCGCTGGGAGCTGCGTCCACAGCAGCCTCGAAAGCTTCTTTACGGAATCTTGATGGCTTGCGGCACTCGCTATCCAATCGTGCCGTGTGAGCTCTGTGGATAGTCCACCAGTGCTCCGTCGGCAAGTTCGGGGAACCGTTCGAGTCCTTCATCGGCCTCGTCATCGATACCGCGAAGCGGACCCCGCTGGGCAAGGTAGCGCTGCGCGTACAGCCGGGCCACGAGGGACTTGCGGTCCGTGCCGCGGGTGGCGTGCTCCCAGGCGGCCTGCTCGGTCAGCAGGGCGCCGGCGTAGACATCCCCGATGAATTGGGCCAGCGGGAACAGCCGCGCCTCGGCAACGTCGGCGGGCAGTTTGGTCCAGGCGGTGATGGCCGCTTCGAGATCCTCGATGCGGCGGCGCACCAGCCGGGTCGTGGCTTCAGTGTCGTCGGACACCGAGACCGCGTCATGCAGTCGCTCCAGCAGCGGTTGGTGGGCACCGATGCGCTCGATCCCCCGCCGCACGTCGAGGCAGAGGATGTTGTCGGCGCCCTCCCAGATGGTGTTGACCTGGGCATCGCGCAAAAGCCTTGCCACCGGCCATGTTTCGATATAGCCGTTGCCGCCGTGGATCTCGATCGCGTCGGAGGCCATGGTGATGCCGAGCCGGCACACCTTGAGCTTGGTGACCGGCACGGCAATCCGCTGCCGGATCGGACGTGGTTGGCGGTGGTTGGGAAGCCCGACGCCGTCGAACACCAGCGCCTGGGCGGCTTCGACATCGACGATCATTTCGGCGAGTTTGCGGCGCATCAACGGTTTGTCGATCAGGCGGTCGCCGAACGCCTGCCGCTGCCGGGCGTAACACAGCGATTCGACCAGGGCGCGCCGCGCGTTGCCCAGGGCGAACAGGGCGATCCCGAGACGGGCGGCGTTGGTCAGCTCCATCATCCGGCCCAGACCTTTGCCGTCCGAGGGCTGCGCGTCGGTGCCGGGCTGGTCGGCGTTGGGCTGATCGGTGTCGGGCTGGCCGGACAGCAGGAAGGCCTCCGCGTCGACCAGCTCCACCTCGCCGGAGGCCACCGAGCGGGTGCCGAGCTTGTCTTTCAGTCGCCGGATGCGAATGCCGTTGCGCGTCCCGTCGCGACGGGTCCGCAGCACCAGGAAGCTCGCCGCGCCGCGGCTGGAGTCCGGGGCGCCCTCGGGCTTGGCCAGCACGACGAAAACCTGGCCGTCGCAGTTGGACGCAAACCACTTGAAACCGTTGAGCAGCCAGGCATCTCCGTGTCGGGTAGCCGTGGTCTCCAGCGCGCCGAGGTCGGAGCCGCCGGCCCGCTCGGTGAGTAGCTGAGCGGTCTCGCCTTCCCACTCCCCACTGGCGAATCGGGCGAGGACATGCTCGCGCACGTCGGCGGGCGCGTAGGCCGCAACCAGCGACTTGACCATGCCGCCGCCTGTTCCCAGAGCACAGCCCATGCCGATGTCGGCCTGATCGAGCAGATAGTTGGCCGCGAACATCGGCATCGGCGACGCGATGCCGGCCCGCCGCGCGTCGTCTTTGAGCGCCTTCTGCGCGCTCAACACCGCCCGTTTGGACTCGATGAACGACGTCGGCTGGACCACCTGGCCGATGTCGTGGCCCCAGCGGTCGTAGCGTTCCAGGTGTGCCGGGTTGCGGTCGGTCTGCTCGGCCCACCGGGCCACCGGACCGCCCATCAACTCCCCGATGTCGCTGAGGTGTGGTTCGACGACGGCCAGCTCATCGGGCTGCAAGTAGTAGGCCATCGTCAGCTGCAGCGTGGGGTCGGTGCGATACCAGTTGAGGCCGACGGCTCCCCGGTAGCTCTCGGTGCGGTAGCGCTCCGATTTCTCCGGAGTGCTGAACGGCAGCCGGTCGACCGCCTCCACTTCGTATCCGGTCATCGGCGCCGCTCCTCCTCCAAACGGTCGACGGCGGCGGCGATGCGCTCGTCGGTGGCCGTCAACGCCACCCGCACGTGCTGGGCGCCGCGTGCGCCGTAGAACTCACCGGGTGCCGCCAGAATGCCACGCTGCGCCAGCCAGCCGACGGTGTCGCGGCACGGCTCGCCGCGGGTGACCCAGAGATACAGACCGGCGTCGGAATAGTCGACGGTGAAGCCGGCCGAGCGGAACGCCGGCAGCAGCACATCGCGGCGCCGTCGGTAGCGCTCGCGCTGCTCACGCTCGTGGGCGTCGTCGTCCAGGGCGGCGACCATGGCCGCCTGCACGGGTCGCGGCACCATCATCCCGGCGTGTTTGCGCACCGCCAGCAGCTCACCGACCAGGGCGGCGTCGCCGGCGACGAAACCGGCCCGGTAACCGGCCAGCGAAGAACTCTTGGACAACGAGTGCACCGCAAGCAGACCGGTGTGGTCGCCGTCGCAGACCGAAGGATGCAGTACCGACAAAGGTTGCGCGTCCCAGCCCAGGCCCAGGTAGCACTCGTCGGAGGCGACCACCACACCGCGCTCCCGGGCCCAGCCGACCAGCTTGCGCAGGTGATCGACCCCCAGCACCTGACCGGTCGGGTTGCTCGGCGAGTTCACGTACAACAGGGCCGGCGCCTGGGGACCGAGCTGGGTGAGCGAATCGGCAACGAGCACCCGCGCACCGGCCAGCCGCGCACCGACGTCGTACGTCGGATAGGCCAGCTCGGGTACCACGACCGAATCCTCGGCGTCCAGGCCGAGCAGGGTCGGCAGCCAGGCGATCAGCTCTTTGGTGCCGATGACCGGTAGCACGGCCGACTCGGTCAACCCGGTGATGCCGTAACGGCGGCTTAGCGCGGCGACCGCCGACTCGCGAAGCTCCGGCGTGCCCGCGGTGGTGGGGTAGCCCGGTTCGGCGCTGGCCGAGGCCAGCGCGTCGCGGATTACCGGCGCAACCGGGTCGACTGGCGTGCCGACCGAGAGGTCGACGATGCCGCCCGGGTGCGACTTGGCCAGCGCGGTCGCGTCGGCCAGGGTGTCCCAGGGAAACTCCGGCAACGACGCCGACACCAGCCGGCGGTTCACCAGGCGGCTCAGTCGTCGTGAGATTGAGGCGGCAGATCCTTGACGACCTGTGGGTCGTTCTCGGTCTCGCCGACTTTCGCCGCGCCACCGGGCGATCCGAGTTCAGCGAAGAAATCCGCGTTAATCTGCGTGTACTGACTCCACTGTTCGGGCACATCGTCTTCGTAGTAGATCGCCTCGACCGGGCAGACCGGCTCGCAAGCACCGCAGTCGACGCATTCGTCGGGGTGGATGTACAGCATCCGAGTGCCCTCGTAAATGCAGTCGACCGGACATTCCTCGATACAGGCCTTGTCCTTGAGATCGACGCAGGGTTCGGCGATCGTGTACGTCACGAAGGTCTCCTCACGGTCTCCAGCTGGCTGTTTGGCTGAGCCGGTAGGTGCTGACCCTAGTGGTGAAGGCACTTCCCGGCGGTCACGATGTCTTGGTTACTGATACTAGACGTTGCATATACAACGCAAGTACCAGGCCACTATGCGCGTTGCTGCAGTGCAACTAGTTGCATAGCGCGGTCCGGTGTTCTTATGCTGCGCGGATGGCGCTCCCCCACGCGATCCTGGTGTCGTTGTGCGAACAGTCCGGCTCCGGTTATGAGCTGACACACCGGTTCGATCGCTCGATCGGATACTTCTGGAGCGCTACCCATCAGCAGATTTACCGCACCTTGCGGACGATGGAAGACGACGGCTGGGTGTCGGCGACGGTGGTTGCGCAGCGCGGGCGGCCGGACAAGAAGGTCTACACCGTGTCCGATGTCGGCCGGGCCGAACTGGCGCGTTGGATCGCGGCCCCGCTGCGGCCAAGGTCCGGGCGCGGTGGTGCGCTCAGCGACAACCGCACTCGTGAAGTGGCCGTCAAGTTGCGCGGCGCCGCCTACGGCGATACCACCGCGCTGCACACGCAGGTCGCCGCGCTGCGCGCCGAGCGGGCCGAACTTTTGGACACCTACCGCGGCTTCGAGAAGAAGCAGTTCCCCGATCCGACAGCGTTGCGCGGCACCGCATTACATCAGTATCTGGTGTTGCGCGGCGGAATCCGCGCCGAAGAGAGCACCATCGACTGGCTCGACGAAGTGACCCGCGGGCTGGAGAACGTGACGCAGGAGAACCGATGAACTATCCAAACCTGTTGTCCCCGTTGGATCTTGGATTCACCACGCTGCGCAACCGGGTGATCATGGGCTCGATGCATACCGGCCTGGAGGACCGCGCCCGTCACACCGACCGGCTCGCCGAGTATTTCGCCGAACGTGCACACGGTGGCGTCGGTCTGATCATCACCGGCGGCTACGCCCCCAACCGAACCGGCTGGCTGCTGCCGTTCGCCTCCGACCTGACCTCGTCCGGGCAGGTAGGCCGGCACCGTCGCATCACCAGCGCGGTGCACGACGCGGGCGGCAAGATCCTGCTGCAGATCCTGCACGCCGGACGATATGCCTACCACCCGCTTTCGGTCAGCGCATCGTCGATCAAGGCGCCGATCAACCCGTTTCGTCCGCGTCGGCTTTCGTCGAGCGGTGTGCAGAGCACGATCGACGACTTCACCCGCTGCGCGCAACTTGCCCGCGAGGCGGGGTACGACGGCGTCGAAATCATGGGCAGCGAAGGGTATTTGATCAACCAGTTCTTGGCGCCGCGAACCAACAAGCGCAAGGACGGGTGGGGCGGCAGCGCGGAGAAGCGCCACCGATTCCCGGTCGAGATCGTCCGGCGGGCACGCGCGGCAGCCGGATCCGACTTCATCATCTGCTACCGGATGTCGATGGCCGACTTCGTCGAGGGCGGTCAGAGCTGGGACGACATCCTCACGCTGGCAACCGAAGTCGAAGCCGCCGGCGCGACGATGATCAACTCCGGCTTCGGCTGGCACGAGGCGCGGGTACCCACCATCGTCACGTCGGTGCCCAACAGCGCCTTCGTCGACATCAGCCATGCCGTCGCCGGCCACGTCAACATCCCGGTGGTGGCGTCCAATCGAATCAACATGCCGCAGGCGGCCGAACAGATTCTCGCCGACACCCATGTGCAGCTGATTTCCATGGCGCGACCGCTGCTGGCCGACCCCGAGTGGGTGCTCAAGGCGCAGGCCGCCCGCGACGACGAGATCAACACCTGCATCGCCTGCAATCAGGCCTGTCTGGACCACGCTTTCGTGAAGAAGACGGTCTCGTGTCTGCTCAACCCGCGAGCCGGCCACGAGACGCAACTGGTGCTGTCGCCGACCCGGCGTGCACGCTCGATCGCGGTTGTCGGGGCCGGCCCGGCCGGGCTGGCCGCCGCGGTGAACGCCGCCGCCCGCGGCCACCACGTCACGTTGTTCGAGGCCAACGACTACATCGGCGGCCAGTTCGACATGGCACGCCGCATCCCGGGTAAAGAGGAATTCAACGAAACCATCCGGTATTTCAGGACGATGCTGACAACCCACGGCGTCGTGGTGCGGCTGGGCACTCGAGCGTCGGCCACCGAACTGGCCGGCTATGACCATGTGGTGCTGGCCACCGGCGTGGTGCCACGAATTCCCAACATCCCCGGAATCGATCATCCGATGGTGCTGACCTATGCCGAGGCCATCACCGGGGTCAAGCCGGTCGGCAGCAGCGTCGCCGTGATCGGGGCCGGCGGCATCGGCTTCGACGTCAGCGAGTTCCTGGTCACCGAATCCTCGCCAACGCATGAACCGCAAAGCCTAAAAGATTGGAAGGCCGAATGGGGTGCGGGCGATCCATGGGAGGCACCGGGTGGACTGATCACTCCGATTCCGGCCCCGCCTGCTCGCGAGGTCTATCTACTGCAGCGCACGAATGGAGTCCAGGGAAAGCGGCTGGGCAAGACCAGCGGATGGGTGCACCGGGCTTCGCTGAAAGCCAAAGGCGTCCATCAGCTTTCCGGAGTCAACTACGAACGGGTGACCGACGAGGGGCTGCACATCAGCTTCGGACCGAAGCGCGAGCGAGCGCAGCTGCTCGAGGTCGACAACATCGTGGTCTGCGCCGGCCAGGAGCCGGTTCGCGAGTTGGAAGATGAGCTGCGCAGCGGCGGTATCAACCCGCACGTGATCGGCGGCGCCGCAATCGCGGCCGAACTGGACGCCAAGCGTGCCATCAAGCAGGGCACCGAGCTCGCGGCCCGGCTGTAGCTTTTGCGCCGAACGTGAAACTGCAGTCACGCTGGGCGCCGAAACGTGAAACTACAGTCACGCTCGGCGCGGCCGCCGACAACTACGCGGCAAGCGGGTTGTAGTCGGTGGTGCGCTGCCGGGCCGGACGCCCGATGCCCTCGGCGATCGCCATCAACTCGGAGGCGGTTTTGGCGGAGCCGAATTCGGAGCCGGCCATCCGCGAGATGGTCTCCTCCATCAACGTGCCACCCAGATCGTTGGCACCGCCGTTGAGCATCACCTGAGTGCGCTCGATGCCGAGCTTGACCCAGCTGGTCTGGATTTGAGAAATCCGGCCGTGCAACATGATCCGCGCCAACGCATGCACGGCGCGATTGTCACGGTGGGTGGGTCCCGGCCGGGAGGCACCGGCCAGGTACAGCGGCGAGTTCTGATGCACGAACGGCAGCGGGACGAACTCGGTGAAGCCGCCGGTGCGGTCTTGGATGTCACGCAACACGTTGAGGTGGCCGACCCAATGCCGCGGCTCGTCGACGTGCCCGTACATCATCGTCGACGATGACCGCAGGCCCACCTCGTGCGCGGTCGTCACCACCTCGATCCACATCGAGGTGGGCAACTTGCCCTTGGTGAGTACCCAGCGGACTTCGTCGTCGAGAATCTCGGCGGCCGTGCCGGGGATGGTGTCCAGGCCCGCTTCGCGCAGGCTGGTCAGCCACTCGCGAATACTCAAGCCGCTCTTGGTCACACCGTTGGCGATCTCCATCGGCGAAAACGCGTGCACATGCATCGACGGCACCCGTGCTTTGACGGCGCGAACCAGGTCGGCATAACCGGTGACCGGCAACTCGGGATCGATGCCGCCCTGCATGCAGACCTCGGTGGCACCGGCGACATGCGCTTCCCACGCCCGCTGGGCGACCTCGTCGGCCGACAGCGAGTAGGCGTCGGCATCGTCCTTGCGCTGCGCGAAGGCGCAGAACCGGCAGCCGGTGTAGCAGATGTTGGTGAAGTTGATGTTGCGGTTGACCACAAACGTCACGTCGTCACCGACCACGTCGCGGCGCAGCGAATCCGCCAGCGCGGTAACGGCTTCCAGCGCGGGGCCGTCGGCGGTGGCCAACGCGAGATACTCCGCGTCGCTACAGCTGGCCGGGTCACGTTCGGCCGAGCGCAGTGCGGCGAGCACGTCGGTGTCGATGCGCTCCGGCGCGCGCGCCGCCAAGTCGTGCACCTGCGCCCGGATCGACTCCCAGTCACCAAAGGCGCTGTCCAGATCGCTGCGAGTCTCGGTCAGGCGGCCTTCGGTGTCGATCGCCGCGTTCAGATCGACCCGGCCGGACGATGCCACCTCGTCGGGCTCCTGCCACGGCATGCCGACCGGCTTCACGTCACGGGCCAGTCCGGTGACCGGATCGGCCAGCGCGGCAACGTGCCCGCGCACCCGCGGGTCGATCCAGGCCGCTCCCGCCTGCACGTACTTGGGCTGGGCGGTCAGTCGTTCCACCAAGTCGTATCCCGCCTCGGCGGTGACGGCGGCGAGATCGTCGAGTGCGGGCCACGGCCGCTCGGGGTTGACATGGTCGGGCGTGAGCGGCGAGACGCCACCCCAGTCGTCGACTCCGGCGGCGATCAACGCCAGACATTCCTGCGCCGACACCAGGTTCGGCGGTGCCTGGATGCGCATCGCCGGGCCGAGGACCAACCGCGAAACCGCGACAGTGGCCAGGAATTCGTCGATGTCGGCGTCCGGCGTTGCGGCCATCGCGGTGTGCTGCTTGGCCCGGAAGTTCTGCACGATGACTTCCTGGACATGGCCAAACGCCTTGTGCGACTTGCGAATCGCGTGCAGAGTCTCGGCTCGCTCGGTGAGCGTCTCGCCGATGCCGACCAGCAGGCCGGTGGTGAACGGAATGGACAGCCGGCCCGCGTCGGTCAATGTGCGCAGCCGGACCTCGGGGTCTTTGTCCGGGCTGCCGTAGTGCGCAAGACCTTTGGTCTCGAACAGCCGCCGAGACGTGGTCTCCAGCATCATGCCCATCGACGGCGCCACCGGCTTCAACCGCGAGAGCTCCGACCAGCTCATCACCCCGGGGTTCAAATGCGGCAGCAGCCCGGTTTCTTCGAGCACCCGGATCGCCATCGCCCGCAGATAAGACAGCGTGGAGTCGTAGCCGCGTTCGTCCAGCCATTCACGGGCCTCCGGCCACCGATCTTCAGGCCGATCGCCGAGGGTGAATAGTGCTTCCTTGCAACCAAGTTCGGCGCCGCGACGGGCGACGTCGAGAATCTCGTCTGGCTCCAGATACATCCCGATACCCTGGGCGCGCAGCTTGCCGGGCACGGTCACGAAGGTGCAGTAATTGCACGAGTCGCGGCACAGGTGGGTCACCGGGATGAAGACCTTGCGGGAGTAGCTGACCGGTAACCTTCCAGCCGCGCCACGGCGTCCCGCCGATTCCAGACCGGCGTCACGCACCCGGGCCGCGCTGCGACACAGCTCGGCCAGATCGTCGCCACGTGCGGTCATCGCGACCGCCGCCTCGTCGACGTTCAGCACCACCCCGTCGCGGGCACGCCGCAGCACCCGCCGCATCGCGGATCCGCCGGTTGCAGGGGACACCGACGGACTGGGTAGCAGGGTCGGCTCTTCCGGAGTCAACGGCACGTTGGTGTAACTCCCGGCCATCCAAATTTCATCCGCACGTCCCAACTATCTGCGACCCGACGCGTGCCATGAGCGACAACAGTAGCCTCCGGCCGTGCCATAGGGTGTCCCTGCCCTCAGCCCGTGGGCCGGCGCCGGTACAGGACCAAGAACGGCGGCACCGCACCCATCGCGAGCAGCAGTAATGGGCCGTAGGCCATGACGCCCCGGCCACCGAAGATGACGTCGCCGCCCGGACCGGGCACACACATCAGGAGAACGGTCAGCAACCAGGTCCACAGCGGCAGCGCGGCCACCCGTGCCGACGGGGTCCATCGTCCCGCAGCCCAGACCAGCGCGGCGTTGACCAGACCACTGATCAATGCGCTGACGGGAAACGGGATCGAGCCGATATAGCTCGGCAACAGCAGCGCGCCACCAACGGCGGAAATAACACCGTCGACCGCCAGCAAAGTCAAAACAATGATTCGGATGGCGGGATTGGCCGCGCCGGTGTCGTCGATCTTGCGGAGGCGCGACGCGGTGGCGCTCAGGTCGGGACGCTGTCCAACTGCGAAACGATGGACATGACCTCCCACTGGAAGCTGTCCAGTCGGTCTTGCCAGTGCTGCTGGTTCTGGTCCAGATCCGGGTCCATCCCGGCAGCCTACCGCGTGACGGACCAGGCGAGGTCGAGTCCGGCGAGCAGATCGGTCTCCCAACCGCGCTCATCACGATCTCCGGCGTCGCCGGCGACCAGTACGTAGTGCTCCTGCGCGACGATCGGCAGGGCGAGGTTGTTCGACAACGCGAGCGCCTTGCCGGTGGGTCCGACGGTGAGCTGCGTAGCGTGCGCGAGCAGTGCGGCCGTCTTGGCCGGTAAGGCATCTGGGTCGTCGATCACGGCGTCGATCTCGTCGTCGCCGTAGCCGAGCCCGGCGAAGTCGCCGTCGACCGGTGGGATGACCCATTCGTCGCGTAAATCGCCGGGGCCGAGCGCCTCCCACCCCGCCGTGAACGCGCTGCGGGCAATGACCGTCCAGTACAACTTGGGCACCGACCACGGCGTGCCCGGGTAGTCGTCGGTGCCGGCCGCGGCCACCGCCGCGGTGGTGACGACGTGGGTCTGAATGTGGTCGGGATGTCCGTATCCGCCGTTGGGGTCGTAAGTCACCACGACGTGCGGGCGCAACTCGCGGATGATGGCGACCAGCGCGCCGACGGTCTCGCGTTCGTCGGCGTCGCTGAACCGTTGCCGGCTGCGCGCTTCGGCGCCGACCATCCCCGAATCACGCCACCGGCCCGGGCCGCCGAGGTATGTCGGCCCGCTGACGCCCAAGGCGTGCAGCGCGGCGGTGAGCTCTCCGATGCGGTACCCGCCGAGTTGATCGGCGTGCTCGACGGCCAGCTGGGCCCATTGGTCGCCGATCACCTCGCCTTCCTCGCCGAGTGTGCAGGTGACGACCTGCACCTGCGCGCCACGCCCGACGTAGTGCGCGATGGTGACGCCGTTGGTGATGGTCTCGTCATCGGGATGGGCATGCACGAACAGCAGCCGGGGAGTCTCCTGCATGGGACGACCCTACCGTTGCGCTGCGCGGCAAAGGATTTCGCGGCCTAAACCACTGGGCCGCAGCAATAGTCAGCAGCTCGGCAAAGCCGAGCTCCGCTCAATATACGTTGCTGACTACTATCGTCGCATGGCAGAGCAGACGGCAACGGTCCGCACCCGCCGCCGGGGCAAGCAACTCGAAGACGCCCTCTACGACGCGACGCTGGCCGAATTGGCTGCCGTCGGTTACGGCGGACTGACCATGGAAGGCATCGCCGCGCAGGCACGCACCGGCAAAGCAGCGTTGTATCGACGGTGGTCCAGCAAGCACGATTTAGTTCAGGCGGCGTTGCTCTACGCGCTGCCGCCGTTACCTGAGCCGCGCACGGACCGATCGGCACGGGAGAATCTGCTGGCCATCTTCAGCGCACACTGCGATCTCGTTGCGGGTAAGACCGCGTTCCCCGGGCTGTTCATCATGCAGCAGCTGTTGCACGAGCCCGAGTTGCGCGCGATCTTCGCCGACGCCGTCGTCGGACCCCGATTGCGGATGATCGAATCGGTCCTGCAGGCCGGCGCGGCCAATGGCGAGATCGACGCGGCCATGCTGACGGCGTATACCGCGCGAGCCGGCACCGCAATGATCAACCAGCAGCTGCTGCTGACCGGCGCCCCGCCCAACAAGCGTCAACTCGCGCAGATCGTCGACACCGTGCTGCCACACTCGATATAGCCGCTATTTCCGTTGCAGTACAACGGATTTCAGATTAGAGGCGCACCGGGGCCCACCCGGATAAGACCAAAGGCGGGCCGCCCCCTGGCCGGTCCGCCTTTAGCGTATGGGTGGTCGAAGGCCCCTCGATTGAGGAATGGCTTCGATCAAAAGAATCCGCCGAGGATGCCGCCGGGTTTGGTCACGAACGGTCTCGAGTAGCTGATGCTTCCCCGGCTTGTTCCTGAACCGGTCTCTCGAACAGTACCTGAGAGAAACCTTAAGGATGCCGATTCGCTTACTTTCGTCTAACAGATATCGAATCGTTACCGATGGACCGTCGCTTGACGGTCACTGAGCGCTCTTCACCCACTGCCCGGCATCGCCGACGATGCCGACCGGCACCGCGCCGGAAAGGCTGACATTCTGCACACTCGGGCCCGCGCCGACGATCGTGGTGTCCTGCAGAATCGGCAGCACGGTGGACATATCCCACAGCCGCGGCTCCACGGCGTTGACCACATCGTTGATGTCTTTGGTGCCGTTCAGCGCGGCATCGATGTCTGACTGGATGCTGTGGTCACAGATGCCAGTCAAGTTCGACGGCGCCTGCACCAACGCGCCGGACTCCTGCCCGTGGGCACCCGGTGTCGAGGTCGTCGCCGTCGGAGTGGTGACCGGAGCCGGCTTGGCCGGCACCGACCGGTCGGGTGCGGACGCCGGTGCCGTCGCCGTCGATACCGTGGTCGCCTCCAGCGCCGGGCAGCTGTAGCGGGAAGCCAACTGCGTCGCCAAGTTTCCGCCGGCCTCGCGCCAGCCCACCAACGCGTCCACCTGGTTGTTGACCAGCGCATCGCGGTACATCGCTACCGGGTCAAGCGCCAGCACGGTCGCGGCGATGCCGACATTGCGCAACTGGTCGGCGGCGGTGTTGGCCACGGCCACAGCCGTCGAATCGTTGGCCGCCACACCGAGGACCAGCGAGAGCTGCTTGCCGTCCTTGCTGACGTGCCCGCGGGTGATCTCCGGGGTCGAGGTGTCGTTGTCGATCTGGTAGCCGGCCGCTTCCAGTAATCCCAGCGCCGCCGTCCGGGTCAGCACCGGAGGCGCTGTCGGCACGTAGCCCGGATCGCTGGGCGAGCGGATCTGCGCCTGGGCCAAGCTGACGGTGTTGTCGCTGCCCGCACCCACGGCGGCGAGCAGGTCGACGTCGAGTAGTCCGAAGATTGCCTTGCGCACCTGTGCATCGGCCAGCTTCGCCTCGTTGGCGCGCAGCGTCAGCTGCATGACTCGGGGCGTCATGATGCGGGCGGTCCGCACGTCCGGGATCGCCGACAGCTGCGCGAAAACCGCTGAGCCACCGTGCACTTGGGCCACCTGGGTATCGCCGTTGCGCACCGAGTCGGCCAGCGCGGCGGGCGCCCCGGCCCGGCGGAACAGGATCATGTCCGGCTTGGCCGGCGGTCCCCAGTACCGGTCGTTGCGGGCAAGCAGGATCTCGTCGCGTTGCGGGTCGATGGACTCCACCCGGAACTGTCCACCGGTGACCGGCATGGCACGCGCCAGCCCAGCCGGGAAGCCACCCGGCACGTCCTTGACGATGTGCGCCGGAAGGATGTTGCTGAACAACTCGCGCCACGCCGGATAGGGCCGGGCGAAGGTGACGACGGCCTGCTTGCCGCCGTCGATCGACTGCACGCCGGTGATCCGGTCATAACCGGCCGGGTCGACCACACCGGGTTGGCCGACCATCTGTCGCCACAGGTACCAGAAGTCGTCGGCGGCAATCGGGGCGTTGTCGGTCCACTGCGCCTCCGGCCGGATCTTGTAGGTGACCGTGAACGGGTTTTCTCCTGTCACCTCGGCGGACACCAGCAGCGTCGGATCCATCTCCCACCGGGATCCCGTCGGCGTGGCCGGATCGGCCACCGGACGAAATGCGCTGGGCAGCACCAACGCACTGATTGCGGCGTTCACCGCGGACAGATCGGAGAGCAGATGCGGGTTGAAGCCGGCGCCGATCGAGTCGATGCCCATGATGATCTGCGTCTTGCGCTGCGGTGGCGGAGGCGTGCTGCGTTTAGTCTCAGTGCTCTGCGGCGCCGGCGGCGGGCTGACAGTGCAGCCGGCGAACGCCAGCAACGAAACCAGCACGCCGGTGGTCGCGTAGACCCGGCGGGCTCGTTTCGGCACGCCCAACAGGGTATCGGTGCCCGTCCGTTCGGCGACGCGCATCCGGCAGCTAGCCGCGAGCCTTGGCCCGCGCCTTCGCCCGTGCCCGCAGGGTCGCCGTGAGCTCGAGCTTGCGCACCCGGACCACCTCAGGCGTCACTTCCACGCACTCGTCCTCGGCGCAGAACTCCATGGCCTGTTCGAGGCCCAATTCCAGCGGACGGGCGAGCGTCTCGAAGACGTCGGCGGTTGACGAGCGCATGTTGGTGAGCTTCTTCTCACGGGTCGCATTGATGTCGAGGTCCTCGGCGCGCGGGTTGATACCCACCACCTGACCCTCGTAGGTGTCGTCGCCCGGTTCGACGAAGAACTGCCCACGATCGGCCAGTTGGGTCAAGGCGAACGGCGTGATCTTGCCGGTTCGGTCCGAGACCAGCGACCCGGTGTGACGGGCCCGGATCTCGCCGGCCCACGGGCGATAGCCGTCGAACACGGCGTTGGCGATGCCGGTGCCGCGGGTCAGGGTGAGGAAGTCGGTGCGAAACCCGATCAGGCCACGGCTCGGCACGATGAAGTCCATCCGGACCCAGCCAGCCGCGTGGTTGGCCATCTCCTCCATGCGGCCTTTGCGGGCGGCCATCAACTGGGTGATCGCGCCGACGAACTCGTCGGGGCAGTCGATGGTCATCGCCTCGAACGGCTCGTGCAGCTTGCCGTCGACGGTCCTTGTGACCACCTGCGGCTTACCGACGGTGAGCTCGAAGCCTTCCCGGCGCATCTGCTCGACCAGGACCGCCAGAGCCAGTTCGCCTCGGCCCTGCACCTCCCAGGCGTCCGGCCGGTCGATATCGACGACCTTGACGGACACGTTGCCGACGAGTTCGGAGTCCAGCCGCGACTTGACCATGCGTGCGGTGAGCTTATGTCCGGATACCTTGCCCGCCAGCGGCGACGTGTTGGTGCCGATGGTCACCGAGATGGCGGGCTCGTCGACGGTGATGCGCGGCAGCGCGTGGGCGTGCTCCGTGTCGGCCAGCGTGTCGCCGATCATGATCTCCGGAATGCCCGCCACGGCAACGATGTCACCCGCGATCGCCTCGTCGGTGGACGTCCGTTCCACGCCCTCGGTGACGAGTAGCTCGGTGATCTTGGCGTTCGTGATGACCGGATGGCCGTCCACCTCGCGCATCCAGGCCACCTGCTGACCCTTGCGGATCCGGCCCTTGTAGATCCGGATCAGCGCCAGCCTGCCGAGGAAGGCCGACGCGTCGAGGTTGGTCACCAGCGCCTGCAGCGGGGCCTCGGGGTCACCCTGCGGCGGCGGGATGTGCTCGAGCAGTACGTCGAACAGCGGGTCCAGGTTCTCGCCCGCGGGGTTCTCGCCGTTGGCCGGCTCGGTGGTGCTCGCGATGCCCGCGCGGCCGGAGGCGTACAGCGTCGGCAGTCCGAGCGCGTTTTCGGCGGCCTTTTGCGCTTCGGTGTCGAGATCGGAGGCGACATCGAGCAGCAGGTCGTGACTCTCGGACACCACCTCGGCAATGCGGGCGTCGGGGCGGTCGGTCTTGTTCACCACCAGGATCACGGGCAGGTGCGCGGCCAGCGCCTTGCGCAGCACGAAGCGGGTCTGCGGCAGCGGCCCCTCCGACGCGTCGACGAGCAGCAGCACGCCGTCGACCATCGACAGGCCGCGCTCCACCTCGCCGCCGAAGTCGGCGTGACCGGGCGTGTCGATGACGTTGATGACGGTCATCGAACCGTCCGCGTGCTGGCGGTGCACGGCAGTGTTCTTCGCCAGGATCGTGATGCCCTTTTCCTTCTCCAGGTCACCCGAGTCCATGAGGCGTTCGATGGCGTCGTCGCCGCGATGGGTCAGTGCGCCGGACTGCCGCAACATCGCATCGACCAGTGTCGTCTTGCCGTGATCGACGTGAGCGACGATGGCGACGTTTCGGAAATCCACGTCGGTGATTGTTTCAGTGCAGGTCGTGTATCGCGAAACTGAGCGGCTGTGACGTTTACCGCGGGACCTCTGTTGCGGTGGTCAGCAGACGAGTCAGCGCCGGCAGGAAGCCGCGGTCGGCTGGCACCCAGTCGACGTCGTGCAGCTCCGCCGCAGACACCCATCGCAGCGCTGCGTGATCGTGCGGCTGCGGCTTGCCGCGCAGCAGGGTGGCCGCGTAAGCCCGCAGCGTCATCGTCGGAGTGAGCGCAACGTCGTCGCCCAGCCGCACGCCGATCGCGACGTCAACTCCGAGTTCTTCGGCGAGTTCGCGGGCCAGCGCCGCGGGTTCGGTCTCACCCGCGGTGACCTTGCCGCCGGGCAGTTCCCATCGGCCGGCCAGTTCGGGCGGCCGCGTGCGTTGTGCGATCAGCACCATCGACTCGGCGACGATCGCTCCGGCGACCACTATCTGGTTGACCATCGCGGCTGACGGTATACGTTTGAAATATGGCTGTGTTAACGGATGACCAAGTAGACGCCGCACTGCCTGACCTCAACGGGTGGGAACGCGAAGAGGGTGTGCTGCGCCGGTCGGTGAAGTTTCCGGAATTTCTCGCCGGCATCGACGCGGTGCGCCGGGTGGCCGAGCACGCCGAAGCTAAAGACCATCACCCCGACATCGATATTCGTTGGCGGACAGTGACTTTCGCTTTGGTGACGCATTCCGAAGGTGGCATCACCGACAAAGACGTGGCGATGGCCCATGACATCGACGCCATTATCGGGGACTAGCCGGATCGGGAGCTTGCCGCGCGCTTTCCGCTGGCCGCGATCCAGGCCAGCGTGGCCAACGTCGCCACGATGTAGACCAGTCCGCCCCAGGCTTGATACCAGGGTCTGCCATTCTGCCAGATGGTCGGCTGGGCGAAGCTCAGCAGCCATGGCACGCCGATGGTGGTGAGCGCCAGCCACATCCAGCCGAGAATGCGTGCGCCACGACGGTCGGACAGCGGGCCGTGTAGCAGCCAGATCATCAACGGCACCAGCCACACCCAGTGGTGCGTCCAAGAAATCGGCGAGAGCAACAGCCCGAACAGTTCGACGATCAGCAGTCGGCCGAGTTGTTCGGTCGAACGGGCGCTCACTGCGCGCCAGGCGAGCACGGAAAGTATTGCGGTGACAGCGATCGCGACCACTACCACCGGGCTGTAGCCGGCGTCGTGGCCGATGATCCGGCAGATACCACCCCGCCAGGACTGGTTGAAGATCGTGCAGATCGGTCCGACCCGGTCGGCCTTGAAGATCAAATCGGTGAAGTAGTAACGAGTTTGATCGCCGACGACCAACGCTGACACCGCGACGGTGGCGAGGAACACGA
>DATDLZ010000097.1:0-12010 GCA_036519055.1 Mycobacterium sp.
CAGTCGGATCCGACAAGCCTATTAGTTGGCTCCACCTGGCTCGCCGGTGGTACCACCCCGGGCCTCTGACTCGAAGTCTTCCCGAAACTCACCGTAGCGCTCGGCCGCCGGCGTCATAAGTCGTGCCAGGTCAGCGGCCACGTCGTGGTCGGCCTCCGGCGGCATCGACACGTAGCTCATGGCCAGCCGGACGATGGCGCGCGCGATCATTCCGGAGTCTTCCTCGCTGGCGCGCATCCAGCTGTGCACGAAAGACGACGTCAGGCGGGCCGAGCAGTGCGTGATGATGGGCCCACTGTCGGTGGTGATGATCTGCAGCAGGTCGGGTTTTGCCACCCCGGTCAGCAGCGATATCACCAGCGGGTCGGCCGCCGAGTCGGCGAAAAACGCCCGAAAGCCTTGCAGGAAGGCCGCATAGACGTCGCCGACGTTCGCGTAGATGGCGTCTTCGACGGCGTCCACCAGACGGTCGGCCAGCCGCAGCGCGTAGCCCTGGGCCAGGCCTTGCCGCGATCCGAACTCGTTGTAGATGGTCTGCCGGCTGATGCCCGCGGCGCGGGCCACGTCGGCCAGTGTGATCGCCGACCAGTCGCGACTACCCAGCAGCTCGCGCATCGCGTCGAGCACCGAATCACGCAGAAGGGCCCGCGACGCCTCGGCGTACGGGACCCTTCGCATATGCGCGACCCTAACGCCTCTCGCGCCACTCCCGTGTGACGCGGCGCTCGACGTTGTCAAGCTGGTTGGTGTCACGCGCGGGCGACTTCCACCATCTCGAAGTCCGACTTGGCGGCGCCGCAGTCCGGGCAGCTCCAGTCCTCAGGGATGTCGTCCCAGCGGGTGCCGGGCGCGATGCCGTCTTCCGGCCACCCCTTGGCCTCGTCGTATTCGAAGCCGCACTGCACGCAGACGAACAGTTTGTAGTCGCTCATTTCGTTACCTCCATCAGGCGGGGCAGCTCCACCCCTCAAGGAGCTGTCCTCAGCGGATCTCTTTCGGAAAACTTTCTCGCAGAGCACCTTTGACTCAGTCGTAGGTGTCGGCACAATCCGGGCAGCGGTAGGCGGCCATCAGGCCGCGGCCCCGTAGCGGGCCAGCATCTTCTCGCGTAGGCGCGGTTGCACATTGACCCGGGTGATGTCGCCGCCATAGTGCGCCAGCACCCGGTGGTCCATCAGCCTGCGCCACAGCGGCGGGAAGTAGGTCAACCCGATCAGCGCCGCGTAACCGCTCGGCAGGTTCGGCGACCCGTCCATGCTGCGCAGCGTCTGGTAGCGCCGGGTCGGATTGGCGTGGTGATCACTGTGCCGCTGCAGGTGGTACAGAAACAGGTTGGTGACGATGTGGTCGGAATTCCAGCTGTGCTCCGGCGTGCAGCGTTCGTACCGGCCGTTGTCGTTCTTGTGCCGCAGCAGGCCGTAGTGCTCGAGGTAGTTGACCGACTCCAGCAGGCTGAAGCCGAAGACTGCCTGGACAATCAGGAACGGGATCAGCGCCGGGCCGAACACCGCGATCAGCACTCCCCACAGCACCACGGTCATCAGCCAGGCATTGATGACGTCATTGGACAGATAGGTCTTGGGGTTCCACGGGTTGCCGCCCTGCCGGCGCACCCGCTGAGCCTCCAGCCGCCAGGCCGACTTAGCACTGCCAAAGACGCTGCGCGGCAAGAACTCCCAGAACGTCTCACCGAACCGGGCGGACGCGGGGTCTTCCGGTGTCGCCACCCGGACGTGGTGGCCGCGGTTGTGCTCGATGTAGAAGTGGCCATAGCCGGTCTGCGCGAGGGTGATCTTGGACAGCCAGCGCTCGAGCGAATCCTTCTTGTGCCCCATCTCATGAGCGGTGTTGATGCCGACGCCGCCCAGCGCGCCCACCGACAACGCGAGGCCGATCTTGGCCGGCCAGCTCAACGGCCCGTCGTACCCCAGCCAGCTCAGGTTCGACGCGGTGAACAGGTACGCGCCCAGGATCAGGCTGACGAACTGGAACGGGATGAAGGCGTAGGTGCAGTAGCGGTAGTACTTGTCGTTCTCCAGCCACTCCATCACCTCGTCGGGAGGGTTCTGACCGTCGGCTCCGAACCGCAGGTCAAGGGCCGGCAGCAGGATGTAGAGCAGGATCGGTCCGATCCAGAACAGCACCTGTGATGCGGTCTGCCAGCCGGCCTGATTCATCGCCCAGACGAACGGCAGGATCGTCAGCAGCAGCGTCGGGACGATCAATCCCATCAGCCACATGTAGCGCTTCTTGTCCTGCCACACCCTTGCGTTCGGACCTAATGCCGCGGTCATATGCCAACCTCCTTGTGAGCCATAACACCTTGAGAATGGACATTAGCGCACTCTACGTCCGTTGTCTAGACACAAAGCAAGCGTTTGTAAAGTAACTGGAGCCTGCGCGGGCGTCAATCGCCTCCCCGCGCGCCAGCACCACGCCTGGCCAGAACCGATTTTCGGCGTCCATAGCCCAGGTAGATCACAACCCCCACGACCATCCATACGCCAAATCGAATCCAGGTCACGACGGTCAGGTTGACCATCAGCCAGACACACGCGCACACCGAGGCGATCGGCAGCAGCGGCACCATCGGCGCGCGAAAGCCGCGCGGCAGGTCCGGACGGCTGCGTCGCAGCACGATGACGCCGGCGGAGACCAGCAGGAACGCGAACAAGGTGCCGACGTTGACCATTTCCTCGAGCTTGTCGGTCGGAAACGCCGAGGCGGTGGCGCCAATCAGTAACGCAACCAGCACGGTGATACGCACCGGGGTGCCGTGCGAACCGGTCTTGGCCAGCTGCCGCGGCAACAACCCGTCGCGTGCCATGGCGAACAGCACCCGGCATCCACCGAGCAGAAGCACCATGACCACAGTGGTCAGGCCGGCCAATGCGCCGATGGAGATGATCCCGGAGGCCCACTGCACGCCGTTCACGGCGAAGGCGGTGGCGAGGTTGGCGTGGTGGCCGTCGGGGGTGGTCTTCAGCTGGGTGTAGGAGACCATGCCGGACAGCACCACTGACACCGCCACGTAGAGCACGGTCACGATGCCCAACGTGGCCAGGATCCCCCGAGGGACGTCGCGTTGCGGGTTCTTGGTCTCCTCAGCCATCGTGGCCACGATGTCGAATCCGATGAACGCGAAGAACACGATCGAGGCCCCGGCGAGCACGCCGTACCAACCGTAGTGGCTGCCGTGCGCGCCGGTGAGCAACGACAGCAACGACTGGTCGATCCCGCCGCCGGCGTTGCCGGCCTCGCGCGGCGGGATGAACGGCGAGTAGTTCGCGGTCTTGATGTAGAAGGCGCCGACGACGATCACCAGCACCACCACCGCGACCTTGATCGCGGTGACCACCATCGAGAATTGCGACGACAACTTGGTGCCCAGCGCGGCCAGGGTGGCCACCAGCCCAACGATCACCAGCGCACCCCAGTCCAGCGTCAGCGGCCCGACATTGACTGTGCCACTGGCCAATCCGAGTACCGTTTGCAGATAACTGGACCAGCCCTTGGCGACGACCGCGCCGCCGATCGCCAATTCCAGGACGAGGTTCCAGCCAATGGTCCAGGCCACGAATTCGCCGAAGGTGGCGTAGGAGAACGTGTAGGCGCTCCCCGCCACGGGCAGCATCGACGCGAATTCGGCGTAACACAGCGCGGCCAGCCCGCAGGTGATCGCCGCGATGAGAAACGAGATCCAGATCGCGGGCCCGGTGATGTCACCCGCGGTCGACGCGGTGACGGTGAAAATGCCGGCCCCGATGACCACCGACACCCCGAACACGCAGAGGTGCCACCAGCTCAAATCCTTGCGCAGCTGGGTATCCGGGTCGTCGGTATCGGCAATCGATTGTTCGATCGATTTGGTGCGCCAGCGGTCAGCCATGGACCCGGACAGTACCGAGTACGGTGGCCAGATGGGTGGGGAGAATTCCCGGGGGCACGCCGTAGTTATCGGCGCCAGCATCGCCGGATTGTGCGCGGCGCGGGTGCTGTCGGACTTCTACCACCGGGTGACGGTGTTCGAGCGCGACGAACTGCCGGCCACCCCCAGCAACCGCACCGCCGTCCCGCAGGGCCGTCACGTTCATCTGCTAATGGCGCGCGGCGCGATGGAATTCGAGGGGTTGTTCCCCGGTCTGCTCGACGGCATGGTGGCCGCCGGCGTTCCCATCCTGGAGAACCGCCCGGACTGCATCCACTTCGGCGCGGCCGGCCACGTGCTGGGCACCGGGCAGACGCTGCGCGACCAGTTCACCGCCTACGTGCCCAGCCGCCCGCAGCTGGAATGGCAGATCCGGCGCCGGGTATGCGACATCGACAACGTCGAGATCCAGCATCGCTCGGTGGCCCAACCACGCTTCGACTTCGATGCGCAACGGGTCACCGGGGTGTTGCTGGACAGCGACGCCGACGAGCCCGACTTTGTCGCCGCCGACCTGGTCGTCGACGCCGCCGGCCGCGGCACCCGGCTGCCAGTGTGGCTGGAGCAGTGGGGATATCAGCGTCCGCCCGAGAAGACGGTCGACGTGGGCATCGGCTATGCGTCGCACCAGCTTCGGCTGCCCGACGGCGCGATCCGTGAGCGTGTGATCGTTGCCGGCGCGTCGCGGGAGCAGCCGCTCGGGATGGGCCTACTCGGCTACGAGGATGGCACCTGGACACTGACAACCTTCGGCGTCGCGAAAGTCGAACCGCCGCATACCTTTCCCGAAATGCTGGCGCTGGCCAACACGCTGCTCCCCGAACGAATCGCCACCGCGCTGCAGCAGGCCGATCCCGTCGGCGAGGTGGCTTTCCACCGCTACCCCGTCAGCCGGTGGCGCCGGTACCACGAGCTGGACCGGTTTCCGGCCGGGATTCTCCCGTTGGGCGATGCGGTGGCCAGTTTCGACCCCACGTACGGCCAGGGCATGACGATGACCTCGCTGCAGGCCGGTCACCTGCGCCGAGCGCTGGCCGGCGGTGCGGGCGAAGACCTGGTGCGCAGGGTGAATCGAGCCACCGCCAAGTCGACGTATCCGGTGTGGATGATGACGGCGATCGGCGACCTCACCTTCCATCACGCCACCGGGGACAAGCCGTGGTGGTTCGGCCCGGTGGGCAGTCTGTTCGACCAGTTCCTCGGGGCGGCCGAGACCGATCCTGTTCTCGCCGAATGGTTTTTGCGCCGGTTCTCGTTACTGGACAGCCTTTACATGGTCCCGTCGGCGAGGCTGGTCGGCCGCACTATTCGGCACAACATGCGACTCTGGCGCGCCGAGCGCCGAGCTGGACGGCCGGAACGCCGCGGCGCGTTGGCGCCGCATTAGTCACAGGCCGACGGTAGCCCGGAAGATCTTCGTCGGCTCGTGCGCGACCAGCCGGATAGGACCGTCGTCGGCGGCCACCCAGGCGGCGGCGCCACGGGTGAGCATCAACGCCCCGCCCTTGCCGTGCACCGCCGTCGCGCCCTCGACGCATAGCAGGATCTGCGGACCGTCGTGGCGCGACGGGGCATCGACTTCGTGGCCGATCTGGTCGTCACCCAACGTGAGCATGGACGCCGCGAACTCGGCGGTGGGCGTGTCGTAGAACGACGCCAATCCATCCGGATGCGTCGGGGCATGCAGTTGAGACTCGGTGGTCGGGTTGAAGTTCAGGACCCGCAGCAGCTCGGGAACGTCGACGTGCTTGGGAGTCAGGCCACCCCGTAACACGTTGTCGGAGTTGGCCATTACTTCGAGACCGACGCCGCGCAAGTAGGCGTGCAGATTGCCGGCCGACAAGAAGATCCCCTCGCCGGGACGGAGCGTTATCCGGTTGAGCAGCAGCGCGGCCAGCACACCGGCGTCGCCGGGATACTGCTCACCCAGCTCTAGCACCGTCTTGGCTACCGCCGCGAATTCCGTTGCACCCGAACTCAAGTAGTTGATTGCGCCATCCAGTACCGCGGTCACCAGCACGTCGACGTCGGGCTGCGGGGCGGTGATCCAGGTGGTGAACAACGCCCGGAGTCCGTCCGCGTCGGACTGGTCGTTCAGCAAATCGATGAACGGATCCAGGTCGGACACCGCCAAGGCCCGCAGCAGCTCGATGGTGTGGGCCGCGGGACGGAAGCCCGCCAGCACCTCGAATTGCTGAAGCGCCACCAACAGCTCGGGCTTGTGGCTGGAGTCGCGGTAGTTACGCACCGGCGAGTTCACCGGGATGCCGAGGCGTTCCTCGCGCAGGTAGCCCTCGGCGGCTTGCTCGGAACTGGGGTGCGCCTGCAGCGACAGCGGCTCCTCGGCCGCCAGCACCTTGAGTAGGAACGGCAGCGCATCGCCGAACCGGGCGCGAGCCGCGGCGCCGAGTTGCCCTTCCGGATCGGCGACCACCGCCTGCAACAGCGAGACTTCGCCGTCGGGGTCTTCGAGGAACGCCGGGTCGCCCGGGTTTGCCCCGAGCCAGAGCTCGGCTTCTGGATGGGCGGCCGGTACCGGGCGACCAGTGAACTCCGCGATGGCGGTCCGCGACCCCCATGCGTACGTTCGTATCGCTCCGCGTAGCAGCTGCACTCTCTATAACCTCAGACCCAGTTATCCCCGCACCAGTCGCAAATAAACCGCAGCCATCTCCAGTCGGACAGCCAATATAGCCAGCTGCTGCTCCACCTGTTGTGTGCCGGGCAGCGCGCGGCGGCCATCCAGCAGATCAGGCACGTCCTCGGCACCGACCATGTCCACGTCGTCGAACTGGGCGATCCGCGACGCGACCACCGTCCGCTCGGCATCCAGAGTCAACGCCAGCACCCGCAACCGCTCGGTGATCGGCCCGTCGATCTCCTCGTCGTGGAACAACGACTCCGTCGGGTCGGCGAACCCCGACCCCGCCCCCGCACCCAGCGCGATCAGGGCGTCCGCCAGACCGGCGGCCGCGGCTACCTCGTGCGCGAACCGCAGCAGAGCCGCGCACCCGTGCCGGGCCAGCGTCAGAGTTGCGGCACAGTCCCCGGTCAGCACCACCCGGCGCCGCGACATGCGCTCGACCAGCGCCTTGGCCGGGTTGGTGAACACTTCGCGGCTGGCACTGTTACGCAGCGCTTCGGCGTCCAACTCGTCGGCCAGCGCGGCCAGGTCCACCTGCAACTTGGGATCGACACTTTGCAGGACAGCCAGCCCCACGGCCAGGTATCGGCACAGACCGAACCCGTCGGCGACCGGCAGACGCGGGTCTAAGACCGCCGCCCGGCCGGCCGTGGCATCACGCAGCGGGCCGTCGTACGGCGCCGCGACGACCACCCGCGCACCCCGGCGCACCGCGCTCGCGGCGGCTCCGACCAGTGCCGGGTCGCCGGGGTCGTCGCCCGCCACGATCAGCATGTCCAGCGCGCCGATCCACGGCGGCGCCTCGGCGGCGATCACGATCGGCGTCGGGGCACCACCCGACGTCGCGGCCAGCATGGTGCCCGCGGTCTCGGCGGTACCTCGTCCGGCAACCCAGATCACGGTGCGCGGAAGATCGCCACGCAGCGAGTCCAAGGCGCCCTCATCGAGTGCGGCCGCGGCCGCGCGCACATGCGCGCCGCCCATCGATGCCGCCCGCAACAGTCCGTCGCGGTCGGCGGCAAGCAGGCCTTCGGTGTCGTCGAGGTCGATCACGGCCTGGGCCGCGTTCACGTCACGGCCTCCGGCTGCCCGACCTGCCGACGGATCTCATCGGCGACCTGCTCGACGACCGCGTCGACATCCTCGGTGCAACGTCCTTCCACATTCAGCCGCAGCAGCGGCTCGGTGTTGGAGGTGCGCAAGTTGAACCAACTGCCCTCACCTAGGTCGACGGTCACCCCGTCGAGGTGGTCGATGGAGTGGATCCGAGTGCCGAACGACTTGAGCACCGCTTCGACGCAGGAGCCTGCATCGGCCACGGTGAAGTTGATCTCGCCGGAGGACTCGTAGCGCTGGTAATCGGCGGTGACCTCGGACAGCGGGCGCTCCTGTTTGCCTAGTGCGGCAAGCACATACAGCGCGGCCAGCATCCCGGAGTCGGCTCCCCAGAAGTCCCGGAAGTAATAGTGCGCCGAGTGTTCGCCGCCGAAGATCGCGCCGGTCTCGGCCATCAGCCCCTTGATGTAGGAGTGCCCGACCCGTGAGCGCACCGGCGTGCCACCGCGCTCGACGACCAACTCCGGCACCGCGCGCGACGTGATCAGGTTATGGATCACCGTCGCACCGATCTCCCGGCTCAGCTCGCGCGCGGCGACCAGCCCGGTCACCGTCGACGGCGACACCGGCCGGCCGCGCTCATCGATGACGAAGCAGCGATCGGCGTCGCCATCGAAGGCCAGTCCGATATCAGCACCGACTGCGCCAACGTATTTCTGCAGGTCGACGAGGTTCGCCGGGTCCAGCGGATTGGCCTCGTGGTTGGGAAAAGAGCCGTCGAGTTCGAAGTACAACGGCAGCAAGGTGATCGACTCGATCGCACCGAGTACCGCGGGTGTGGTGTGGCCCGCCATCCCGTTGCCCGCGTCGACGGCCACCCGCAGCGGACGCAGCCCGGAGGTGTCGACCAGCGAGCGCAGGAAGTCGCCGTACTCGGCGAGCACATCCTTGTCGGTCACGATTCCGGTCGGCCCTTCGTGGGACGCGACTCCGGCGATGATGTCGTCGCTGATGGTCGTCAACCCGGTGTCGGCGCCGACCGGCTTGGCACCCGCCCGGCACAGCTTGATGCCGTTGTAGGCGGCCGGGTTGTGGCTTGCGGTGAACATCGCGCCCGGGCAGTCCAGCAGCCCCGAGGCGAAGTAGAGCTGATCGGTCGAGGCCAGGCCGATGCGAACGACGTCGAGACCCTGGTCGGTGACGCCGCCCGCGAAAGCGGCCGCCAGCGACGGCGAGCTGTCGCGCATGTCGTAGCCGATGACGACCTGCCGCGCGCCTTCGCTACGCATCAGCGTGGCGAAGGCGGCACCGACGTCGGAGACGAACGACTCGTCGATTTCCGAGCCGACCAGACCTCGCACGTCATATGCCTTGATCACACGGTGGACAGCCGCAGCGGGCCGAGACATCGAGGGGCTCCTGACTAAAGGGACACTTGGTCGTCAGCCTAGCCCGGCGACGATGCAGAGCGGCGAGCGCGATGGTGAGGAGCCGGGCAATCAGACCCAGCCCGGCGACCATGCGGGTCGGATCGCCCGCGGTGGGGTACCCCCAGCCGCGCAGCAGCGAGGGGCCAGCCGTTGCTAGTCGGCGGGGTCGGGCAGCACCCGAAGGTGACCGCGGCGACGCCCGTTACCGGCCGGGCGCTGGCCAGCCGAGGTCAAGACACCGGTCTCCGGCACCTCGGCCGTCGCACCGTTGTACTGCGCACCACCGTTGTACTGGGCACCCGAGTCATGGAATCCGTTGACCGGGCCGCCGCCGGCGGCCACGTCGCGGCCCTCGCGCACGGCTTCGGCCAGCGCGATCAGGTCGTCCTCATCGGGGTTGGTGGCCAGCGGGCCCGAATGCCGGACGAGCTCCCAGCCGCGCGGCGCGGTGATCCGGCCGGCATGGCTGACGCAGAGGTCCCAGGAGTGCGGCTCGTGGGCGATGGCCAGCGGGCCGATGACCGCCGTGGAATCCCCGTACACGAAGGTCAGCGTCGCCACCGCGTAATGCGGACAGCCAGGCCGGCAACAGCGACGCGGAACGTTCACGATCGTGAGATTATCGTGCGAAAACGTCCACGCGGCGCCGGACACGCGCATTCGCTGGGGCCGGGATGCCCAACCGTTACCATCGCCGAGTGAGCGATTCGCGCAGCTCCCAGCGCGGCCGGCACCCGGTGGGCAAAAAGGTCTCGCGCCGCGGCCGCGATATGCGCGGCCCGCTGCTACCGCCGACGGTGCCCGGGTGGCGCAGTCGCGCCGAACGCTTCGACATGGCGGTGCTCGAGGCTTACGAGCCCATCGAGCAGCGATGGCAGGAACGACTGTCGGGACTCGACGTGGCGGTCGACGAGATCCCGCGGATTTCGGCGAAAGACCCCGACAACGTGCAGTGGCCACCGGAGGTGGTCGCCGACGGGCCGATCGCACTCGCCCGGCTGATCAGCGCCGGCGTCGACGTGCGCGGCAGCGCTACCCGTGCACGAGTTGTGTTGTTCCGCAAGCCAATCGAGCGACGCGCCAAAGACACGGTCGAGCTGGCTGAATTACTGCATGAAATTTTGGTGGCTCAGGTGGCCACCTATCTGGACGTCGAGCCCTCGGTCATCGACCCGACGATCGATGATGAATAACGCGTGATCGCAACCGCGGCGCAGTCGGGCGCGGCGAATCACCCGCTATCGAATGACCGCGTCGGGTCAGATGATTCCGCGCTTGAGGCGGCGGCGTTCCCGCTCCGAGAGGCCGCCCCAGATTCCGAAGCGCTCGTCTTTGGCCAAGGCGTATTCGAGGCATTCACTGCGCACCTCGCAGCCAAGGCAGATCTTCTTGGCCTCGCGCGTGGAGCCGCCCTTCTCGGGGAAGAACGCTTCCGGATCCGTCTGAGCACACAACGCACGGTCTTGCCACTGATCGGTCTCAACCTCGGCGGACTCGAATTCATCTTCGACCGTGTCGGGAACCAAACTCAAATGGGGCCTTGGGGATACCCCTGTGATCGGCAAGCCGGGAGTGGTGTGCGGTGGTGTCCCACCCATTAAGCCTCGAAGGTGTTCATAGGACATGCTCCGCCTCCTCACCTGGTTTTAGTTGATCGTGAATGTGACCACTGTTTTGATGTCGGTCATCCCGATTCGAACAAATGATCGAATCTCGGTCTGCGACACCGAATCCGGCCGGCCAACCGAAATGACACTGCTGTGATTACACACGGGTAAGACGCTCTTTGCAAGCGATTCGGAAGATTTCCATACCATCTCGTGACCAATTTTTTGCGACACTGACACCGATGCCGCCTTGGCGTGTCGGTCACACCCGTCACACAAGGCATTCCGGCACCAAACCCACGCTCCGATTGCGCCACTCACCTCGGGGTCTCCACTGAGGTCGCGCGTACTGTCGTGCGGTGTGAAGGTCACGGTTCTGGTCGGCGGGGTTGGCGGCGCCCGCTTCCTGCTCGGGGTGCAGCAACTGCTTGGATTGGGCCAATTCGCCTCTGCGTCTGCGCCCGTCGGCGAACACGAGCTGACCGCGGTCGTCAACATCGGCGACGACGCATGGATGCACGGGGTGCGGATCTGCCCCGACCTGGACACCTGCATGTACACCCTGGGTGGCGGCGTCGACCCGGAACGCGGCTGGGGCCATCGTGGCGAAACCTGGCATGCCAAGGAAGAACTCGCGCAGTACGGCGTGCAGCCCGACTGGTTCCAACTCGGTGACCGCGACCTGGCCACCCATCTGGTGCGTAGCCAGATGCTGCGCGCCGGCTACCCGCTCTCGCAGGTGACCGCCGCGTTGTGCGACCGCTGGCAACCCGGCGCGCGACTGCTGCCCGCCAGCGACGACCGTTGCGAAACACATGTCGTCATCACCGATCCCGCCGACGACAGCCAGCGCGCGATCCACTTCCAGGAGTGGTGGGTCCGCTACCGCGCGCAACTGCCGACGCACAGCTTCGCCTTCGTCGGCGCTGAAAATGCCAACGCGACAACGGAAGTCACCGATGCGATCGCCGAATCCGACGTCATCTTGGTGGCGCCGTCGAATCCGGTGGTCAGCGTCGGCGCGATCCTGGCCATCCCCGGGATTCGCGCGGCATTGCGGTCCACCGGCGCCCCCGTCGTGGGCTACTCGCCGATCATCGGTGGAAAGCCGTTGCGTGGCATGGCCGATAAGTGTCTCCAGGTGATCGGGGTGGCCTCGACCGCCGAGGCGGTTGGGCGCCACTACGGTGCGCGGGCGGGCATCGGAATCCTCGATTGCTGGCTGGTCCACGAGGGCGATCACGCCGAAATCGACGGTCTCGCAGTCCGATCAGTGCCGTTGCTGATGACCGACCCGAAAGCCACGGCCGAGATGGTGAGCGCCGGTCTCGAGCTTGCGGGCGTG
>DATDLZ010000098.1:0-13164 GCA_036519055.1 Mycobacterium sp.
GCGGCTGTCCGGCTTGCTCGACCCGGAGGCACGCGCGTACTTCGAGGCCATCGAGGCCGCGGTGCGGCCCGGCCGCCACCAGCCCGATACTGACGCCGAAACGCGCGATGACCGCAGCCCCGCCCAACGCTGCCACGACGCGTTGAAGCTCGGCCTGAAAACCGCCATCGCATCCGGCGGCCTCGGTGTACACCGCGGGCATCCGGTCACCGTGGTCGTCACCACGACACTGGCCGAACTCAATCGCGCCGCTGACGCCGCAATCGACGCGTCGGTCCCGATGCCGGCGCCCGCGAGAACCGGCGGTGGCTCCCGGCTGCCGATGCGGGATCTAATCGCCATGGCCGCGAGCGCGATTCACTACCTGGCGGTGTTCGACGAGCACACCGAACGGCCGCTGTACCTGGGCCGCCAGAAACGCGTCGCCACCGCCGACCAGCGACTGATCTGCTATGCCCGCGACCGCGGCTGCACCCGTCCCAATTGTCTGGTATCAGGCTATTACTGCGAGGTGCACCATTCACCGGACTTTGCGCGCGGCGGCCGCACCGACGCCGACCAACTGCACTTCGCGTGCTGCGCGAATCACGGCCGGGCCAGCCGCGTTGAACTGCGGACGCAGGTGATGAAAAACGGGCGGTTGGGCTGGACCGACGGGACTGGGCCGCCCGAAATCAACCACGCCCACCATCCCGACGAACTCCTCCGCGGAGACCCGGACCCGCCCGACGGCTAACCTGAATTCCGATGATCGGCGATCGCTGGAATGTGACGGACGGCGAGGTCGCCCGGCACTACCCCTGCGACGACTTCGTGCCGATGCCGACCTTGCAGGTATGGCGCGGAGTCACCGTGCAGACCACCCCGGAAACGCTGTGGCGGTGGGTTAGTCAGATCAGGATCGCGCCCTACTCCTACGACTGGATCGATAACCTCGGCCGTCGCTCACCCCAGCAGCTCGTCGGCCTACCCGAGCCCGCCGTGGGCGAATCTTTTTCCACTGCGGCGACCCGACCGTTCGGACGCATCGTTGCCGTCGAGCCGCCCGAGCACCTTACCGGCGAGATCATGGGAACCTGCATGTCTTACGTGCTGGTACCCGATGGGCCGTCAACCCGCCTGCTGATGAAACTTGTTACGACCATGAGCCGTTGGCTGACTCCGGGGCTATCGGTCGGCGACCTCGTGATGGCCCGACGGCAACTGCTCAATCTCAAACGCCTCGCCGAACAGCACTAGCCGGTGGCACACTAGGCCGGTGCCGCCGTATCGGGACGTCACCGAGTTCAACGATCGGGCCGCGAGCTACGACCATGGCTGGCGGGGTCGCCTCCATCACCAGATCTCCGAACGCACCGCCGGCCTCGCTGTGGCGACCATCGCAGCACCCGTCCGGGTGCTCGATGTGGGCTGCGGTACCGGTTATCTACTACGCGAGCTGGCAAGCCGCTACCCCGACGCCGAACAGCTTGTCGGCATCGATGCCGCACCCGCGATGGTGAAGAGGGCCAATGCCATTGCCCAAGACGACCGGTTGACGTTCGTTGCCGGTGTCGCCGAACAGATCGGCTACCCCGACGAGACGTTCAACCTGATCGTCAGCACGACCTCATTCGATCACTGGTCTGATCAGCAAGCGGGGCTGCGCGAATGCGCACGGGTGCTGTGTCCCGGTGGTCGACTGGTGCTCGTCGACCAGTTCTCTTGGATGCTGCTGCCGACAATGCTCACCAGCCGCCGCGGCAAAGCCCGCACCAGGGGCCGCGCCACTCGGCTGCTGCTGCGGGCCGGGTTCGCCTCCCCACACTGGTACCGGCTGCACGCCGTGATCATCAACGCCGTCACCGCGACGAAGGTCGCTTAAGACCCGGTCGAGCCCGGGAATGCGCGAAAGCTGCCGTCGAGCACTTGCAGGTGGCCGATCGTCCGGCCAGTCACGACCGTCGGATCCACCAGCGTCAGCTCCAACGCAGCCCGCGCGAACTCCTCTGGGGTGGCGACATCGTCGAACTCACGGGCGTAATACGAAAGACCCGGCGTCATAATCGCTTTCGACGGCGACAGAGCGTTGACCGCAACATGGTGGCCGGCCAGATCGTAGGCCGCACACCAGGTCAAATGCTCCAGTGCGGCTTTGGATCCGCCGTAGCCGGGCAGCACGCCGCCACTACGGTCGGCGTAGGGGCCATCACCCGGTAGCCGAGACGCCACCGAGCTGATGTTGATGATCGAGCCGATGCCTGCGGCGATCATGTCCGGGCAGACCAGTTGGATCAGCTCATAGGCGGCGAACACCGCGATCTCGAAGTGGCGGCGAAACGCACCCAGCGGCGTTCCGAGCAGGGGCGGCCAGTCCGGCTTGAAGCCAGCCGGTTGTGCTTTCGCCGATTTCGGGCGCGCGTCGTCGCCGGGCTTGGGCGGGCGACCGGGCGCGGTGAACGCCGCATTGTTGATCAGGATCGTGATGGGGCCCAGCGCATCTCGAGCCTCGTCGACCAGCCGCGCAATATCGTCTCGGTCGAGCAGGTCGGCGCGGATCGCCAACGCGCGTCCGCCAGCTGCCTCGATATCGGCGACCGTCTCACCAATAGTGCCGGGAAGCCTTTCGTTCCAGACACTTTCGGTGCGGCCGACTACGGCGACAGCCGCACCTTCGCCGGCCAGCGCCAGAGCGATCGCCCGGCCCAGGCCGCGGCTGGCGCCGGTGACGATCGCCGTGCGGCCATCCAGTCGTCCGATCACCGGCCAGACCCTACCTCGCGAGTAACGCCGTGCACGAGGATGGCGGTGGTCTGGTCCACCCAGGCGTCGTCCAGCGGTTCGTCCGGACTCAGCAGCATCCGCAACAACGTCGCCCCGCCGATCAACTCGATCAATCGGTCCGGATCGACGTCCGGATGCACCTCACCGCGGTCCACCGCTTCACTGAGCCGCGCCTGCACCGCAGTGAACAAACCCGCAAAGCGAGACATCACCCGGGCGTTGAGCTCGGCGTCGGCACTCATGTCGGCGACCAGGCCGGGCAGCGCGGCACGTACCACCGGGGTAGTGAACACGTCGCGCGCCGCCGCAATCATCGCTCGCAGGTCAGCGGCCATGCCGCGAGTCGGGCCCACCAGCGCAGTGGGCGCCACCGGGAATGCCGCTTCGTGCACCAGCTCGGCCTTGCTCGACCATCGCCGGTACAACGCCGTCTTCGTCGTTCCGGCGCGCTCGGCGACCGCGGCCAGGGTGAGGTTCGAATAGCCGATTTGGACAAGCAGATCCGCGGTGGCGGTCAATATGGCAGCGTCGATGCGCGGGTCCCGGGGCCGTCCGGCACCCGCGACCTTGTCAACCGAGGATGGGTCTGCTTTCATAACGCTACCCACCGTATCGTAATTGACGCGACAAGTCTCAGAGAATGGAGGCACCCTCGTGCCAAACGAACCCGTGCTGGACCAAGTCGACCGGCTGCAGCGCTCCAGCCGCGACGTCACCACGCTGCCGGTGGTGATGTCGCAGTGGTTGTCGACGGTGCTCCCGGGCGGCGCTACGCCCGAGATCACCGTGGAAAGCGGCATCGACTCGACCGGCATGTCGTCGGAGACCATCATCCTGACCGCGCGTTGGGAGGAGGACGGCAAGCCGGTTACGCAGAAGCTGGTGGCGCGGGTGGCGCCCACCGCCGAGGACGTCCAGGTGTTCCCGACGTATCGACTCGACCACCAATTCGATGTGATCCGCAAAGTCGGCGAGATCACCGACGTTCCCGTCCCGCGGGTGCGCTGGCTGGAATCCACCGGCGAGGTCTTGGGCACACCGTTCTTTTTGATGGATTACGTCGACGGCGAAGTGCCGCCCGACGTCATGCCCTACACCTTCGGTGGCAACTGGTTCGCCGACGCACCCGTCGAGCGCCAGCGCGAGCTTCAGGACGCAACGGTCGGGGTGCTCGCCAAGCTGCATTCAATACCGGACGCGGAGAAGACGTTTAGCTTTCTGGCTGAAGGGCAGGAAGGCGACTCCGCGCTGCGCAGGCATTTCAACTGGGTGCGGTCGTGGTATGACTTTGCGGTGCCCGACATCGGTCGATCACCGCTGTTGGAGCGCACATTCAAATGGCTGGAGGACAACTGGCCGCAGGAAGCGGCGGCCACCGAGCCGGTGCTGCTCTGGGGCGACGCCCGGGTGGGCAACGTGTTGTACCGCGACTTCCATCCGGTGGCGGTGCTGGACTGGGAGATGGTGACGCTGGGCCCCCGTGAACTCGACGTCGCGTGGATGATCTTTGCGCACATGGTCTTTCAGGAGCTCGCCGGCCTGGCGACACTGCCCGGCCTGCCCGGGGTGATGCGTGAGGACGATGTCCGGGCTACCTACCAGCGGCTCACCGGCGTCGAAATCGGCGACCTGCACTGGTTCTACGTCTACTCCGGGGTCATGTGGGCCTGCGTGTTCATGCGCACCGGAGCGCGGCGGGTGCACTTCGGCGAGACCGAGAAACCTGACAGCGTCGAATCGCTGTTCTATCACTCAGGACTGATGAAACGTCTTATCGGAGAGGATCAGTAATGCTCGGACCGCTCGACGAGTTCCCGGTACACCAAGTCCCCCAGCCGATCGCGTGGCCGGGTTCCTCGGACCGCAACTTCTACGATCGCTCCTATTTCAACGCCCACGATCGCACCGGCGACATCTTTGTGATCAGCGGCATCGGTTACTACCCCAACCTCGGGGTCAAAGACGCGTTCCTGCTCATCCGCCGCGGCGACACCCAGACCGCGGTGCATTTGTCCGATGCCGTCGATCAGGATCGGCTCAACCAGAACGTCAACGGCTACCGCGTCGACGTCATCGACCCGCTGCACAAACTGCGAATCGTCCTCGACGAAACGGAAGGCATCGCAGCCGATCTCACCTGGGAAGGCCTGTTCGACGTCGTCCAGGAGCAGCCGCACATCCTGCGTACGGGTAATCGCGTGACGCTGAACGCGCAGCGCTTCGCCCAGCTCGGCAGCTGGAGCGGCCGGATCGTCGTGGACGGCAAGGAAATTGCCGTCGACCCGGCCACCTGGATCGGCAGCCGCGACCGGTCCTGGGGCATTCGGCCGATCGGCGAAGCCGAGCCCGCCGGCCGGCCCGCCGACCCGCCTTTCGAGGGCATGTGGTGGTTGTACGTGCCGATGGCATTCGAGGACTTCGCGGTCGTGTTGATCATCCAGGAGGAGCCCAACGGGTTCCGCTCACTCAACGACTGCACCCGGATCTGGCGCGACGGCCGCGTCGAACAGCTCGGCTGGCCGCGGGTGAAGATTCACTACCGGTCCGGCACACGCATCCCGACCGGCGCGACCATCGACGCCACCGCCCCGGACGGCACCCCGGTGCACTTCGATGTCGAGTCCAAGTTGCCGGTGCCCATCCATGTCGGCGGCGGCTACGGCGGCGACTCGGACTGGCTGCACGGCATGTGGAAGGGCGAGAAGTTCGTCGAACGGCTGACCTACGACATGACCGACCCGGCGATCATCGGGCGGTCCGGTTTCGGCGTCATCGACCATGTCGGGCGGGCGGTGTGCCGTGACGGGAGCGGAGATCCGGTCGAGGGTTGGGGGCTCTACGAGCACGGCGCGCTGGGCCGCCACGACCCGTCCGGCTTCAAGGACTGGTTGACGGTTGCCCCGTAACGCCCCGGAAAGGCTTTCCCGTCAGCGTAATTCGTCGACGATCGCGGACAGGGTCTGCAGGCTCAACGGCGCCGCCTGGTAGAGGCAGACGGTCTCGGCTATCCCGTCGACGCGGTCGCGGATGTGGTGTGCGACGTCAGCCGGTGTGCCGCACGCGGCGATGGTGTGCAGCATCTCGTCGTCGATCAGCCCGCCCATCTCTTCCCAGCGGCCCTGCTTGGACAACGTGTTCAGTTCGGGCTGCAGATCCTGCCAGCCATGCGCCGCCAGCACCGGGCGGTACGCCGGTGTCGAGCCGTAGAACGCCAGCAGCGCGCGTGTCCGCGCGTCGGCCTGTTCGCGTTCAGCATCGGTTTCGCCCGCGGAGACGATGATTTCGGGCAGCACGGCCAAGTCGGTGGTGTGGCGGCCTGAAGCCTCCAGACCCTCGCGAACCATGGGCATGGTGTGCTCGTGCAGGAACCGTTTCGAGCCGAACGGCATCACCAGCAGACCGTCGGCGTGCTGTGCGACGGCACGGGTCAGCCGCGGGCCGAGCGCGCCGACGTAGATCGGTGGCGGGCCATATGGATTCGGGCCCGGGTTGAACGTCGGCGTCATCAGCGTGTGCCGGTAATAATCGCCGCGAAAGTCCAGCCGCTCACCGGAGTTCCAGGCCGCGAAGATCGCCCGCAGCGCCGCAATGAGCTCGGTCATTCGGGCCACCGGTTTGTCGAACTCGGCGCCGAACCGCTTTTCGATTTGAGCCCGGACCTGAGTTCCCAGGCCGAGGATGAATCGTCCCGAGCTCAGCAGCTGATGGTCGTTGGCCTGGTGCGCCAGATGAATCGGGTTGCGTGGGAACGCGATCGCGACATTGGTCATCAGGTTCAGGTCGGGGACCGTTGCCGCCAACGTCAGTGGCGCGAACACATCGTGCGGCCCCTCGAAGGTGGCGACGCCACTGGCACCGGCATCACGGAGCTCCCGCGCCCGCTCAGCCGCGTCAGCCAGGCCATATAGAGCGGTGAAGACTTTCAACGAGGGCCGCCTGACGACAATTCGGGTGGTGTAACCACCCGAGGAAGGAGTCGGGCGGTTGGTCCCTGACATTACGCAGCATCGATGCGGTTGACTGAAGGGCATGCCTAACGCGACTTGGACCGCAGACGTCGTCGTGGTGGGTGCCGGTTTCGCCGGCCTCGCCGCGGCCCGCGAGCTCAGCCGGCTCGGCCACGATGTGCTGGTGCTCGAGGGCCGTGACCGGGTAGGCGGGCGTTCGTATACCGGCCACGTCGCGGGCATCCCGGTCGACATGGGCGGCACATTCGTGGGCCCGACGCAGGACGCCGTATTGGCTCTCGCCGACGAGCTCGGCATCCCGACGGTCCCGACCTACCACGCTGGCGCCAACCTGATTCGGTGGCGCGGCGCGGTCCGCTCCTACAGCGGAACCATCCCCCGGCTCTCGCTCGGCGGCCTGATCGATCTCGGCCGTGTGCGTTGGCAATTCGAACGCATCGCCCGGTCTGTTCCGCTGACGGAGCCGTGGACTGCCCGGCGCGCTGCGCGGCTGGACAGCCAGTCATTAGGTCAGTGGTTGCGATCGGTGCGCGCCGGCGCCACCACCAGGGACCTGCTGGCCATCATGGCGCGGGTCACCTGGGGATGCGAACCCGATGACGTGTCGATGCTGCACGCCGCTCGTTACGCCCGCGCGGCCGGTGGTCTGGATCGGATGCTAGACGTCGAAAACGGTGCCCAGCAAGACCGTTTCGCAGCCGGCACGCAACAGATCGCCGCCGCGGCAGCGGCCGAACTCGGCGACCGCGTCATATTGGAAGCCGCCGTGCGGCGCATCGATTATCACGACGACGGCGTAACGGTCACCAGCGAAAAGGGCACGGCGGACGCCAAATACGTCGTTGTCGCTATCCCGCCGGAGCATTGGAGCATCATCGAATTCACTCCCGCACTGCCCGCCGAACATCGGCAACTGCCTGCGCAGTGGCCGCAGGGCCGGCTCAGTAAGGCCTATGTCGCCTATCCCACGCCGTTCTGGCGCAGCGCTGGATTTTCTGGTGAAGCGCTGTCCGACGAGGGTCCGGTGTTCATCACCTTCGACGTCAGCCCGCAGCCCGACGGGCCCGGGATCCTGCTCGGGTTTGTCGACGCCCGCAAGTTCGACGAGCTACCCGCCGATCAGCGTCGGCAACGCGCGCTTGAGTGTTTCGCCGCACTGTTCGGCGATGACGCATTGAAGCCGATCGACTACGTCGATCATCGTTGGGGTGCTGAGGAATTCGCGCCAGGTGGCCCAACGGCTGCGGTGCCGCCAGGCTCGTGGACGCGCTTCGGGCCGTGGCTGCGGCGCCCGGTCGGGCCCATCCACTGGGCCGGCACCGAGACCGCCGACGAGTGGACCGGCTTCCTGGACGGGGCGGTGCGTTCCGGTCAGCGGGCCGCCGCCGAGGTCGCCTCGCGCTTATGAGCGCGGCTATGAGCTGATGCGCCTGCTGCCGGCGATCGATTCGGCAAGTGTCCGCAGTTCCCGGTTGACCTCTGCGGGCCGTTCCAGCATCGAGCAGTGGCCCCCGGGCAACTCGACGAGGCCGGCGAGATTCGGTGCGGCAGCGGCGATTCGCCTGGACTGCACCAGCGGCGTCAACCGGTCGCGGTGGCTGCCGATCACCAGCGTGGGCACCGTCAAGCCGGCCAGGTCGATATGCCGGCGTCCCATCGCCTCAATAAGGGCCTTACCGCAGCCTCCGCGGCCTGCCGGCGGGGTGGAGTTGAACAGGTCGTAGATCAGTGTTCCGACGGCACGGTCCGCGTCGGCGCCCACCGCGAGCATCGAGATCATTTCCCGGCTGGCCCGTCGCACGGCGGGTGGCACCGGGTACGAACCGAAAATGTTGATCAGGGCACGCCCGCCCAACACCCGCACCGCCGCAAACGGTGCCGGCACCGGCAACAATCGCACCTCACGCAACAGGTCACCGGTGGTGGTGTTGATCAGCGCGACGGCGTCGGCGCGCGCTTCGACCTTGTGCCGGTATCGATCCGACCAGGCTGCGATCGCCATGCCGCCCATCGAGTGCCCCGCGATGACGGCACGCTCACCCGGCCTCAACGTGGCGTCGAGCACCGCATCGACATCGGCGGCGAGATGGCTGAGGCTGTATCCGCCGCGGCGCGGGATGCCGCTACGTCCATGACCGCGATGGTCGAATGCGATCACCCGGAAATCGCCGGCCAACTCGGCGATCTGGTAGGCCCAGACCCGGATTGCGCAGGTGATGCCGTGGGCGAGAACGATCGGATAGCCGTCCTCAGGCCCGAACACCTCGGTGTGCAGGCGAGTCCCGTCGGCGGAGCGCACCTCGACGGTGCGGCTCGGCGGCAAGGCCACTGGGAGGGAATGCGGCGCACGGGCCGCTCGCAGAGAACTCATTGCCGCTCCCCTCAGTCGCGGCCCCGTCGCCGCGCTCGGTGAGTGTAGCCGAGCCGACTATCCGATATCGGCTGATAAATGTCCTCCGCGACATTTATCTTGCGCGCACCCGGACCGGCCTGAATCCGCGATGGAGGGTTTAGCCGGAACCTGTCCGCGCTATGCCCGATGCGGCTGTGCCACCCGCAGGTGGTAACCATCGCGAGAGTAGATTTTGAAACGTCGTGGGGCACAGCAGCCATAGACTCTCCCCTATCAGGCATATCGGGGACGAAGAGGAGCGCAGAGAACATGAGCACCATCGAGGCGGATGCAAAGACGCAGTCACCGTCCGAGCAGGACTCGCACAACGCCTTTGAACGTGACGTAGCCGCAACGCAGCAATACCAGGACAGTCCACGCTTCGACGGCATCACCCGCCTCTTTTCCGCACGGCAGGTCGTAGAGCAGCGCGGCACGATCCCCAGCGATTACATCGTTGCGCGTGAGGCCGCCGAAGCCTTCTACCCGCGGCTGCGCGAGCTCTTCGCGCAACGCAAGAGCATCACCACGTTCGGGCCGTACTCCCCCGGCCAGGCCGTGACCATGAAACGGATGGGCATCGAGGGCATCTACCTCGGCGGGTGGGCGACCTCTGCCAAGGGCTCGATCAGCGAGGACCCGGGACCCGACCTGGCCAGCTATCCGCTCAGCCAGGTGCCCGACGAGGCCGCCGGCCTGGTCCGGGCGCTGCTGACCGCCGACCGCAACCAGCAGTACCTGCGGCTGCGGATGAGCGAGGAACAGCGCGAAAGGACCCCCGCAGTCGACTACCGGCCGTTCATCATCGCCGACGCCGACACCGGCCACGGCGGCGATCCGCACGTGCGCAACCTAATCAAACGGTTCGTCGAGGCGGGCGTGCCCGGGTACCACATCGAGGACCAGCGGCCGGGCACCAAAAAGTGTGGCCACCAGGGCGGCAAGGTTCTGGTGCCGTCGGACGAACAGATCAAGCGCCTCAACACCGCACGCTTCCAGCTCGACATCATGCGGGTGCCCGGCATCATCGTCGCGCGCACCGACGCCGAGGCGGCCAACCTGCTCGACAGCCGTGCCGACGAGCGCGACCAGCCGTTCGTACTGGGCACTACGAACCTGAAGATCCCGTCGTACAAGTCCTGCTTCCTGGCGATGGTGCGGCGCTTCTACGAGGCGGGGTTCAAGGAGCTCAACGGGCACATGCTCTACGCCCTGCCCGCCGGCGAATACGCCACTGCCGATGCATGGCTTGAGCGTCACGGCATTGCGGACCTGATCACTCAGGCGGCCGCGTCTCCCGACCACGCACAGCAGTCCGTCGACGCCGTGTTCGACGAGGTCGAGTCGAAGTTCGTCGACGTTTGGCAGAACGACGCCGGGCTGATGACCTACGGCGAGGCCGTCGCGGAACTTCTCGAGTTCGCCGAGAGCGAGGACGAATCGCGCGACATGAGCGTCGAGGAATGGCGGAAGTTCGCCCAGCGGGCGCCGTTTTACACCGCGAGCGCCAAGGCACGCGAACTCGGCGCGGACCCCAGCTGGGACTGCGAGCGGGCCAAGACGCCGGAGGGCTACTACCAAATCCGCGGCGGCATCCCGTACGCGATCGCCAAATCGCTTGCCGCGGCGCCATTCGCCGACATTCTGTGGATGGAGACCAAGACTGCCGATCTCGTCGACGCGCGCGAATTCGCCGAGGCGATCCACGCTGAATTCCCCGACCAGATGCTGGCCTACAACCTCTCACCGTCGTTCAACTGGGACACCACCGGCATGACCGACGACGAGATGCGGGCGTTCCCAGAGGAACTCGGCAAGATGGGCTTCGTCTTCAACTTCATCACCTACGGGGGCCACCAGATCGACGGCGTCGCGTCCGAGGAGTTCGCCACATCGCTGCGCCAGGAGGGCATGCTGGCGCTGGCTCGCTTGCAACGCAAGATGCGCCTGGTCGAATCGCCTTACCGCACACCGCAAACGCTGGTCGGCGGCCCGCGCAGCGACGCCGCGCTGGCCGCATCGTCCGGTCGCACGGCGACCACGAAGGCGATGGGCGAGGGATCCACCCAGAGCCAGCACCTCGTGCAGACCGAGGTGCCGAAGAAGCTGCTGGAGGAGTGGCTGGCGTTGTGGGGCGACCACTACCAGATCGGCGAGACGCTGACGGTTCGGCTGCGCCCACGGCGCGCCGGCTCCGACGTGCTCGACCTCGGCATCTACGGCCAGGGAGAAGAGCCGCTGGCCAACGTGGTCGTCGACCCGATCAAGGACCGCCACGGACGCAATATCCTCACGGTGCGCGACCAGAACACGTTCGCGGAGAAGATGCGCAAGAAGCGGCTGATGGACGTCATCCACCTCTGGCTGATCCACCGGTTCAAGCCGGAGATCGTGTACTACGTGACGCCGACCGAGGACAACATCTATCAGACCGAAAAGATGAAGTCGCACGGCATCTTCAGCAACGTGTACCAGGAGGTCGGCGAGATCATCGTCGCCGACGTGAACCAGTCACGCATCGACGAGCTGCTGGCACCCGATCGCGAGGCGCTGAAGCGGCTGATCGCCAAACAGGACTAGCCGATCAACTCCGGGTGGAATTTGGCCGCCATCCGGCGCAGCCCGTCCTGCCAGTCGACCGTGCTGGCGCCGACGAGCTCGTGCATCCGTGACACGTCGGTGGGATTGCCGCGCAGCGCCTGTGCGCTCTCCTCGAACACCGGGTCTTTGCCGACCAGTGAACCGAGGTAGCGACACCAGTCCTGCAGACTGACGGTCTGGTCGCCGCACCAGTTGACCGTCGTCGCCGGCACCGACGCGGCCGCGAGCAGCTTCGGGATCGTCGCGATGATGTCGTCCTCGTGAATTGGGTTGTAACTAGCCGGAACTCCGGCGGGTACCGGGATCGGGATGCCGGCGAGCATCATCTCCATGTGATAGAACGGCCATCCCCCGTTGTCGCCGTACGGGACGTTGAGCCGCGCGATGACGGTGGGCATGTTCAGGGTGCGTGCCATCGTCCGGGCGACGACTTCGCCGGCGATCTTGGAAATGGAATAGGTCGGGAACAACGGCTTGTGGTTGTCACCGAGCGCGGCGCGCTCGTTCCGCGGCTCGTCGTCCGGCGGATCGTAAACGGCGGCCGACGAGCAGTGCAGAAACGCTTTTGCGTTGCGGCAGTGCGCCATTAGCAGGCCGACGGATTCGGCGTTGGCCCCGAGGTCTTTGTCCCAGTCGCCGCTCTTGGCGACAGCCAAGTTGAGCACGTAATCGAAATCGGAAGGCAGGCCATCGAACTCGCCGGCGGCCAGGTTGACCGTCTCGCACCGGATACCCGCCTTCTCGAGGTCCTCGCGGGCCGCCGCATTGGTGAACCGGGCGATGCCCCACACCTCGTTGTCGGCGGCCAGGGCCTGGGCGATGGGACTGGCAACTTGTCCGGTCGGACCGGTAATCAGGATCTTGGCACCACGCATCTGCCGATCGTATGCCCGGTCTCTCACGGCGTCGGCGTTTACGTCGGAGAAAATCTCGGCTACCTTGGAACAAGGACGTATACCGATCGGTTTACTACATACGTCCGACGAAACCCACCAGCTAGGAGCGCAACGCCATGTCAACAGTCCTCGTCACCGGAGCCGGCCGCGGGATCGGCCGAGCCATCACCGAGGAGTTCATCCGGCGCGGTCACCGCGTAATCGGTACCGCACGCGACCCCCGTTCCCTTGAAAAGCTCGACCTCGACCAACGGCTGGCCCTCGACGTCACCGACGACGCCAGCGTGGCCGCGGCGTTCGCGGCCGCGGGTGATGTTGACATCGTCGTTGTCAACCCCGCCGAAATCTTCTATGCCGCCGTGGAGGCCATACCGCTGCCCGAACTGCTACGACTGTTCGACCTGAACACCGTGGGCGCGATCCGCGTCGCGCAAGCCGCCCTGCCGGGCATGCGGGCCCGCGGCGACGGCAAGTTGCTGTTCATGTCGAGCGTCCTCGGGCGCGTCGTGTTGCCGCTCGGATCGGCCTACGCGGCGACCAAATG
>DATDLZ010000099.1:0-2435 GCA_036519055.1 Mycobacterium sp.
ACCCCAACGGTGTTCGGTCGCGACTGCTTCAAACTCAACTGCGCCACTACACTTTTCAATCAACGTGACAGTGCCGCGCGGAGCCGGCTTAGCGGAGCGTTACGCGGTCTCTGCCGTGGACTTCGCCTTAGCCGGCATCGATGAGGCCGAATACGCCGCGCTGGATGCGATCCTGCCGCCCGAGCTGTTGGTGTTGCCGGTCGAGTTGGGTCGGGTGGATGCGCTGCTGGAGGCACTGTCACGTTGATTGAAAAATGTGGTAGCGCAGTTGGTTTTGGAGCTGTAGCAATGAAACACCGTTGGGTCGTTCACATTTCAGGCGGCAGCCTCGGGCGCGGTGACCTGACGCCAGACCGCGAAGCGGTCGGCCATCTCGGTTCGCCATTCGGTCGCGCTGAGCAGATGCCGTCGCGGCCGGAAGTGTGCGGAGATGCCGCTGAAGGTAGACAGGAACCGTTGCGCATGCCGCGACGATTTGAAGCGTTTCATCGCCCGTTCGCGTTGTCGGGTGGGCTGATGAGAGTTCTCGGCGCGGTTGAGTTCTCAACCGATGTCAAGTGTTGCGATGAAAGCGGTGGGCGGTTCATGCTGGTTGCGGAACGGGCGATGCCTTGGAGCGCGTGGCGACTCCTGTCTTGGCACGCTCGTTCCGCTCGTTGCGTCGTGGGTGTCTGTGGGGGGTGACCTTGCGCCGGGCGGCACGGACCTCGGGTGGCACGGTGTAGCGTTCGGCGACGATGGCGCGTCCTTGGGCTTCGGTGATGACGCGGCCGTCAGTGTCGCGCAATAGGTAGTGGGTGCCGGCGCGCAGACAGGCGGCGATTCGGGTGAGCAGGACCGCGGCCAGCGTGCAGACCGCGGAATCGTGGTGCTTACCGGCGAGCATGAGCCGCTGGTAGCGGACGGCCAGGGTGGGGTCGACCTTGCGGGCGTGGTCGGCGGCGATGAACAGGGCCTCGCGCAGGCAGGAATCGCCGGCCTTGGTCGGTCCGCGGTGGCCGTCGGCTTGGCCGGAGGAGTCGGCGGCCGGGACCAGCCCGGCGAAGGAGCGGACCGCGGCCAGGTTGGCGAATCGTGTTGGGTCGCCGAGTCGTCCGAGGATCTGGGGTGCGCAGACGCGGCCGGCGCCGGGTACCGAGCGCACGATCCCGGCTGGGTCGGCCTTGTCGTAGAGCGCGCCGATGCGCTTGTCGAACCCGTTGATCTCGTCGGTCAGGGTCAGCGCGAGCCGGGCTTCGGCGGCGATATCGGCGGCCAGCGCGTCGAAGTCGAGCTCGCCGCCGTCTGCTCCCCACAGCCGCAGCGTGGTCGCGGCGGCTTCGATGACTGCGTCGGCGCGTTCGTCTGCCCATGCCTGGCGGCTGGAGCGGCGGAAAAACGCCGCCAGGCGGGCCTTGCCGAGGCGTTTGACCTGGACCGGGTTGGCGTACCGGGCCAAAAACCGCAGCGCGGTCAACGTCATATCCGAACCCAGCGCGGCGATCCACGCCGGCCCGAGGATCTCCAGCAGCGCATCAAGGCGGGCCATGCACGCGGTGCGCCGATGCACTAGCCCAGAGCGGATCTTGACCGCCCGCTTCAGCTCGTCGCCAGGGCCCAGCGAGTCCTCGCGGTGCAGCCCCTCCGGGTGCAAAAGGGGAAGCCGGGCAAGCACTTTGGAGTCGAGCCGATCAGTCTTGGTGTGCTTGTTGTAGTAATCACGCAGATCAGCGGACTGCTCGGGTGGCACCATCACCACCGTCGCGCCGTGGCGGCGGAACCAGGCCGCCAGCGCGACCCAGGCGTTGCGGGTCGGCTCCATCACCACCTCGATCCGCTCGGCGTCTTTAGGCAGCCGCGCCCACAGCGTGTCCAGCTCGTCTGGGTCGGTGCGAAACCGGTGACCCACGAACAAGAATCTTCCCTGCTCGTCTGCCAGCGATGCTTGATGCGCAGCACGGCAAGCTACGTCGACTCCCAAGCGAATTTTCAATCTCGTGCCTTCCCCTATCGTTGGATTTGGTTGTCGGCCCAGGGCAAGACCACACCAACGAGAAGTGCGAGCACCAGACATTCGCTATCAGGGATCCGATCGTCACCACCGACGCTCGGTCACCGGGTTCTCAACAGGGCGCACGACCCAAGGTGCGGTACCCGGCCACCCACACACTCAACACGCCAGAAGTCAGCACGCGCGCTGCTCCGATTAAGTTACCGAGGTGATGGCCGGGCCCCAGCGAACTCAGTATGAATGTTCAGGTACTTCGACCGGCGATGCTGCACCGAGGGCATGAGCTCGCGGTGCGCCACCTGGTAGCTGGCGAGCTTGTCGGTGACGATCACCCTGGGCACCTACCGCAGGCCCGTGCGCAGTCGGCGGAAGAACTTCTTTGCGGCCACCGCGTTTCGGCGCGACTGGACCAGAACGTCGAGCACGTTGCCGTGCTGGTCGACCG
>DATDLZ010000100.1:0-2552 GCA_036519055.1 Mycobacterium sp.
TCGGGCCTGGGCGTGCCCGACTCGGTGAAGTTCGATGCGGCGGGCCAGATCGTCTCGACCCAGGTGCACAGCGGCCAGGTGCTGCGCATCGATCCGCGCACCGGCGAGCAGACGGTGCTGGCCGATCTGAATCCCGGCCTGGACAACCTGACCTTCGTCGACGATCGGCTGTTCGTCTCGAACTTCACCGGCGAGATCACCGAGATTCTCACCGGCGGACAGACTCAGACTGTGCTGGCGGGCGGATTGAATTGGCCGCTGGATCTGGCCGTCGGCTCCGACGGCGACCTCTACATCGCCGACGGCACGTACTTCTACCTGCTGCTCCCCGATCACACGTTGCACACCGTCGGCATGCTGTTCACCCCGGGGTATCCGGGGTTCCTGCGGGGGTTGACTCCGTCGGGACCCGGGGAGTTCGTCGTCACCACGTCGGGCGGTCAGGTATCGCGGTATCGGCCGGCCAGCGGCGAAAGCGAAGTCCTGGCAGATGGATTCGATCAGCTCTACGGCGTGGCGATCGCACCCGACGGTACCGTCGCGGCCGCCGAACTCGGGACCGGCCGGGTGATCTCGATCCGCAGCGGTCAGGTGGAGGTGATCGCGTCCGGACTCAACGATCCGATCGGGGTGGCGGTGGCACCTGACGGTGGTTGGCTGGTCTCGGAGGCGGGCGCCGGTCGGGTGGTCAAGCTCACCGGATCAGGCGTCCATACGGTGGCGGCCGAATTGAGCTGCCCGCAAGGCATTCTGGTCGATGGGCGGCAGTTGTATGTGGTGGACGCCGGAGCCAAGACACTGGTTGTCGTGGATCTGGAGGACTCGGCAACGCACACCATCGCGTCCGGGTTGCCAGTCGGCGCAGCGCCCGGAGTGATTCCCAAGCCGTTGAAGGGAATGCCGCCGTTCTCCGGACCACAAGGGCCGTTCGCTGGCGTCGCCGCCGGGCCGGACGGCACCGTGTACGTTTCGGCCGACGCGGACGGCAGCGTGCTGGCATTCCGGCGGGACCGCATCCATGACTGACACCCCGCCGACCGACCACCGCTACCTGCAGGTGGCGCGCGCGTTGCGGAAGGAGATCGTCGACGGGGTTTACCCGGTGGGATCCCAGCTACCCACCGAACATCAACTGTGTGAACGCTTTTCGGTCAGCCGGTACACCGTCCGGGAGGCACTGAGGCGGCTGCGCGACGACAATCTCGTCGCATCCCGGCCGCGGGCCGGCACGCTCGTGGTGCCGCGCCCGTCGTCGGACTCGTACGTCCAGGACGTCGTCTCGATCAACGATCTGCTGGCCTTCGCGACCGGAGCACAGTTCGCGATCGAATCCACCGGGATGGTCCTCGTCGACGACGAGCTGGCAGCCCGGACCGGTCTCAGCATCGGCGAGGAGTGGTTGGCCGTCAAGGGTTTTCGCCGGATCGACGATGCCGAGTTCCCGGTGTGCCGTACCGAGTACTACATCAACCGGGCGTTCGCCGGAGTGGGCCGGCTGCTGGCACGTCACACCGGTCCGATCTTTCCGTTGATCGAAGACATCTTCGGATTGAGCATCGTCGAGGTGCACCAGGAAATCGCCGCCGTGCTGATCTCGCCGACGTTGGCCGCCCAACTCAGCGTCGAGGTCGGCAGCCCGGCTCTCGAGGTGCATCGCACGTACGCGACCTCGGATGGCGAGGTCGCGCAGTTGACGATCAACACGCATCCGGCGTCCCGTTTCCGTCACTCGATGACGATGCGACGCGTCCGCGGCTAATCTCACATGCGGCGATGTCGAACACCAAACTGATCGGTGGACGAACGGTCCGCTGGGACGACGAGCGGACCGCGGAAGCCTATGCGCGCAGGTGGTGGGTGCGCGAGACCCTGGCTGATTCGCTGGCCGATGCCGCACACCGCACACCGCAGCGAGTGCTGCTGATCGACGGCGACTACCGACTCGACTGTCAGAGTCTGCACGAGCAGGCGACGGCGGTGGCGGAGGCACTGCTGGAGCGGATGACGATCGGCAGCGTCGTGTCGTTCATGCTGCCCAATTGGCATGAGGCCGCGGTCATTTACCTGGGAGCGACGATCGCCGGGATGGTGGTCAACCCCATCCTGCCCTCGCTGCGAGACAGCGAGTTGCTCTTCATTCTGCGCGATGCGGACACGCGGATCATCTTCGTGCCGTCGGTCTTCGGGCGGCACGACTACGCAGCGATGCTGACCCGGGTCGTCGCGCAGCTGGAGAACCCGCCCGAGGTGGTCGTTGTGCGCGACGGTCCGTCGCTACCTGAGGCGAAGTCGCCGGCAGCCGAGCTGCCCACGCTGGACCCCGACGCCGTGCGGATGGTGCTGTACACATCGGGGACCACCGGTCGGCCGAAGGGTGTTCTACACAGTCATAACTCGATGCATGCGCTGATCACCCAACTCAGTGAGCACTGGCAGGTGCAGCCCGGCGACAGGTTCCTGGTCCCATCACCGATCGCGCATATCGGCGGCTCTATCTACGCGTTCGAATGTCCGCTGCTGCTCGGAACGTCGGCTGTGCTGATGGACCGCTG
>DATDLZ010000101.1:0-51724 GCA_036519055.1 Mycobacterium sp.
TAGAAAACCGACCGCGGGAAGAGGCGGTCCAGCAGGATGAACTCGACGACCCGATTGGCGTCCAGCACACCGCGATAGGTACGCAGATAGGTGTCGTGTGCGCCCGCGGAGCGAAGCACCGTCACCCACGCCGGGGAGACCGCGCTGTCGCCCACTCGCGACAGCAGCATGCGCACGGTCATATCCACTCGCTCGATCGCGCGGCCCAGGACCATGAAGCGGTAACCGTCATCACGTGACAGCGTCGAGTCGGCAAGACCGGCGAACATCGCCGCACGACCCTCGATGAACGACAGAAACTCATGCGGGCCAAGGCGTTTGGCGGCACGCTCACGTTCGCCCAGCGCGTTGAAGGTGGTGTTCAGGCACTCCCAAGTCTCAGTGGACGTCACCTCGCGGGCCGACCTCGCATTCTCCCTCGCGGCCGAGATGGCGTCGACGATAGAGGAGCCGTCGCCCGGAGGGTTGTGGCTAAATGCCACCAGGTCGGTCAACGACCACACGTCCAGCTCACTATCGGGAGCATCAATTCCCAAGACCTGCAACAGCACTCGCGAAATGTGGTCGGGGTCGACGCTGGAATCCTCCAGCAACTGGTGCACCGTGACGTCGAGGATGCGCGCCGTGTCGTCGGCGCGCTCGACGTAGCGACCGATCCAGTACAGCGCTTCGGCATTGCGGGCGAGCATCAGCGAATCACCACCTGCTGTTGTTGGTGCTGTTGTTGACCCGGCTGTTGTTCCAGCACCGGTCGCGACTTCGGCTGTCTCTGCTGCTGGAACTGCTTCTGCGACTGCTTCTCACCGTCCGAATCGGCGTTGGTCGTGACCGCTTTAGGCAGCTTCTTCACAACCTCGGCGGCACCGAGCTCACGGTCGGCCCCCGACGTGCGCGACGCCAGTACCCAGGTGTCCTTGGACCCGCCGCCCTGGCTGGAGTTGACCACCCGCGACCCTTCGACCAACGCCACCCGGGTCAGGCCACCGGGCAGCACCCACACGTCGTCACCGTCGTTGACCGCGAACGGCCGCAGGTCGACGTAGCGAGGCGTCAGTGTGTCGCCGATCTGCGTCGGGACGGTCGACAGCTGCATCATCGGCTGCGCGATCCAGCCTCGCGGGTCATCACGGATGCTTTTGCTGATCGCGTTCAGCTCTTTGTTGGACGCTTCCGGACCGAAGACGATGCCGTAACCGCCCGAGCCCTCGACGGGTTTGATCACCAGCTCGTGGACTCGGTCGAGCACCTCTTCGCGCTCGTCGTCCATCCAACACCGGAAGGTGTCGACGTTGGCCAGCAGCGGCTTCTCCCCGAGGTAGTACTCGATGATGGTCGGAACGTAGGTGTAGACGAGTTTGTCGTCGCCCACCCCGTTGCCGATGGCGCTGGAGATCACCACGTTGCCCGCGCGGGCCGCATTGAGTAGGCCGGCCACGCCCAGCACCGAATCGGGACGGAATTGCATCGGGTCCAAATAGATGTCGTCGATGCGTCGATAGATGACGTCGACCTGGACCTCTCCTTCGGTGGTGCGCATGTAGACCTGGTTGTCCCGGCAGAACAGGTCGCGGCCTTCGACCAGCTCGACACCCATCTGGCGGGCCAGCAGCGAATGCTCGAAATACGCCGAGTTGTAGACGCCCGGCGTCAGCACCACCACCGTCGGGTCAGCCTCGTTGGTGGCCGCGGAATTACGCAGCGCCCGCAGCAGGTGTGCTGAGTAGTCGTCCACAGCGCGCACCCGGTGGCTGGCGAACAGGTTCGGAAAGACCCGCGCCATCGTGCGCCGGTTCTCCATCACATAAGACACTCCGGACGGCGACCGCAGGTTGTCCTCGAGCACCCGCCAGGTGCCCTTCTCGTCGCGGATCATGTCGATGCCCGCGACGTGGATACGCACGCCGTTGGGCGGCATGATGCCGACGGCCTGGCGGTGGAAATGCTCGCAGGAGGTGATCAGCCGGCGCGGGATGACGCCGTCACGCAGGATCTCCTGGTCGCCGTAGATGTCGTCGAGGTATGCCTCGAGGGCCTTGACGCGCTGGGTGATGCCGCGCTCCAGCCGCGTCCACTCGGCGGCTGAGATGACTCGCGGGACCTGGTCCAGCGGAAACGGCCGCTCCTGACCGGACAGCGAGAACGTGATGCCCTGGTCGACGAAGGCCCGGCTCAGCGCCTCGGCGCGGGCGTCGAGGTCGGCGGAATCCGATGGCGCCAGCTCTCGATAGATGCCCTTATAGGGTCCGCGAACGTTTCCCTGCGCGTCGAACATCTCGTCGAAGGCTTCCGCGTAGCTACCACCCGCGGTGTTATAGCCGTCAAAGATCTGTTCGTAGGGCGACTGCGGCTTGCTGCGCTGTTGCCGTTTGGTTTCTCCAGGCAAAGTTCGAAGGGCCACTGTGCCATGCTGCATCAGATCTGCCTGCTCCGCAGGCCCTCGGTCTCGCTTTGGGTGAATGCACCCGGGACTGATACCCTAGGCAGTCGCCGCTTAAGCGTGAGATCGCGCTACGGCAAACCGTGACACCACAAGCCGCTGAGATTTACGAAGGAATTTACGCGTGGCCAACATCAAGTCGCAGCAAAAGCGCAACCTCACCAACGAGCGCAACCGACTGCGCAACAAGTCGGTGAAGTCGTCGCTTCGCACGGCTGTCCGCGCATTCCGCGAGGCCGCTGAGTCGGGCGAGAAGGACAAGGCCGCCGAACTGCTGGTCTCCACCAGCCGCAAGCTGGACAAGGCAGCCAGCAAAGGTGTGATCCACAAGAACCAGGCGGCCAACAAGAAATCAGCGCTGGCACACGCCCTCCACAAGCTCGGTAGCTAGTCCGCGACGAGCTCGGCAACCTTTCTCACCGCTGCTTCCAGCGCGTAGTCCGCGTCCGCGACTGCGCCTTTCACATCGGCGTTCAGCGCGGCCACCAGCCGCATCGCAGTAGCCACCGAGTCGCGCGACCATCGTCGCGCCTGCTTCTGCGCCTTCTGCACCCGCCACGGCGGCATTCCCAATTCGGCGGCCAGCCGGTAGGGGTCGCCCGAGAGCGACCCGACCCGCCCGATGCTGTGGATGGCCTCGGCCAGCGCGTCAGCCAGCACCACATGCGGCTCGCCGCGCAGCATCGCCCAGCGCAGCGCTTCGACGGCTCCCTCGACATCGCCCACTACGGCCTTGTCGGCGATATCGAAACCTTTTACCTCGGCCCTGCCGCTGTGGTAGCGCCGCACCGCGGCGGCGTCGACGTGCCCGCCGGTGTCGGCCACCAATTGTGAACAGGCCGAGGCTAGTTCGCGTACATCAGAACCGACCGCATCGAGCAGCGCTGCCAGTGCGTCGTCGTCGACCTTGACCTTCAGTGCGCGAAATTCCTTGCGGACGAAGTCCACGCGTTCGCCGGCCTTGGTGATCCGCGCGCACGGATGCACCTGTGCACCCAGCGCGCGAATCTGATTCGCCAGCGCCTTGGCTCGTCCGCCACCTGAATGGACGACCACCAGCTCGGTGCCCTGCGGGACATCCGCCGCGGCTTTGGCGATCAATTCGGCGGCTTCTTTGCCGGCTTCTCCGGCGGCTTCCAATACGACGACCCGCTCATCGGCGAACAGCGACGGGCTCAGTAGTTCGGCCAGCTCGTAGACACCGACGTCGCCGGCCCGCACCCGGTCCACCGGGACGTCGTCGGTGCCGGCGCGCTGACGTGCCGCGCGCAGCACGTCCGCGACGGCGCGCTCGACCAGCAGCTCCTCATCCCCCAGTACCAGATGCAATGCCGAATCCTGCTGGCTCACCGGTTGATCGTGTCACGTCCGGCCGACAGAGCCGCCGGCCCCTGTCAGCAGACCCGACAATGACCAGGCGAGCAGCGCGCAGGCTGCCAGCGCCAGGCCCGCCCGGAACCACCGCCACCGCCAGAGCAGCACGCTCAGCAGTCCCGCGGCGCCGACGGCCAGCACACCGGCGATCCCGGCCGGTACCGGCACGCTTGCCGCGGGGATATTCGCGGCCCAATGCGCGATCCGCAACAACCACCACAGTTCGGGGCCGGTGAACCGGATTAGCAGTTGCGCCCCGGACGGCCAGAACAGGCATAGCCCGGCCGCGGCGGTGCCGAGCACGGTGATCGGCGCGATCAGCGCCGCGACCGCGAGATTGGCTGCCGCCGACACCAGGCTCACCCGGCCGGAGATGCCGGCGATCAGCGGCGCCGTCACCAACTGCGCGGCGCACGCCACGCAGACGGCGTCGGCCAGCGGTTTGGGCCAACCCGCTGCGACCAGACGGCGAGACCAGATCGGCGCGATGACCACCAGCGCGGCCGTCGCCACCACCGACAAAGCCAGGCCCACGTCAACCGCCAACTGCGGCGCGACCACCATCAACAACAGCACGGTGCCGGCCAAAGCCGGAATTGCTTGCCGGCGCCGCGACGACAGCACACCCACCAAGGCGATCGCGCCCATCACCGCCGCCCGCAACACGCTGGCGGTCGGCTGTACCACGATGACGAACAGCACCAAGGCGATGCCCGCCAACGCCACCGCGGCGCGCGGGCCGATCAGCCGCGACGAAAACAGCACCGCTCCGCAGACGATCGTGACGTTAGCCCCGGACACCGCGGTGAGGTGGGTCAGACCGGCCGTGCGGAATTCTTGCCCGGTCACGGAGCTGACGGTGGACATGTCGCCAAGGACCAGCGCCGGCAGCATCGCCGCCTGGTCTGCGGGCAGCACGCGACGAGCCGTGTCCGCGAACCCAGCGCGGACCGCGTAGGCAACCCGATGCACCGGCCCGGCGCGGCCTGTGGTCGGCGTACCGATCGCGGTGATCACGGCCACCGTCAGGTCGTGACGGGTGGGCGCGGTCATTCTGGCGCGAAACCGGATCGGCTGGCCGACCATCACCCCGCCGAAGTCGCGCGCGGGTGCGAAAACGACTGCGCGGCCATAAGTCTCGCCGCTCCCCAGTTGACGCAGCACGGCGCGAAACAGCAGTCGTCCGTGGCCGACTGGTATGGCGCTTTCGGTGGGCGTGACGGCCACCTCCACGCTGGTGCCAAATGTCGCGACGATCGGGTGGTGAGCGACTGCGTTCGCGCGCAACCCGATCGCGAACCCGAAACCCGCACCGACGACGCCCGCGGCGGCCAAGCCGATGCCGATCGTCCGCATCCGGGACCGCTGCGCGCCGGCACGCCACAGCAGCGCGCCGGACACACTGCCTGCCGCACATAGCGTCCCGACGATGTTCCCGATCGGCCACAAGATTCCCGCGGCCGTCACCACCCAACTGGTCACCGCTGCCGGCACCAGACGCGCATCCAGCCGCGCCGTCGTTGGGTCGGCGCCGGATGATTGCGCCACCTGCCTCAGACACGGACCAGTGGGCGCAGCTTTTCCAGCCGCCCGGGGCCGATGCCGTCGACCTCCCCCAACTGGTCGACGCTGGTGAACTTTCCATTGGCGTTCCGCCAGGCCACGATGGCGGCCGCCCGCACCGGCCCGACGCCGGGCAGGGTGTCCAACTGCTCCACGGTCGCCGTGTTGAGGTTGATCAGCCCGGTCGGGGCGCCCTTCGTCGGCCGAGACGTGGTGCTGGGTGTGCCGGGGGCCGCCGAACCGGGACTCACCGAGCTACCCAGGACCGCCGGCTGTCCTTTGACCGGCGCCATCCCGACCACGATCTGCTCGCCGTCATCAACCTGCCGAGCCATGTTGAGCCCGCTGGTGTCCGCGCCGTCGGTGCTGCCGCCGGCCGCCTTCAGCGCGTCGGCGATTCGCGCGCCGGGCGCCAGTGTGACGAGACCCGGCGTGTGCACCAGGCCCACCACGCTGACCACCACCGGCTGGTTGGGCCGAGTTGAGGGCCCGGGGCTCGGTCCGCGGCTCGCCGTGGCCGCCATGTCAACTGGAGGCAGTTTGGCCGACATCACCGGTGCGGGCCGCTCACGCATCAGCGTGAAGACGGTGACCAGCACCGCGATCGCCGCGATCGCCGCCAAAGCGATAGCGCCCGCGCGGCCGGGGTCGGCACGCACCTTGGCCAGCCAGCCGCCGTCATGCTGCGTCGAACCGTCCGGGACCCAGCGTGGCAACAGCGAGTTGGGGTCGGTGTCGGCATCGCTGTCGTCGTCATCACGCTCCGATGGCGCCGCCGCGTCTAGGCGAGCGCCCAGTCGCCGGTGCAATCGTTCGGCGGGCAGTTCTGTTCGCATGGGCCGACGGTAGGGCCATCGACCGTCGCCACGATGCCGTCGCGGCGCTCGTCACGCGCCCGCTGTGGATCGGCCGTCGACTGTGCATGAACGATTCAGCATCGAGCCGCCTGACTGGTTGGTTGGGCAGCCGGATAACGTGCAATACAGGACCGTCTGATCCAGCTAGAGGAGACTGCCATGCAACTGGCGCTCACGAAGGACGAAGCCGCCTTCCGCGACGAGCTACGCGAGATTTATACGACGAAGATCCCCGCGGAAATCCGCGAGCGGACCCGCTCGGGCGAAGGCCTCGACCGCGACGACATCGCGACCAGCCACAAGATCCTCAATGAGCACGGACTCGCGGTGCCCAGCTGGCCCGTCGAATGGGGCGGCAAGGACTGGACGCCGGCGCAGCACCAGATCTGGCTGGACGAGATGCAGCTGGCCTCCGTGCCGGAGCCGCTGAACTTTAACGCGAAGATGGTCGGCCCGGTCATCGCCGAGTTCGGGTCGCAGGAGATCAAGGAGCGCTTTCTCCCGCCCACGGCTGCCCTGGACATCTGGTGGTGCCAAGGCTTCTCCGAGCCCGAAGCCGGTTCGGACTTGGCCTCGCTGCGCACCACCGCGCTGCGCGACGGCGACAGCTACGTCGTCAACGGGCAGAAGACGTGGACCACGCTGGGCCAGTACGCCGACTGGATTTTCTGCCTGGTGCGCACCGACCCGCAGGCGCCCAAGAAGCAGGCCGGTATCTCGTTCTTGCTCATCGATTTGGACACTCCAGGCATCACTATGCGCCCGATCAAGTTGATCGACGGCAGCGTCGAGGTCAACGAAGTGTTCTTCGAGGACGTCCGGGTGCCCGCCGATCAGCTTGTCGGAGAAGAGAATCAGGGCTGGAGTTACGCCAAGTTCCTACTGGGCAACGAGCGGACCGGTATCGCGCAGGTGGGCCGCACCAAGGTCAAGCTCGCTGACGTGAAAAAGCGTGCCGCCGAAAGCGGCCTGCTCGACGATCCGCTGTTCGCCGCGCGGGTCGCCGAAGCCGAAAACGATTTGCTGGCCCTCGAACTCACCCAGATGCGGGTCGCGTCCGGGTCGAAGGGCGGCAAGCCCAACCCCGCGTCGTCGGTGCTCAAGCTGCGCGGCAGCCAGTTGCAACAGATCGCAACGGAACTGCTCGTCGAGGTCGCCGGGCCGGACGCGCTGCCGTTCGAAGCCGGCAACGAGATCGCGTCTCCGTCATGGGCCCAGGGCAGCGCACCGCACTACCTGAACTACCGCAAGACGTCGATCTACGGCGGCAGCAACGAAGTTCAGCGCACCATCATCGCGTCGACCATTCTCGGCTTGTGAGGCAGGAATAGACATGGACTTTCAACTGAGCGAAGAACAGACGCTGCTTCGCGACACCACTCGCGATCTGCTGTCGCGGAGCTATGACGCGGAGAGCCGCATCAAGGCTGTCGAGTCCGAACTGGGCTGGAGCCGGGAGGTGTGGACGCAGCTGGCCGAAATCGGAATTCTCGGACTGGGATTCGACCCCGATGAGGCCGGGCAGCTCGAAGTGATCACCGTGCTCACCGAAGTCGGCCGCCGACTGGCGCCCGAACCCGTCGTGCACGCGGCGCTGGGACCCGGGGCGATCATCGCCGAAGTCGGCAACGACGCCCAGAAGCAACTGCTCGACGAGGTCGCCGAAGGTCAGCGGCTGCTGGCGTTTGCCCACCTCGAGCCCGGCGCACGCTCGGCCTTCACCGAGAATGTCTCGACAACGGCGGTGCAGCAAGGTGATTCGTGGGTGCTGACCGGACACAAGAACCCGGTGCTGGCCGGCGATTCGGCCGACACCCTGGTGGTCAGCGCGAAGCTGCCCGACGGCGGAGTCGGGTTGTTCCTGGTCGACGGTGACGCCGTCAGCCGTCACCCGTACCGCACCTTCGACGGTCAGCGCGGCGCGCAGATCAACCTGGACAATGCCGCCGCCGAACCCCTCGGCGATGCGGTGGACGCGTCGACGGCGATCCGCAACGGCCTGATCCGCATCCAGTCCGCGCTATGCGCGGAAGCGGTCGGCGCGATGGAGGAAGCGCTGCGCCTGACGACCGATTACCTCAAGCAGCGCAAGCAGTTCGGCGTCACCTTGAACACCTTCCAGACGCTGACCCAGCGGTCCGCCGACATGTACGTGTCGTTGGAACTGGCCCGCAGCATGAACCTCTACGCCGGCCTCTCCGTCGCCGACGGCAACTTCGACCCGGTGATCGCGGCGCGCGCCAAGCTGCAGATCGGCCGGTCCGGGCGCCATATCAGCCAGGAGGCCATCCAGCTGCATGGTGGCATCGGGATGACCAACGAATACCCGGTCGGCCATTACGCGGCGCGGCTGACCGCGATCGACCACATCCTCGGATCGTCGCAAGACCAGCTGCGCGTGCTGACCGATCAGGTGAGCGACTACGACATCGTCACGCTGTAAGACCTGAGATGGCTGAACTCTCCCGGGGGCCGATCGCGCCGAGGAATTCGGCCGGCGCAACGGCGTAACGGGCGAGTTGGTGGTGCGGGTCCAGCCGACGAAGGTCAACGCAACGTTCCGCGTCGCCGGCTGAACCCGCCCAACATCAACTCGGCTCTGGCGCCGCCTCGGATTCCGAAGTCGGCTCTGCCGCCGCTGCGGGCTTCGATCCGTTCGACGCTGGCGCGTCGAGCGTCTCGGGTTGCGCCGCAACAGCATCCGGCTCCGATGCGGCCGGCGCGGCATCGGACGGCGCTTCACCATCTGCATCGGGAAGCTGTGCCGCGAGGTATTCGGCCAGTCCCCCGATCGTCGGATAGTCGAACACCGCGGTCGCATTGATCGTGAACGCGCCGCCGAACTGGCTGTGCAGCCGGTTGCGGAGTTCGACCGCCATCAGAGAATCCGTCCCCAGGTCGATGAACCGACTGGTTGCGGCAGGCGGTTGCGCGAGCCGCAGGAAGTGCTGTACCTCTCGCTGCAGGAACTCGGTCACGAAGCCGGCGCGCTGCGCCAACGGGGTCTCTTGCAGTTGCCGGAGCAACTCACTGTCACCGGTTACCTCTCCGAGCGCACTCGGCAGCACGAGGTCGAGAATCGGCGGGCGAGAAGCGCCCAGCACCTTCGCCGCACGCTGCCAGTTGGCTTTGAGAACCGTCGCCTGCGCAATTCCGTTGGCGAGAACTTCGGTGAGCGCGCTGAGCGCCGCCGACGGTTCCAGCGGCATAAGGCCTTGCGCACTGATATTGGCAAGCGCGGCATCTGAAGAGGCCATACCACCCTTGCCCCAGGGACCGAAGTTGACACCAGTCGCCGGCAACCCTTGCGCCTGTCGATCCGCGACCAAACCGTCGAGCAGCGCATTGGCAGTCGAGTAGTTGGCCTGACCGGGCGAACCGAGCAAGCTGGACACCGAGGACGACACAATGAAGAAGTCGAGCTTGTCGTTCCTCGTCAACTGGTCCAGGTAGGACGCACCGAACGCCTTGGGCGCCAACGTCGTCCGGAACCGGTCCAAGTCCTGGTTCGACAGCAACGCGTCATCGAGCACACCTGCCAGGTGCGCCACTCCCGCGAGTGGAGGCAGCTCCGCACGGATGCGGTCCAGCAGCTTTTCCACCTCCGACTCGTCGCCGACATCGGCGGCGAAGGTGTGAATGCGGCACTTGTAGCGCTCGGTGATGTCCTCGATCAGGCGCTGTGCATCCGCATCGGGAGTGCGCCGACTGGTCAACACAATGTCACCGGCGCCGAGCTGGGCCAGATACGCCGCCGTGTGCAGACCGATGGCACCGAGGCCACCGGTGATCAGATAGCTCCGATCACCGCGCGGCTGTAGCGGGTTCGGCATCTGGCACACGATCTTGCCGATATGCCGTGCCTGCTGCATGCGGCGGAACGCCGTCCTGGCCTCCGCCAGGGGGTAGATCTCGGCGGGCAGCGGCGTCCACTCCCCGTTGGCCAGCCCGTCCGACACCTCAGTGAGCAAGGTGCGAATGCGCTCGGGTTCGGTGAACATCACCGTGTCCAACGCGACGATCTCGTAGGCGATGTCGGGTCGCGCCTCGGCCATCTGCTCGGGAGTCCAGATGTCGCGCTTGGCGATCTCGGCGAAACGGCCGTTCTTGGCGGTGGCCCGGACGGTCGCCTCGACGAACCCTTCGCTGGTCAGGCTGTTGAGCACCACGTCCACGCCGGCACCGTCGGTGTCCGCCAGGATCTGGTCGGCGAAATCGGTTGTGCGCGAGTCGTACACATGCTTCACGCCGAGCTTGCGCAGCGTCGCCCGCTTGAAGGTGCTCGCAGTCGCGTAGACCTCTGCACCGTGCTGTTGCGCCATCTGGATGGCGGCCAATCCGACACCACCACTGGCGGCGTGGATGAGCACCTTGTCGCCGGGGTTCAGCTTCGCCCAGTCGAACGAGAGCCGAACCGTGAGCGCCGCGGCCGGAATGGTCGCAGCGTCAACTGCGCTCACCCCGTCCGGGATCGGCGCCACGAACTGCTCCGGCGCGTTGAACCGGCTGGCGAAAGCACCCTGCATGGAGCCGTAGACCCGCTGACCGACCTCCAGTCCGGTCACGCCCTCGCCCAATTGGGTTACGGTGCCGGCGAAGTCGCCTCCGACCGGCCCCGGATCGCCCGGGTAGAGACCCAGCACGTTGAGCACGTCGCGGAAGTTCAGACCTGCGGCTTCCACCCGGACCTGCACGTAGCCCTCGTCCGGCGGCAGCACCGCTTTCTCGGTGATGCGCAGGTTGTCGATCGCACCACGCTCCGTAGGCGCCAGAGCGTAATCCGCCCCCCGCGGCACGGCGAGGTTGCCGCTGCGTGCCCACGGCAGCAGCCGTGATGCGAGTAACTTTCCTTGCCGCAGCGCGAGTTCGGGTTCCTCCATCGGTGCGCCGAGGAGACCGGCCAGCAAGTGCACGGCCTGCTCTGACCCATCGCAATCGACCATCCTGCAGCGCAGGGCAGGTTCCTCGTTGACGATGGTGCGCCCGAGTCCCCACAGCGCCGCCTGCACAGGATCGACCCGCTCGCCGGATTCGGTCGCCACAGCTCGTTCAGTGACGATCCACAGTCCGCCGGGAAGTGTCACTCCCTTGTCGGTCTGCAGGGTGTGCACGGCACTGAGCAGGTAGGAGATCTCGTTCTCCAGCCGCGCGGCAGAGTCAGCACTCGACTCTCCGGCACTCGGGCCGGTGCTGCGCCAGACGATGCCGGAGATCGGCACACCGCGCTCTTGAGACTGAGCAAGAAGCTGCCCCAACAGCTCCGGGTCCATACTCCGGTCGAATGAGATGCAACCGGCAAGTTCGGCCGCCAATTCGTCGAATCCGGCGATCAGCCAGATGCCGGGGAGACTTCCGGCGCCATCGCTCGACGCCGCCGGCGGCACCTCGTGCCAGCCGAGGGTGTACAGCAGCCGGGTGGCATCGCCGCCGAGCCCGCGCAACAACGCCTCTCGAGGCGCGCGCTTGACCGTGAACTCGCGAATCCCGCCCAGGATGCGGCCGTCCCGATCGACGAAATCGAGGTCGAATACCTGGGTTTCGGCATTGAGTTCATTGGCGTGCCAGCGCGCGCGGCAGTAGAACCGTCGTGGCATCTTCTCCTTGAGCATGACCTGCCCGTACCGCAGCGGTAGGAAGAGGTCACTGAGCCCCTGCTCCGCGGCGAGAAGAGCCGGGAATGCCGGGAAGGCGACACCCGTGCACAGGTCCATCAAGACCGGGTGCATCGGCTCGGATCCGAGATGCTCGCTGAGCTCCTCGCCGACGTAGATATCGCCGATCGCCTCACCTTCACCAAGCCACAGCGACTTCAGCGAGCCTGACCAGTTGGGCCCCCACGACAGCTCCATGTCGGCGAAGGTCTCGAACAGCTCCTGCGGACGCATGCGGTTCATCCGCTCGATTGCCGCGTCGATGGGGTCCTGTTCGGGAGCCGGCTCGTCCTCGACACCACTGAGGACTGTGCCGTCGGCGTTCAGCGACCACTCGACATCACGGACACCGTAGGGACGGCTATGCACCTGGAACTTCCAGCCATCGCCGTCTTCGACCGGATGCAAGGTCAATTGAACCTCGCGAGAAGCCTTCTCGGGCAGAATGATCGGCTCGTAGAAGAAGACTTCCTTCACCCGTCCCGGAGCGCCGACTGCGGCCAGGGCCATCGCGGCATACGTCGCACCGGGAACAACGACCGTGCCGTAGATGACGTGGTCGGATAGCCACGGTTGCGACTTAACCGACAACCGGCTGGTGTAAACGGAGTCGCCGGACGCCAGATCCTTTGCACTACCCAAGAGTCCGGACGTGGCAGCACCGTCGACGGCAATGCCCGACGCCTGCGGCCAGAAGCGCCGCCGCTGGAACGGATAGGTGGGCAGCTCGACCTTGTGGAGTGGCCGGTGTTGCAGCGCAGCGAAGTTCGGCCGATGGCCGCTGACATAAGCCGTGGCCAGAGCGTCCGCGATCTGGCGGCGGTCACCGACGCCCTTGCGTAGCGACACGATCGCCCGCGGCGCCGCCAGATGTTCCGGCCAGACCTGCACCGCTGCACCGGTCAGCACCGGCTGGGGACCCATCTCCATCAGCACTGTGCATCCCAAAGCTGCGATGGTGCGAACGCTTTCGGCGAACTGCACCGGCTGGCGGGAGTGTCGCCGCCAGTACTGCGCATCGATCGGGGTGTCCGCGGTCAGCACCGCGCCGGTGCGGTTGCAGACCAGCGGCAATGTCGGCACCGCGTACTGCATCTGCGACGCGTACGCCTCGAATTCGTCGAGCACCGGCTCCAGCAATACCGAGTGGAAGGCGTGGCTGGTTTCCAGCCACGTGCAACGGACCCCGTCCTCACTGAATTTCGCGACGATCGGTTCCAGGTCCTCGCCCGGACCCGACAGCACCGTGTTGGGGCCGTTGTAAGCACCGACCGCCACCCGCGAGAATTCGTTGGCGACTTCCTCGACGCGCTTGGGGTCGGCGAATACCGCGACCATGCGGCCACCTTCGGGCAGGCTGCCGAACAGCCGGCCACGCTCGGCCATCAGCCGTACCCCGTCCTCGAGGCTCAACACTCCGGCCACGCATGCCGCCGCGTACTGACCCACACTGTGCCCCAGCACCACGTCGGGCTCGATGCCCCACGACTGCCACAACCGGGCCAGACCCATCTCGACAGCGAACAGCGCCGGCTGAGCAAACGAGGTGTGCCGCAACGTTTCTCCGGCTTCGCCACCGGTCTCCCGGTCGGTCGCGAACATCACCTCCAGCAACGGGCGCGGCAGTATGTCGGCAACCGCGTCCGCGCAACGTTTCACGGTCTCGGCGAAAACCGGCTCGGCGTGAAACAATTCGCGCGCCATCCCCGGATGCTGACTGCCCTGACCGGTGAACAACCACGCCGTGGTCGGCCGGTCAGCGCACTCACCGCGGACCACGCCGGGTCGCAGCCGGTTCTCGGCCAACTCAGCGAGGCCCTCGCGAGCGCTCTGCACCGAATCCACAACCAGCGCGGCCCGATGTTCGAAGTGCGAGCGTCCCACGCCCGCTGTCAGGCACACTCCGCCGATGTCGGCCTCCGGATGGGAGTCCAGCCAGGAGCCGTAGCGCTGCGCCAACTCCACCAGAGCGTCCGACGAACGCGCCGAGAGCGCCAGCACGTCAACCGACTCTTCGGGGCTCTCCGACTTCGGCGCCTCTGCGACGTCGTCAGCCGAATCGGGTTCGACGACGACCGGCTGCGCCGGTGCCTCCTCGAGTAGCACGTGTGCGTTGGTCCCGGTGAATCCAAACGAACTGACTCCGGCGCGGCGCGTCCTCTGGCTGCGCTCCCACGGCGTCGCCTCGCTGACGACCCGAACCGGCAGCGAGTCCCACGGGATGTGCGGCGACGGCTTGTCGAAGTGCAGGCTCTGCGGCAGGACTCCATGCTGCAGCGACAGCACAACCTTGATCAGACCGGCGGCGCCCGACGCCGATTCGAGGTGGCCGATGTTGGTCTTCACCGATCCCATCAGCAACGGCCGGTCAGCGTCACGAGCGCCGGCAAAGGCGGCCCCGGCTGCCTGCACCTCGATCGGGTCACCCAGCGGGGTTCCTGTTCCGTGTGCCTCGAGATAGTCGACGTCACCGCCGTTGATGCCGGCGCGAGCCAGTGCCATGGCGATAAGACGTTGCTGTGCACCGCCATTGGGCACGGTCAGACCACTGGATGCACCATCCTGGTTGACCGCGCTGCTCGGGATGACAGCGGCAACCCGGTCGCCGTCGCGGACCGCGTCGCTCAGTCTCTTGAGCACCAGCATTCCGCAGCCTTCACTGCGCACATAACCGTCGGCGGCGGCATCAAAGGTTGCGCATCGTCCGTTCGGCGACAGCATTCTGGCGCGCGACGCGGCGATGATGGTCAGCGGGCTCAGCAGGACGTTCACTCCACCTGCCAACGCCAAATCGCAGTCGCCCGAATGCAATGCCTGGCAAGCCTGATGGACGGCCACCAACGACGAGCTGCAGGCGGTGTCGACCGCGACCGCCGGGCCCTCGAGTCCGAAGGCGAAGGAGACCCGGCCGGAAATGGCGTTGATCGCGTTGCCGGTGATGAACTGCGGCTCGATCTTCTCGACCGAGGTGGCGGAGAACAGATGTGAATACTCGTTGGCGCCCACACCCACGAAGACGCCGGTTCGGCTGCCGCGCAACGAAGCCGGGGAATACCCGGCGCGTTCCAGGGCTTCCCAAGCGTTTTCGAGCACCAGCCGCTGCTGCGGCTCGATCCAGATAGCCTCACGCGGAGAGACACCGAAGAACTCCGGGTCGAACCCGTCGATCCCGTCGATGTAACCGCCGTAGCGGCTGTACATCTTGCCCGGTGCGTCTGGATCCGGGTCGTAGAACTCGTCGATGTCGAATCGGTCCTCGGGGACCTCACTGATGGCATTGACACCACCTGACAGCAGCTCCCAGAACGCTTCGGGATTGGGGGCGCCGGGGAAGTTGCACGACACCGAGACGATCGCGATCGGCTCGTCCGTGCGCGTCGTCACCGCCGTGGCCAATTGAGAGCCCGACTTCGCAGACTCGCTGAGCCCGAGCACGTCGCTCAACAGGTAGTCCACCACGTCCGACAGGCGTGGGTAGTCCATCGCCAGCGTTGCCGGGACTTGCTTTCCGACGCCCTGTTCGATGCGGCGTCGCAACTCGACGGCCATCAGCGAATCCATCCCGAGGTCGAAGAAGCCGGCGTCCTCGCGGATCTCCGCGGGGTCGACTCGCGTCACCTCGGCCACCGCGTCACGCAGGTAGTTCGCCAGAAGCTTTCTGCGCTGTTGCACCGGGGCGTTGGTGAGTTGCTCGACCAGCTGGGTCTTGCCCGAAGGCGCCAGCGTCGGCGCGGCGTCGGGCACCTCGCTCGCCAGTTCCGCCATGAATGGCCGCCGGCCGGTCTGCTGGTAGAGCGGCAGGAATTTGGCCCAATCGATCCGGGCCACCACACCTTGCACTGCGCCCTTGGCCGAAGACGCCAGCAGATCGGTCAGGCCAGCCAGCGCATCGGCAGGTGACAGCGTCCGGATTCCACGCTCCTCCAACTTCTTTCGCGCCTCTGCATCGGCCATACCTGCCGACCACGGACCGAAGTTCACGCTGATCGCCGGGACACCCTGCTCACGCAGCCGCCAGGACAGCCCGTCGAGGAAGGCATTCGCCGCGCCATAGGCGGTCTGGCCGAACCCGCCCCACACCGAGGCGATCGAGGAGGTGCTGATGAAGAAGTCAAGCTTCAGGTCGGCTACTGCTTCGCTCAAATGCCAAGCACCCCAGACCTTTCCGGCGAACACCCGATCCACCTCGGCGTCGTCCAGGGAGTGCAGCGGAGTGGTACCGATCTCGCCCGCGGCGTGCACAATGCCGGCAAGAGGCGGTAATTCGGCCTGCACGATGGCCAGCAGCTTCGCCACGTCGTGCGCATCGGCGACATCGGCAGCCACAACTCGCGTTTCGCAGCCGTGCTGTTCGCGAATCGCGTCGATGCGCCGCTTCGCGGCCTCGCTCGGTGCGCGCCGACTGGTCAACACCAGCTGCCGGGCACCGTTCGCGGCCAGATACGCGGCGACCTCCAATCCGATCGAGCCCAGGCCGCCTGTCACCAAATACGTTGCATCGGAGCGCATTGCGACCGGCGTCGCGCCCGGCGTTCCGGTCCGCCGAACGAGCCGGGGTACATAGACCGCACCGTCACGCATCGCAACCTGGTCTTCGCCACGCTGCGCCGCCACCAGGTTGGCGAACTGCGACCATTCATCACTGCCGCCCTCGGTCAGATCTGCCAGGCCGCCCCACATCAGCGGGTATTCCAGCGACGCAGCACGACCGAATCCCCACAGGCAACTCTGGTTGGGTGAGACGGCGTCACCGTCGACCACACGTTGCGCGCCGCGGGTCACCATCCAGATCGGGCTGCGGAGTTCAGCGGCCGCCGCAGCGCGGAAGAGTCGCCGGGTTCCGCCCATGACGCGGTGCTGCATGTGCAACAGCGACTGCATCGTCGGCGCGGTGTCGGAGTCGAGCGCCGCGACATGCACGATCCGCAGCGTCGGTTCGGCTTCCGCGGCGGCACGCAACGCGGCCACGAGCTGCTCCTCGTCCACATCGGACGAGGGCAACCCGAGGAGGCGGTGCTGGTGCCCGAGCGCGGTCAGCGCGTCGACCAGCGGCTGAGCAACGTCGGCATCATCACCGATCAGGAGCCAGGTTGACGCCTCGGCGGCTTGCGCACTTGAGCCCGCAGCAGAGGTTTTGTCCCAGCGAATCTCGTAGCGCGCGTCCGCAATCGAATCCGTCTTGCGGTGTTGGTTGTGCTGTGCGGCAAGCCTTGTCAGCACGTCCACCGTCTGCTGCTCGTCGCCCGCATTGCCAAGGAGCGCGACGAGCTCGTCGATCCGCCCCTCCTCGAGGAGCCGGACGGTTTCGCTCGTCGACTGGAGACGGGCATTGTATTTCGGCGCCACCCAATTGTCGCGGTACCAGTACTGACGATGCTGGAACGGATAGGTCGGCAAGTCGAGCTTTCGTGCCGGCCCGTGCTGAACCGCCTCGAAGTTGGGCAGGTGGCCCAGGACGTACGCGTCGGCCAGCGCCCCGGTGATCTGCCGGTGGTCGGCGGTGTTCTTACGCAACGACGCGATCGCCCGCGGTGTGGTGGCGGGGTCGGGCCATGCCCGCAGAGCCACTGCGGTCAGCACCGGCTGCGGGCCGATTTCGAGCAGCACCTTGCAATTCAGATCGGAAAGGGTCTGCACGCTCTTGGCAAACTCGACCGGCTGGCGTGCGTGGCGGCGCCAGTAGTTGCCATCCAGTTTCACACTTCTGCCCAGCGTGGCGCCGGTGCGGTTGCACACCAGGATCCGTTGCGGCGAAGCGTATTTGAACTGGTCTGCAAACGACTCGAACTCATCGAGGATCGGATCCAGCAGCGCCGAGTGGAACGCATGGCTGGTCTCCAGCCAGTCGCACTTGACGCCATCTGCCGACAAGCGAGAGACCGCTTGTTCCAGATCATCTGCGGGACCGGACAATACGGTGTTGGCACCGTTGTACGCGGCAACCGAGAGGCTTGGGAATTCGTCAGTCAACTTCTCGACCCGCTCGGCGGCGGTGGAGACCGCAACCATCCGACCGCCCGCCGGCAAACTGCCGAACAGGCGGCCGCGCTCGGCCATCAACCGCATTCCGTCTTCGACGCTGAAGACGCCGGCGACGCATGCTGCCGAGTACTGGCCGACGCTGTGCCCCAGCACGACATCGGGTTCGAATCCCCACGATTGCCACAGCCGGGCCAGACCCATCTCGACCGCGAACAACGCCGGCTGAGCATAGGAGGTCTGCCGCAGCGTCTCTTCGCTGTCGGGGCTGTCGATATCGAAAATAACGTCGAGCAGTGGCTTTTCGAGCACATCGGCGGCAGCTTTTGCGCACCGCTTCAACGTCTCGGCGAAAACCGGCTCGGTGTCGAACAATTCGCGAGCCATGCCGACGTACTGACTGCCCTGCCCGGTGAACAACCACGCCGTCTTCGGTGTGTCATCGGCCCATCCGCGCACCATGCCAGGTGCCGGGCGGTCGTCCGCGAGCGCGCCGAGCAACTCAGCGGCGGATGCCGTGGAATTGACCACCAAGGCGGCCCGGTGCTCGAAGTGAGCGCGACCCACTCCAGCGGTCAGACACAAGTCCGCCAACGTGGCTTCGGGGTGCGCGCTCAACCAGTTGCGGTACTGATCAGCCAGTTGGACCAGCGCCTCGGGCGTGCGCGCCGAGATCGGCAGCAGACCGAATCGGTCGTCGGCCACGGGGGGGACTGCAGGCGCGTCACCCGCGGCAATGGGCGCTTCTTCCAGAATGACGTGTGCGTTGGTGCCGGCGAATCCGAACGAGCTGATTCCCGCAATGCGGGGCCGGCGGTTGCGCGCCCACGCGGCGGCCTCCCGCAACACCTGAACCGGAAGCCGATCCCACGGAATGTGCGGCGACGGATCGCGAAAGTGCAGGTGCTGCGGTAGAAGTCCGTTTTCGAGGGCCAAGATGACCTTGATCACGCCCGCAATGCCCGCGGCCGCTTCCAGGTGCCCGATGTTGGTCTTCGCGGAACCGACCAGCAGCGGCCGGTCCGCGTCACGCCCGGTGCCATACACCTCCCCGGCCGCCTGCATTTCAATCGGATCGCCCAGTGATGTTCCGGTGCCGTGGGCCTCCAGGTAGTCGACGTCCGCCGCTGAGACGCCGGCCCGCTTCAGCGCGTCGGTGATAACCCGTTGCTGCGCAATGCCGTTGGGCACCGTCAAACCACCCGATGCGCCGTCCTGGTTGATCGCGCTGCCCCGAATGACAGCCCGAATCCGATCGCCGTCGCGGATGGCGTCTTCCAGGCGCTTCACCACCACGATTCCGCAGCCCTCACCGCGCACGTAGCCGTCAGCGGCGGCGTCGAACGTCTTGCACCTGCCATCCGGGGCGAGCATGTGTGCGTGCGAGAAGGTAATCATGGTCGCGGGGCTGAGCAGGGCGTTCACCCCGCCGGCCAGCGCCAGGTCACACTCCCCCAGTTGCAGTGCTTGGCATGCCTGGTGGATCGCCACCAGCGACGAGCTGCACGCCGTGTCGACCGCGACCGCCGGGCCCTGCAGCCCCAGCCGGAAGCTGATGCGGCCTGCTGCGGCCGACGATGACGTCCCGACTGCCATATAGGCCTCAATTTCGGGGAAAGTCAGCTCGCCAGAGGCCATTCCCAGGTAATCGTGGGTGGCCAACCCGACGAACACACCGGTGTTGCTGCCCGCCAAGGACGTTGGCGCGATCCCGGAGTGCTCGACCGCCCGCCACGAGGTCTCCAGCAGCAGCCGGTGCTGCGGGTCCAGCAGCCTGGCCTCGCGCACCGACAGGCCGAAGAACGGCGCGTCGAAGCCCGACACGTCATCAACGAAACCGGCCCGGCGGGTGGCCACCTTGCCGGGTGCATCAAGGTCCGGGTCGAAGAACTCGTCGACATCCCATCGGTCCGCGGGCACCTCTGATATCGCGTCCCGGCCTTGCGACAGCACATCCCAGAACTCGTCCGCATCGGCGGCACCCGGAAAGCGGGCCGCGTAGCCGATGATCGCAAAGCTCGGTGGTCGGTTGTTCTGACCTTCGACGGATCCCATAGAGGCGTCCTCTCGGCTTGGGGAAGGGGAAGATTCGGTTACCGCGAGCGGCCCGGTTGGGCACTAGGATCATCGTCGCGAGCAAGTAATGCAAGTGCGCTGGAGGCGTCGCACACAGGGCCGCCGCCATACCACGTCATGCTTGGGACCACCAGTGGCGCGACACTCATAGCTAAGCACGTTATCTTGATCGGGCTGCCAGCGTGGCGTGACCGGAGCCGTTTTAAGCGAGGGGGACGAAGTTTTGCGCATCGGGAAGATCACCATCGGCTCGGTCGATGACTGGACGCTGGCTCCCGGCTCAGTCATCTCCTGGCGCCCGACGACAGTGTCGGCCGAAAAAGTCCGGCAAGCGCCGGTCAGCTCTGTTCCGGTCAGCTACATGCAGGGCCAACATCTTCGTAACTACTACGAACGTACAGCAGCGGGGCTGGATTTTTCGCGACAAATCATCGCTTCCTGCGACATCGCCGGCCGGTGCGATATTTCCGCCATGAACCTTGGCCTCAACAGGTATCTGCAGCGGCATGACACCTTTCGCAGCTGGTTCGAGCACGCTGATAGTGGAGAGTTCATCAGACACACGATCGCCGATCCGGCCGATATCGAGTTCGAGCCGATCGACCACGGAAACCTGAGTGTTGACGAGATACGCGCTCTTACCGTGGCCATACCCAATCCACTGGAATGGGGTTGCTTCACCTTTGGGGTCATCCAGCGCGAGGACGGGTTCACCTTCTTCACCGCCATGGATCACGTCCACGGGGATGCGTCGCTGATTGGCACCACGATGCTGGAAGCCAACGGAATGTATGCGTCGCTCAGCAGCGGGGGCGATACCCTGACGCTTCCCGACGCGGGCAGCTTTGACGAATTCTGCGTCCGAGAGCGCGAACACACGTCGACGTTGACTGTGAATTCGCCCGGGGTACAGGCCTGGATTGACTTCGCGGAGAGCAACGGCGGTGGTTTCCCGGAATTCCCGCTTCCACTTGGTAACCCACTCGAGTCCAGCGGCAGCGCGATGACCTCCGAACTGCTGATGGACACCGCACAAACCGAGCGCTTCGAAACAAGCTGCACGGCGGCGGGCGCGCGCTTCGTCGGCGGGTTGTTCGCCTGTTTCGCGCTGGTGGAGCATGAATTTACCGGTGCCCTCACGTATTACGGGCTCACCCCACGGGACTCCCGCACAGGCCAAGACAACTTCATGACGCAGGGTTGGTTCACCGGGTTGATCCCGATCACCGTACCGATAGCTGCGGCCTCCTTCGGCGATGCCGCATGGGCTGCGCAGGCTTCTTTCGATTCGGGCCTGGACATGGCGAAGGTGCCGTACTACCGCGTATTGGAATTGGCGCCATGGTTGAACTGGCCGCGACCGAACTTCCCGGTGTGGAACTTTCTGCATGGCGGCGCTGCTCCGCTCAACGCCGTGCTGGCCGCAGCCGATCTGGGTCTCGCGAACAACATGGGAATCTACTCCGACGGCCGTTACTCCTATCAGATGACCATTTATGTGTTTCGATACGGCGAGGGCACGGTGATGGCGATCATGCATCCCGACAGCCCGGTCGCCCACAACTCAGTCACTCGCTACATGGAGGCAATGAAGTCCGTGTGCGTGCGGGTCGCCGACAGCGGGCATTGGGGACGCGTCGCATAGCGTGGGGCAATCGAATGACTAGAGCTTGTTGAAGTGCGTGATTTTCGGGCGGTGAGGGCGATATGCAGCGACTAGCCGCTTTCGTGGTGCGGTGGCCTTGGGTAGTGATAGGGCTCTGGGTAGCGGTTGCGGTCGCGCTACCGCTGACGTTCCCGTCGCTGAACGAGATGGCCCAGAAGCATCCACTCGCCATCCTGCCTAACGATGCGCCGTCGAGCGTCACCGCTCGGAAGATGACCGAGGCGTTTCACGAATCGGGCTCCGAAGACCTGCTGCTGGTCGTCCTGACCGACGACAGAGGTCTTGGCCGCGACGACGAAGCGGTGTACGGCAAGCTGGTGGACGCGCTGCGTCACGACACCCGCAATGTCGTGATGCTGCAGGATTTCATCACCACGCCACCGCTGCGTGAGATCGTGACCAGCAAGGACAACAAGGCCTGGGTGCTGCCGGTGGGGGTGGCGGGCGAATTGGGAACGCCACGGTCCTACACCGCTTTTAACCAGATCAGTGACGTCGTCAACCATGCCGTCGCCGGGACCTCGCTGCGGGCCAACATCACCGGGCCTGCGGCGACGGTCGCGGACCTGACCGTCGCGGGCGAGAAGGATCGGCTTCCGATCGAGCTGGCGATCGGCGTGCTGGTGCTGCTCGTTCTGTTGGTGGTGTACCGCAGCGTGGTCACCATGCTGCTGCCGCTGATCTCGATCGGGTTGTCCCTGATGATCGCGCAGTCGATGGTGGCCGCTTACTCCTCGCTGACCGGCACCGGTGTCTCGAATCAGTCCATCGTCTTTCTGAGCGCGATCATGGCCGGCGCCGGAACTGACTACGCGGTCTTCCTCATCAGCCGATATCACGACTACCTACGCTTAGGTGAGGCGTCCGATCAGGCGGTCAAGCGGGCATTGATCTCGATCGGAAAAGTGATCGCCGCATCCGCCACCACGGTGGGAATCACGTTCCTGCTGATCAGCTTCGCCCGCATGGGCATCTTCAAGACGGTCGGGGTGGCTGCGGCGATCGGGATCGGCGTGGCGTTCCTGGCCGCGGTGACGTTGCTGCCGGCCATCCTTTCGCTCGCGGGCCCCCGCGGCTGGGTCAAGCCGCGCCGCGAACTGACCGCCCGGTTATGGCGACGTTCAGGTATCCGCATCGTGCGCCGGCCCAAGACTCATCTGGTCGCCAGCCTGCTGGTGCTGGCCATCCTGGCCAGCTGCTCTGCCTTTGTCCGTTACAACTACGACGACCGGAAGGCATTGGGGGCTTCCGCTCCGAGTTCCGTCGGATATAACGTGCTGGATCGACATTTCCCGGTGAATCAATCGATTCCGGAATACATCCTCATCCAGTCGCCCCGCGACCTGCGCACGCCGCAGGCCCTGGCCGATTTGGAGCAAATGGCGGACCGAGTCAGCCAATTGCCGAACCTCGCCGCGATCAGTGGTATCACCCGGCCGACCGGGAACGTGCCGGAACAATTCAGGGCTACCTATCAGGCGGGCGCCATCGGCACCTTCCTGCAGGGCGGTTCGGAGCTGATCAACGACCACACCAGCGAACTCAACCGGCTGTCGGAAGGGGCGGGCACGCTGGCCAGCAACCTTGACGAGGTGCGCGGCCAGGTCGGCCGGCTCGCAGCCAGTGTGCAGGACCTGGAGAATTCCATGTCCTCGACGAAGGACCAGTACAGCGGCGACGCCCTGGTGAAACAAGTCGACATCACCGCCCAGCTCATCGACCACGTCAACTCGCTCACCAATGCCATGGGCTTTACTTACGGCGGCGCCAAGGACTTTTTCGCCTGGATAGGTCCGGTGGTGATGGCCCTGCGCGCTAATCCTGTTTGCGATCTCGATGAGTCCTGCAGCAACACCCGCGACACGTTCGAGCAGCTGCTGAGTTCGCGAGATAAAGAAGACGTCGATGCGATCAACGACCTGGCCCACCAGCTGCAGCAATACCCGGACAAACAGGCATTGAAGGCATCGGCAGACCGTATTCGGGCGTCATTCACCAGGCTCACCGGTGTGCTGCAATCCATGGGGATGGATCAGCCCGGCAGCGTCAAGACCAACCTCAGCACCCTGCAAAGTGGCGCGGACCAATTCGCCGGTGGAAGCCGGGAGGTGGCTGATGCGGTGGCTCAGCTCGTTGACCAGGTCAAACAGATGGGCGCGGGGCTCAGCGAGTCAGCGACGTTCCTGTTGTCGCTGAAGCACGACGCGGCCCAACCCGCCATGGCCGGGTTCAACATCCCGTCACAGTTGCTGCACTTGGAGGAATTCAAGAAGGCCGCCAACGTCTTCATGTCGCCGGACGGCCATTCGGTGCGGTACTTAGTACAGACCAAGCTCAATCCGTTCAGCACCGAAGCGATGGATCAGGTCAACTCGATCCTTGCGACCGCCAAGGGAGCTCAACCGAATACCGCGCTGTCGGACGCCAAGATATCGATGGCGGGGTTCACCGTTGGCCTCAAGGACACCCGCGATTACTACAACCACGACATCCGATTCATCATCGCGGTCACCCTCCTTGTGGTGCTGCTCACCTTGATGGCGCTGCTGCGCGCGATCGTCGCGCCGTTGTATCTCGTTGCTTCCGTGGTGATTTCGTATCTGTCAGCGGTCGGCATCGGCGTGCTGTTCTTCCAATTCATCCTCGGCCAGCATCTGCACTGGAGCGTGCCGCCGCTGGCATTCGTGGTATTGGTCGCGGTGGGAGCCGATTACAACATGCTGCTCGTCTCGCGAATGCGTGACGAGTCGCCGCGCAGCATGCGCTACGGCATCATCCGCACGCTGAGTTCGACGGGCGGTGTGATCACCGCCGCGGGTGTGATCTTCGCCGCCTCGATGGCTGGTTTGTTGTTCTCCAGCATCGGTACTGTGGTCCAGGGTGGTGTCATCATCGGCATCGGAATTCTGCTGGACACCTTCCTGGTTCGCACCATCACGGTTCCCGCTTTGGCGGCGCTGATCGGGCGGGCGAACTGGTGGCCATCGCGGGCGGCGAAGGTTCGCGTACCAGCATGATCTGTGTGAGACTACGAGACAAAGATGAGTGGTCGGGGGTCGCGATGAAGAAACTACTCGCAGGAGTTAGTGCGCTGGTAAGCATCAGCGCCACAGGGTGTTTCGGCATCGGCGCCGCTACCGCCGACGACACGCCCATTAGCGGGCCGCCAACTCCGGGGGCGCCGGGTGACCAGACCGCCTACGCCCTCGGCGGCGCTCACGTCCTGGGCGTGCCCTACGACCAATACATCAAGATGGAGGGCGCGGACTGGTTCCCCGGCCAGCGGCGCCAAATCGTTCGCTACCCGGCCGGCCAGGTTCAGGGGCACGTGCTGGCGACCCTCTTCCCGGGTCTCAAGCCTGAAATCGACAATTTCGACCACGACTTTCCGGGCATCGGCCTGGACGGCCCCAGCGTGGGTTATTCGGTCGACGTGGGAGTGGACAATCTCGTTGCGGCGATCCGCAACACGGGTCGGCCCGGTACGGCAATCGGCCTGTCCGAGGGCGGGTTCGTGGTCGACGGCGCGCAAGCCCGGCTGGCGACCGACCCCAACGCTCCCCCGGCTAACACGCTGAACTTCGCCACGTTCGGCGACCCGATCGGGCACCATGCCTTCGGTCAGAGTTTCCTGTCCGCCACATTCCCGGTGGGCAGCGTGGTTCCCGCGCTCGACTACACCATGCCGCCTCCGTACGAAAGCCAGTACGACACCGACAGGTTCGTGGCCGCATACGACTCGATCGCGGACTTCCCGGATCGGCCGGACAACATGTTCGCTCTCGCCAACACGCTGATGGGCCTGGCCACCGGACACACCGCGGTGGCCTTCACGAACAAGAGCATGGTGCCGCCGCAGAACATCAGGACGACGATCAACTCCCGGGGCGCCAAAGACACCACGATCATGGTCCCGCAAAAGCACATTCCTCTTGTCATGCCGCTGAAATACATCGGGATACCGGAAGACACGCTGAACAAGCTCGACGCCATCCTGATCCCCCGAGTGAACGCAGGCTACTCGCGGAACGACGACCCCTCGACCGCTCCGCTCCAGGTGGACCCGGTGAACGGCTTCGACCCAGCCGAGGTCACTGCGCCGGCCAACCAGGCGACATTCGGCGGCGGCGCAGATCCGTTCTCGCAGATCATCGCGGGTGCCATGTCCGTGTTGGCGCATGGCGCAAACGAAGCCGGCGCGTGACCCCAGCGCCTACCACTCAACTGCTCAGTACGGACGTAATCTGACATCTATGCCCCAGTCCACGATTCTCTCGATGCTGCACGGCCGCGCCAGCTTGCGGCCTGATGACGTCGCGTTTACCTTCACCAATTACGAGAAGGACTACGCGGGCGTTCCCGAGACTATGACGTGGTCGCAGTTATCGCGCCGAACGATGAATGTGGCGCGCGAGATCCGCGCGCACGGGTCGGTCGGAGATCGCGCAGTAATTCTGGCCCCGCAGGGCCTCGAGTACATCCTGGCTTTCCTGGGATCCATGCAGGCCGGGTTAATCGCGGTTCCACTACCGCTACCCCACCGCGGCTCGAGTTACGAGCGGGTGGGCGCGGTCTTTGCCGACACCTCGCCTGCGGTTGTTCTCACGACCTCTTTTGCGGCCGACGATGTCGGCGATTACGTAGATCAATCGCGCATGGACACCGCGCCAAAAATCGTCGCGATCGATTCGCAGAATCTGGATGCCGACGGCGGTCCAAGCCTTCAAACAGCCGATCTACCGAGTATCGCGTATTTGCAATACAGCTCGGGTTCGACGCGACTGCCCACCGGGGTGATGATGTCGCACCGCAATCTGACCGTGAATTTCGAGCAGCTGATGGCCAGCTTTTTTGCGAACTCCAAAGTCCCGACAGATACCACGATTGTGTCGTGGCTGCCCTTCTACCACGACAGGGGTATGGTGCTGTGCGTCTGTGCGCCGATCCTTGGCGGCAACCACGCGCAGCTGACGAGCCCGGTCGGGTTCCTGGAGAGGCCGGCACGGTGGGTGCGGGCACTGGCGGAGAATCCCCACGCGTGGTCGTCGGCGCCGAACTTCGCCTTCGACCTGGCCGCCCGCAAAACCGCCGACAGCGATCTTGCCGGGCTCGACCTCGGCGAAGTGTTGGGGATCATCAGCGGCGCCGAACGCGTCGAGCCGGCCACACTGCAACGCTTCGTCGATCGGTTTGCCCACTTCAATTTCCAGGACCACATGGTGCGTCCGTCCTACGGCTTGGCGGAGGCAACCGTCTTCGTGACGGCGGGCACTTGGAGTGAGACGGCGCCGGCGGTGCACTTCGACGTCGGCGAGCTCGGCGCAGGCCGCGTTGAGCGGTGTGCGGCCGGCGACGGCACCCCGCTGGTCAAGTACAAGGTGCCGCGATCACCTAAGCTGCGGATCGTCGACAGCGAGACACTTCGCGAGTGTCCGTCTGACGTGGTCGGCGAGATTTGGGTACACGGCGAGAACGTTGCCGAGGGATATTGGCGCAAGCCGCCGGAGGAGCAGGGCTGCTTCGCGGCTACGCTCGCCGACGCTTCGCCTGGCACCCCCGAGAGCCCGTGGCTACGCACCGGCGACCTGGGTTTCATCTACGAGGGTGAGCTGTTCATCGTCGGCCGCATCAAGGACCTGCTGATCATTCGTGGGCGTAATCATTATCCCGAGGACATCGAGGCGACTATCCAAGAGATCACCCAGGGTCGGGTCGCGGCGATATCGGTCCCGGTGGACAGCACCGAGCAGCTGGTCACCGTCATCGAGATGAAGAAGAAGAAGCGGGGCGAGCCCAGCGAGGATGTCTTGCAGCGGTTGAGCGGGGTCAAAAGCGACGTCACCTCGGCAATCTCCAACTCGCACGGCTTGAATGTCGGCGACGTCGTTCTGGTCCCGGCCGGATCGATACCCACCACGACAAGCGGCAAGATCCGGCGCGCCGCTTGCGTCGAGCAGTACCGTCAAGACCAATTCACTCGGTTGGACGCCTAGCCCCACCAAGGGTCGGGCAACAAGAATCACCTCATGCTGGCAACTGTCCTGATAATGGCGCTTGCTGTCAGTGTCGAACCATTCCGAATCGGTATGACTGTGCTCATGCTGAACAGGCGCAGACCCGCCTTGCAGCTATTCGCATTTCTGTGTGGTGGTTTCTCCATGGGGACGACGGTGGGTCTGGTTGTCCTGTTTGTGTTTCGACGCATAGTGCTCGGGAGCAACTTCGTCACAGTGCCCCGGGTTCAGATCCTGATCGGACTGCTCGTTCTCTTCATCGCTGCCGTCGTGGCCGTCGACGTGCCCGGCCGCTTGGGACCGCGGCCTGCGAAGTTGGCGACGCCAGCCTGGGAGATGTTGAAGGGCGATTCGCTACCGGTCGCGGGGATCGCCGGTCTCAGCATCGCGCTGCCGTCGGTCGACTACCTGGCCGCGCTGGCGGTCATCCTCGCTTCGGGGGCTGCAGCCCTGACCCAGGTCGCCGTGCTGGTGATGTTCAACGTGGTGGCCTTCGCGCTGGTCGAGATTCCGCTGCTGGCTTGTCTATTGGCGCCCAAGGCAACCGCCAAGTCGGTGGCAGCGCTGCACGACTGGATTCGGTCGCGCCGTCGCCGTGATGTCGCCATCCTGCTGGTCGCGATCGGCTGCGCGCTCCTCGCGGCCGGCGTCTGGGGACTTTGACCTTCGCGGGCCGGGCGCCGGGACCGCTATCGCCGCACCGCTGCTGCGGTGACAGCCCGGGGAATTATGCCCGGAACGGGTCGCCGTCAACCGGTCGAAGATAATGACACCAATCACACCGGCAAAGGAGCCCCAGATGAGCGCGACCAAAGCAGACCATCCGCTTCGTGTAATCCAGTGGACCACCGGCAATATCGGGCGGCGGTCGCTGCACGCCATCATCGGCAGACCGGATATGGAACTGGTCGGTGTGTACGCGCACGGGCAGGACAAGGTCGGGGTGGACGCCGCCGAGCTCTCCGGGTGGCAGGAACCAACCGGGGTCAAGGCCACCAACGACATCGATGCGCTGCTGGCGCTTCGCCCGGACGTCTGCTGCTACAACCCGCTGTGGCCTAGCATCGACGAATTGGTTCGGCTGCTCGAATCAGGCGTCAACGTGTGCACCAGCGCGGCCTGGATCACTGGTGGCAAGCAGACACCCCAGGATTTGCAACGAATCCTCGACGCATGCGAGCAAGGCCAGTCGACGATTTTCGGCAGCGGCGCACACCCCGGGATGACGAATCTCGTCGGTATGGCGCTCAGCGGGTCTTGTGAACGCGTCGACGAGATCCGCATCACCGAATCAGTGGACTGCTCTACCTACGAATCGGCGGAAACCCAGACGGCCATGGGTTTCTCGCAAGACCCCGACACGCCCGGGCTGGCCGAGAATGTGCGACGCGAAAGTGAGGTCTTTGCCGAATCCGCCGCGATGATGGCCGACGCGATCGGCGCGAAGCTGGACAAGCTGACCTTCGATGTCACCTTCACCGCGGCCACCGGCGATTCCGACCTGGGCTTCATGAAGATCCCGGCCGGCACGGTCGGCAGCGTGTTCGGCTACCACCGTGGCTGGGTCGGCGACCGCAACGTTGTCAGCGTCGGATTCAACTGGACGATGGGCGATCACGTGATGCCGCCCAAGCCGCTCGAGCACGGTCATGTCATTCAGGTTTTCGGCGTTCCGAACATGCGGACGGTCGTCCACTGCCTGCCGCCCAAGGGCTGGACCGAGCCGGGATTCATGGGCCTGGGCATGATCTACACCGCGATGCCGGTGACCAATGCGGTGCCCGCAGTCGTGGCCGCCAAGCCGGGAATCGTCACGCTGGCCGACCTCCCTCCCGTCACCGGCCGCGCCGCGCAGTAGCCGTGCGAGGAGCGGTACGTCGTAGGCACCTAACAGAACGCAGGCGTGCCCTATCGTCTAACATTCTTAGCCGAGCAAAGGTTCTAAGCGGCATCGGCGACGATGACCGACAAAGACCAGCTCTTTCGGCAAAGCTGCGGCGGCGGGAGGAGACCGAGTGAGGGCGATGTCGAGCGGTCTGCTCAAACGTGCCTGGATCCCTCTGCTGCTGGTGGTCGTGCTGTCGGTTTCCACCCTGGCCGTGACGCGCCTGCACAAGGTGTTCGCCTCGCAGGACCTCAACGCGAATTCGGGAGCCGGAATCAAGATCGTCCAGTTCAACCCCAAAGTGGTGAAGTACGAGATCGACGGGCCGCCCGGCAGCGTCGCCAACATCAACTACTGGGACGCCGACGCCAACACCCACCAAATCAACAACGCGCCGCTGCCATGGTCGTACACCATTTCCACCACTCTGCCCGCAGTGAGCGCCAACATCATGGCGCAGACCGATGCCAGCTACATAGGCTGCCGCATAACCGTTGACGGAGAGCTACGCGAGCACCGCAGCTCGGACGGCCACAACGCCCAAACGTTCTGCCTGGTGAAGTCCGCATGAGCCGGGCCGACGACGATGCAGCGCGCAGCAATGGTGAGGAGCGGCGCGTAGCAGCGCCCGACACGACGCCAACCGAAACCAAGCCGCACCGGCCGTTCATCCCGCACTTCATCCGCATTTTCGCGATCCCGATCATCCTGGCCTGGGTCGCTCTGACTGTCGTGGTCAACGTCGCCGTTCCCAGCCTGGAAATCGTCGGCGAAAACCATTCCGCGCCAATGGCGCCCCTGGAAGCGCCGTCGAATCAGGCGATGATGCGGATGGGGCACAACTTCCACGAGTTCAGTTCCAACAGCACCGTCATGGTGGTGGTGGAAAGTCAGCAGCCGCTCGGCGACGCCGCGCACCGCTACTACGACGACATCGTGCGCAAACTCCGCAAGGACACCGAGCACGTCCAGCACATCCAGGACTTCTGGGGTGACCGGTTCACCGCGGCGGGCGCTCAGAGCGCCGATGCCAAGGCTTCCTATGTCCAGGTCAATATCGCCGGTAACCAGGGCACCACGCAGGCCAACAAATCCGTCGAGGCCGTCCGCAAGGTCGTCGACGACGAGCCCGCGCCGCCCGGGGTCATGGCTCACGTCACCGGCTCGGCGGCGCTGTCGGACGACATGCACGTCATCGGCAACGACAGCCTGGCAAAAATCACGCTGTTCACGCTGGGCGCGATCGCGATCATGCTGCTGCTGGTCTACCGCTCGATCGTCACCACGCTGATCCAGCTGTTCATGACCTTCGTCGCGCTGGCCTGCGCACGCGGAATCGTCGCGGTTCTTGGTTACAACAACGCCTTTGGGCTCACCACGTTCGCCGCGAACATCTTGACAATGCTGGCGATCGCCGCCGGGACGGACTACGGCATCTTCCTTATCGGCCGTTACCAGGAGGCGCGTCGCGCCGGCGAAGACCGCGAAACCGCTTACTACACAACGTTTAAAGGCGTGGCCCCGGTCGTGCTCGGGTCCGGGCTGACCATTGCCGGCGCGACGTACTGCCTCAGCTTTTGCCGGTTGCCCTGGTTCCACACCATGGGCGACCCGGTGGCCATCGGCATGATCGTCGTGGTGGCGGCGGGCTTGACGCTGGGCCCGGCCGTGGTTTTCCTGGGCAGCCGATTCGGGCTGTTCGAAAAGAAGGGTCAGGCTCGCGGCCGGCTGTGGCGGCGGGTCGGTACCGCGGTCGTGCGTTGGCCCGCACCGGTTTTCGCGGTGAGCGCAGCTGTTGTCCTGGTCGGTATGGTCGCCTTACCCGGATACAAACCAAGTTATAACGACCGTCATTATCTACCCGAATCAGCGCGGTCCAACATCGGCTACGCCGCGGCCGATCGGCACTTCTCCGAAGCCCGGATGAATCCGGACCTGCTGATGATCGAGGCCGACCACGATATGCGCAATCCGGCCGACATGCTGGTGCTGGACAGGGTCGCCAAGAATGAGATGCGGACCGTCGGCATCGCGATGGTCCAGGACATCACCCGGCCGCTGGGAATTCCCATCCAGCACAGCTCAATTCCGTTCCAGAACAGCATCCAGAGCCAGACGACCATGCAGAACATGAAGTTTCTCAAAGACAGAATGGCAGACATTCTGAAGATGGCCGACGAGATGCAGATCATGATCGACGTGACGGCACGCCAGGCGAAGGTGACCCACGATCTGGCCAGCGCCGCCCTCGACAGCGCGAAAACCACACAGGAGACGTCGGAGATCACCGACACCCTGCGTGACCACATCGCGGATTTCGAGGACTTCTACCGGCCGATCCGCAGCTACTTCTACTGGGAGAAGCACTGCTACGACATCCCGGTCTGCATCTCGTTCCGGTCGTTGTTCGACTCGATCGACGGCTTCGACCAACTCGCCGAGAAGTTCCACGAACTTTCCGGCGACATCGCGCGCACCGCACAGGCCTCGCACGAGTTGGAGCAGCTCATCCCGATCATGCTCGAGACGTTGAAAACGACGCACGGTCTTACGCTGACCATGTATCAGACGTTCAAGGCAATGATCGACCAGATGGAGGCGATGAGCGACACCTCGATCGTGATGGGGCAGAGCTTCGACAAGTCGCAGAACGACGACTTCTTCTACCTGCCGCCCGAGGCGTTCACCAACCCGGAGTTCATTCGCGGCGTGAAGTTGTTCTTCTCTCCCGACGGAAAGTCGGTGCGGTTCTTCATCACTCACCAGGGTGATCCGATGTCGCCCGAAGGAATCGATCGCGTGTCCGCGGAGCGCACCGCCGCCCAGGAAGCGCTCAAGCAGTCCTCGCTGTCGGACGCCAAGGTGTATCTCGGCGGCACCGCCGCGACATTCCGCGATATGGCCGACGGCGAGAAGTACGACCTGATGATCGCGGTGGTGTCGGCCTTGACGCTGATCTTCATGATCATGCTGCTGCTTACCCGCAGCGTGGTGGCATCCCTGGTCATCGTCGGAACCGCGAGCAGTTCGATCGCCGCATCCGTCGGGCTCTCTGTACTGATCTGGCAGGACCTGTTCGGCATGCACCTGCACTGGATCGTCGTGGCACTGTCGGTGATCATCCTGTTGGCGGTGGGCTCCGACTACAACCTGCTGCTGGTCTCGAGGTTCAAGGAAGAGATACACGCAGGGCTCAAGACCGGATACGTCCGGTCGATGGCCGGCACCGGTGCGGTGGTGACATCGGCGGGCCTGGTGTTCGCGTTCACGATGGCGGCGATGCTGGGCAGCGACCTGACAGTGTTGGGCCAGTTCGGCTCAACGGTCTGTATCGGCCTGCTGCTCGACACCCTGGTGGTGCGGACGCTGTTCATGCCGTCGCTGGCAACCATGCTGGGCCGCTGGTTCTGGTGGCCCTTGGTGGTCCATCCCCGCGGCGACCACGGTGCCCGAAGGCCCGCGACTCAGGACGAGACCACCGCCCCGCTGCCGGTGCCGGTGCGTTAGATCTGAGCCACTTCGCCAGTGGTCAGTCGGAATCGCTGCTTTCCGCGAATTGCAGGCCGATGTGCGCGGCGATTGCGGCTGGGGTCGGATGGTCAAAGATCAGGGTGGGTGACAAGGTCAGCCCCGTTGCGGTCTTGATGTGGTTGCGCAGCTCGACAGCGGTCAGCGAGTCAAACCCCAGATCACGGAACGGGGTGTCAGGGTCGATTTCCTCAGGTGCCGGGTGGCCCATCACTGCCGCCGCATGCGAGCACACCGTCTCTACCAGCAGGCTGTGTCGATCGTCGGGGGCCAGCGAGTGGAGGCGTTGAGTCAGCGCCGACCTTGACTGGGTTGCGTCAACGATGTCGTCTGCCAAACGGCGGCGTGGGCGGCGCACCAAACCGCTGAACAGCGCCGGCAATTCGCCGCTGAGGGCCCGGGCGTCTAGTGCCGCGCGGTCCAGGCGGGTGGCGACGACGGCGGGGTGATCTATCGCCAGCGCCGCGTCGAACAACTCCAGCGCCTGCGCAGGATTCATAGCCCCCAGCCCTTCACGGTTGAGCCGGGCCAGATCGCGACCGCTCAAGTGAGCGGTCATAGCGCTGGAACGCTCCCACAATCCCCACGCCAGCGATACCCCCGGAAAGCCTGCGGCCTGCCGGTGAGCGGCCAATCCGTCCAGGAAGGCGTTGGCCGCAGCGTAATTACCCTGTCCCGGGCCACCCACCGTGCCGGCAATCGACGAACACAACACAAACATCGACAACCCCAGGTCACGGGTCAACTCGTGCAGGTTCCACGCCGCGTCGACCTTGGCCCGCAATACCGTATCCACCCGATCCGGTGTCAACGAGGTGATCACCGCATCGTCCAGGACTCCGGCAGCATGAATCACCCCACGCAACGGCGGGAACCGCCGAGCCAGCTGGGCCAGCAATTCCGCCACCGCGCCTCGATCGGCCACATCACAGGCCAGCACCTGTACCTGTGCGCCGGCCCGCGCCAAGTCGAGGGTCAGCTCGGCGGTCAACTCGGCGCGACCCCCGCGCCGACTGGCCAGCACGACATGACGTACCCCGTATGCGTTCACCACGTGGCGGGCCAGCTCAGCACCGGCCATCCCGGTGCCACCGGTTATCAGCACCGTGCCCTCAGCGAGCTCAGCACTCAGGGTCGAGGGCATGTTCAACACCACTTTGCCGATGTGGCGGGCCTGGCTGATGAACCGATAGGCCTCCGGGGCGGAGCGCACATCCCAGGTACGTACCGGCGGCGGCTGCAACACCCCGGTGTCGAACAGCTCCTTCAACTCTTTCAGCATCGCCTGGATGCGATCCGGGCCGGCCTCGACCAAGTCAAACGCCTGATAGCGCACAGCGGGATATTGGGTGGCAACCACCTGGGCGTCGCGGATATCGGTCTTGCCCATCTCGAGAAAACGTCCGCCGCGGACGAGTAACCGCAGCGAGGCATCCACGAACTCACCAGCGAGCGAGTTGAGCACGACATCAACCCCGCGGCCTCCGGTGACGGATAGGAACTTCTCTTCAAAAGTCAGCGACCGGGAATCACCGATGTGGTCCTCATCAAAACCCATGGCGCGCAGTGTGTCCCACTTACCACTGCTGGCGGTGGCGAACACTTCTGCACCGCGCTGCCTGGCCAGCTGCACCGCAGCCATGCCTACTCCACCGGTAGCCGCGTGCACCAGCACCAATTCCCCGGGACGGATCGCGGCCAAATCCACCAACCCGTACAAGGCCGTCATAAACGCCACCGGTACGGCAGCGGCCTGGGCGGACGACCACCCCCGCGGTAGCTTGACTAGCCGTTGCTGGTCCACCACCGCCAACGGACCCGTCCCGTCGACCAATCCCATCACCGCGTCACCAACGGCCAGACCAGCGACCTCAGGACCGGTCTCGACGACTATCCCGGCGCCTTCTGCACCCAGCACCGGGGCCTGGCCCGGGTACATACCCAACGCCGCCAACACATCCCGGAAATTGATCCCGGTCGATGCCACCGCCAGCCGAACCTGCCCTGCCTGCAGAGGTGCTTGTGCCTGCGGGCAGGGCTGGATCACAAGGTCCTCGAACGTCCCGCCGCTAGTCGACAACCGCCACGCCGGCTCCTCTGGCGGTAACGCCAGCAGTCGCGGAGCCACGACCAGCCGGGCGGCGTGCACATTTCCGGCGCGCACCAAGAGCTGGGGTTCCCCGGCAGCGGCGAGCGCCGCCGCATCGACCTCGGTGTCGGTGTCGATCAGCACGATGCGACCCGGGTGTTCGGCCTGCGCTGAACGCACCAAGCCCCACACCGCCGAGGCGGCCAGATCGCCGACACCCCCACCGGGCAACCCCACCGCGCCGTGGGTCAGCACGACCAAGGTCCCTATCTGGCTGCCGGCCAGCCAGCGCTGCAGCACGCGCAGGGCGGCGTGGGTGGCGGCATACACCGAGCCCACCACGTCGTCACCGGAAGATCCGCACTGCCACACCACCACACGCCCGGCATCGTCACCACCGTCGGCAGCGCAAAAGTCCTCCCAGGACGCCACCGGGAGCTTCTCCGGTCCGTCAATGGCGTCGGGCTTCGGCGGGATTGGGGACCACACCACTTCCAGCGGTTCGCAATCGTGGCGGGCGGCGGCCGTCGTCACCGCAGCGTTCAACTGCTCGGCAGTCATCGGGCGGGTCACCAGCGAGCGCACCGTCAGAACGGGCGACCCTGCAGCATCGGCCACCTCTATCGACATCGCATCCGCACCCACCTCGGTGAAGCGGGCCCGCACCCGGCCAGTACCGCTCGTGTGTAGCGACACCCCCCGCCAGCAGAACGGCAACATCGTTTCAGTGGTGTCGAGAGCAAGCCCCATGGTGTGTAGGACCGCATCCAATAGCGCTGGATGAATTCCCATCCCGTCGACACTGGTGTCGGCGGGGATGGCGGCCTCCGCGAAGAGCTCCGGCCCGCGCCGCCATATCGCCGCCAGCCCTTGAAACGCCGGGCCATACCCGTAGCCGCGCGCCGCGAGCCGCGGATAGCCATCCGAAATGTCTACGCTCTCCGCACCGACCGGCGGCCACACCGACAAATCCGCCGAGGCCTCCGCGGCGGCTATTCCGAGCATGCCCTCGGCGTGCAGCAACCACTCCGCATCGGACTCTTCGCGCCGGGAGTACATCGATACCGCGCGGCCGCCAGCGGCACCAGCGGCCCCGACCACCACCTGCACCTGCACTCCGGCACCCGGCTGCACCACCAGCGGCGTGGCCAGCACCAGCTCGTCGATGATCGCGCAGCCGACCTCATCAGCGGCGCGGATGGCCAACTCCACAAAACCAGTCCCGGGAAACAGCACAACTCCGCCCACCGAGTGATCGGCCAACCACGGCTGAGCCGCTAGCGACAACCGACCGGTCAACACCAGCCCACCGGAATCGGGTCGCTCCACCACCGCACCCAACAGCGGGTGCCCGGCCCCTTCGACACCCAAGGCGGTCGTATCACTGGGCCCTGTCGAAGCCCCCGGCGACCAAAACCGGCGCCCCTGGAACGCATAGGTGGGTAACTCCACCCGCCGTCCACCCGAGCCGGCAAACACCGCCGGCCAATTGACCCGCACTCCAGTGGCAAACAGCTGACTGGCCGCAGTCACCAGTGAGGTCACCTCGGGACGGCCCTTGGCCAGCACCGAAACCACCTCGATCTCAATGGGCGACAGCGACTGTTCGATGGCGGCCGTCAAACCACTGGCGGGGCCGACCTCGATAAAGCGGGTGGCGCCGCAGGTTTGCAGATGGCGCGCGCTGTCGGCGAACCGCACAGGCCGACGGATATGGTTCACCCAATACTTCGCCGACCCAAAATCAGATCCGGACCTGGCCAGCTCGGCGGTCACGTTCGACACGACGCCAATCTGCGGCTTGCGCACCTCAACCCGGGCGGCGATCTGCTCGAACTCCTCGAGCATCGGCTCCATCAACGGCGAATGAAACGCATGCGAGACGGCCAACGGGTGGACCCGCCTGCCCTGCTCAGCCAAACGTTGCGCAATCGCGCTCACCGCGGGCTGTGCACCGGAGATCACCACCGATTCGGGACCGTTGATCGCCGCGATCGCCACTCCGTCACTCAGCAACGGCGCCACCTCGCGTTCACTGGCGCCCACCGAGACCATGGCTCCACCCGCCGGCAGGCCCTGCATCAACCGGCCCCGCGCAGCGACCAACATTGCGGCGTCCGTCAGCTTCAACACCCCCGCCACATATGCCGCCGACAACTCCCCCACCGAATGACCCATCACAAAGTCCGGCCCCAAACCCCAACTCCGCAACAACGTGAATAACGCCACCTCAACCGCGAACAACGCCGGTTGGGCGAACTCCGTGCTGTCAAGCAGACCCTGATCATCACCCCAAACAACTCGGCGCAGCGGCAGTCGCAGATGCCGATCCAACTCATCGGCCACTGCGTCAAAAGCGTGGGCGAATAACGGCAACTGGTCATACAACTCGCGGCCCATCCCAATCGCCTGCGAACCCTGCCCGGGAAACACCATCACCGTCTTGCCTACCGAGCTCGCCCGGCCCATCACCACGCCCGCACCCGGCTCGCCGCGGGCAATCCCGGTCAACTCCGCGATCAACTGCTGGCGATCAGCGCCCACCGCCACTGCTCGATGCTCAAACACCGACCGCCGCGCCAACGACCACCCGACATCGACCGGCTCCAGCCGTTCGTCGGCTTCCACGTGGGCCAGCAATCGGCCCGCCTGCGCGGTCAATGCCTCAGCCGATTGAGCCGAAATCACCCACGGCAGCGCCGATAACCCCATCCGGTCAGGCTCACCGGAAACTGTTGCACCGCTGACACTTTCGGTTTCATCGGCCGGAGCTTGCTCCAAGATCACATGGGCGTTGGTGCCGCTGATCCCAAACGAGGAAACGCCTGCCCGGCGCGGATGCCCGTCGGCCGGCCAGTCGCGAGCCTCGGTCAACACCGACACCTCCCCGCTCGACCAATCCACATACGGGGAAGGAACATCGACGTGCAGCGTCGCCGGCATCACCCCATAGCGCATCGCCTGCACCATCTTGATGACCCCGGCCACGCCGGCCGCGGCCTGAGTGTGAGCCATATTCGATTTGATCGAGCCCAACCAGAGCGGCCGCCCCGGTGGCCGGTCTTGCCCATAGGTGGCCAACAGCGCCTGCGCCTCAAGGGGATCACCCAATGTGGTGCCCGTGCCGTGGGCCTCCACCACATCCACATCGGCAGCGGTCAACCCCGCGCTGGCCAACGCCGCCCGAATCACCCGCTGCTGGGAAGGTCCATTAGGTGCGGTCAAACCGTTAGAGGCGCCATCCTGGTTGACCGCGCTACCGCGCACTACCGCCAACACCGAATGCCCTAGCCGTCGCGCATCCGACAACCGCTCGAGCACCACGACCCCGACGCCCTCACCCCACGCTGTCCCATCAGCAGCGCCGGCAAACGACTTGCAACGCCCATCGACGGCCAGTCCCCGTTGCCGACTGAACCCGACGAAAACCGCTGGAGACGAGAGCACCGTCGCTCCACCGGCCAACGCCAAATCGGACTCTCCCGACCGCAACGACTGCACCGCCCAATGCATGGCCACCAACGACGACGAACACGCGGTATCCACCGACACCGCCTGACCCTCCAGCCCCAGGAAATACGCCACCCGGCCCGAGGCGACGCTCGACGCCGTACCGGTGAGCCGATACCCCTCCAAGTCGGTCGCCTCGCTGGCATAGCTTTGCCCGAAAATCCCGGTGAACACCCCGGTCGCCGAGCCCCGCAACGATGTCGGTTCAATTCCGGCGTGCTCCAGGGCCTCCCAGGAGCACTCCATTAACAATCGTTGCTCCGGATCCATCGCCAATGCCTCGCCGGAGGCGATCCCGAAAAACCCGGCATCAAAAGCGGCCACGTCCGCGACAAACCCGCCCCGCCGCGCGTAGGTCTTGCCCATCGCGTCTGGATCAGGGTCAAACAATTCCCCTACATCCCAACCCCGATCGACGGGGAACTCCGACACCAGATCCCGGCCCGCCGCCACGACCTCCCACAGCGCGTGCGGGGAATCCACCCCACCCGGGAACCGGCAGCCCATCCCCACCACGACCACCGGCTCATCAGCGTTTACTGGGGAAGGCAGCGGCACCGACATGGCCGATCCAGCGAGTTCACCCTCCACATAGCGAGCCAGTCCGGTGATCGTGCCGTAATCCCATCCCACCGTGTCGCGCAGGCGCAGACCTGTCACTGCCGCCAACCGATTACGAAGTTCTACAGTCATCTGCGAATCGAAACCCAGCTCCGCGAAGGTGAGATCCGGATTCATCGACTGAAAGTCAGGCTCGCCCAATATCTTGGCGGCCTCTGTACCGACCGCCTCCACCACCACCCGGTGACGTTCTTCCTGCAAAACGGCCAACCGCTCGGTTAGCGTGGCGCCGCCCGGGTTCTCAGGAACCTGAAAACTCGATGCCGGTGCGCTGTCGGGCAACGTCTGCGTGTCGGGCCGCGGTGCCGTAGCCGGGAGGTCCCAAATTGGTTTTGTCGGGCTCTCCGCACGAAGCGCACCTCGCAACAACTTTCCGTTCGAGGTCCGGGGAAGTCGTTCAACGACGGCAAACCTGTGCGGCACCTTGAATGCAGACAGCTGGGTAAGCAATCGGCGGTGAATGTCTCGGATAATCGATTGCTCAATTAATTTGCCGCTCGCTGGCACGAGAAATGCCTGCAACGCCGACGCTCCGGCTGGCTCCGTGACGGAGACAACCGCGGCCTCGGCCACATTGTCGTCGTCGACGATGAGTCGCTCAACCTCAACTGGATTGACGTTGAGGCCCCCGACGATTTCGATATCGTCTGCGCGGCAACGGTAAGTAACCCATCCGTCGCCGTCGATGGAAACTCGATCGCCCGTGTTGAGCCAATCCGTCAATGGATCCGCGGGCCGGTTCCAGTAGCCGGCTGCGATCGACGGTCCTCGGACCCATAGGTCGCCCTCAACCCCTGGTTTGGCGTTTGCGCCGTCCGGCGCCACCACGCGAATCTCATACGGTGGAAGAACCTTGCCAATGGTCCCTGGACGCCATTCGTCGACGCTGTTCGATACGAATGTTTGCCCAACCTCAGTAGATCCAATTCCGTCAAGAATAGGAACACCACCGAAGAATTCTGCGAGTCGCTCGGCAAGGCCGGCCCCGAGAGCCTCTCCCGCCGATACCACACATCGGACCGAACTAAACGAATCGGGAGAGCATGTCTCAGCAATTCTGGCGAAGAAAGTTGGGACACCGTAAAGTACCGATGGCGCAAATCTCGCACTCAGCTCAGCCGCTTTATCCGAGCTGATCGGCGATAGATTGATTACCGATGAACCACCTGTCGCCAATGGAAACCAGACCGAATTGCCCAGGCCGTACGCGAAATACATGCGTGCACTGCTTAGCCCGATATCTTGGGGAGTCAGCTGCAACGCTTTGCGACACATAGCGTCGACAAACGCCGACACATCGCCGTGTCGATGGATCGCAGCTTTCGGTGGACCGGTGGTGCCCGAAGTGTAAGTGGCATAGGCAGGAGCGTCGCTACTCACCGGTTCATAGTCTGCCTGCTCGACTCGGCCGGCCTCGGACAGCAGCTCGCCAGCTTCCACAACGCGCGACCGCTGAAAGCGAGCGCGGAGAGCGGCAGACGTTACGACAAGCGCTGGGTCGGCGTCACGTTCCTGAAACGCGTGGTCTTCGGGATGTAAGTCCGGATTCGCAAGGAACACCAGAATCCCTCGAGCCAGGCAGGCCAGCAATAGCTCGACTAGTTCCGGCGAATCCGGGAGGCACAGCAGGACGCGGTCTTCTCTGGAAATGCCGCGGTGTCGCAGAACCTCTCCAAGACGTGCGCCAGAGTTATGGATTTGGCCATGGGTCACGACGTGCGGCGCATAATAGGCGGGCTGGTCATACCATCCTGCTTCTGATGCCCGCTCAGCCAGTAGCTTTGCCAGATTCGCATTGGGCATTACTGGATCGCCTTCCCAGCTAGCCCCGGTGACCATGCTCCATCAATCACGCGCGCAGCAAAAGACAGCGAAACCTCAAAATTGGTTATCGATGACCGGCGGTCGACGGCTTTACTGGTTTGACGATCGAGCAAACGCCCAGTCGGCGTCTGCGCCGTGGGCACAGCGGGCTTGGCCCGCGAGAATGAGGGCTGCGACGTGACGTTGTCAGCGTTAGAGACTTCTTGGGATCCGTTCGGTAGATGCAAGTCTATTTCCAATTCCATGTATCGATGCCGTTCGAATCTTGGCAATTGTCGGGTTCATCCTACGAAGCATCTTAGAATACATTCCGAAGAAAATACTCGGTGATAACAATCACTGGTTGTCCTCCGCTCATAACGCGATACCGGCGGCCAACAATTCTCGGTTTTGAACTCTCGTATCCCGCAACTGCGAGCCAATCCGGCGGTTGTCCTATCCAAACTTTCGCGGTCTCTTTGAACGTTTCAAGGCAACTAGCTGCCATAATCTCACCAATAGGGCGGTCCGTCTTTGTCAAGCTTGTCGTAATCGCGGGAGGTAACAGGTCGATCGCTACCAGCGACTCCGCAGCGACAAATGAATGCCCTGAACTCCGGCCGTTGAGAAAAATCCGACGCTGAAGAACCCGTCCGCTCGGTAATTGTTCAAAATCGGGCATCGTCGAGGCCATGTTCTGAACCTGCTGCTCGACAATTTGCACGACGATCTCATCATTAGCCACGATACCGAGAGTTCGAGTGAGGGTGCCATTGCATGCTATTAATATCCGAAGGTCACGATTGAGCTTTTGGATTTCGCCATCAGGCAGGCAGCCCTCGGTCACATCGCAACCAGCCCAGTGTCCGAGCCCGTATTCCTTGTCAATCTCCGCGGTCATATCGCGACGTCCAAGCGGGTGAAGTCACATTGCAGGTAACGCTCGACGAGCCCTGAACGTCGGGCCGCGCTGCCGGTGGTAGTCGGAATCGGGCTCTGCGCCGCCAGTACCGGCCCCGCAACGCGCGGACCGCCCCGTGTTTTTACCGCCATATACCACCTCCCCGTGTCCCCTCCAGCCACTTTCAGCAGAGTCCAAGCAACCTTACAGAGGTGTCGCAGAATCAGCGCGTCTTTAGTCAAGCGTTGACCGAGCGTTAATACCGCACGGCCGATCAGCATCATGCCCCTGCCGGCGGGTGCACATCCCCACCTACTTCCAAGCACACCGCGAGAGCTCCGGCGCCGACGTGCAACGCTAGCACCGGACCTAAGTCGGTCACGATCGCCGGCTCACACACCGGCAGTCGCTCGGCCAGCGCGGCGGCCAAGTCTTGTGCGCCGTCGGGGTTGGCGACATGATGCACCGCAAGCGAGCCGGACCGTTCGCCGACGATCTCGCACACCCGGTCGATCATGGTGGCGACCGCCTTGTTGGCCGTACGGACCCGTTGCGCCAGAACGAGTTTACCGTCGTCGATGCGCAGCAACGGCTTCAGCGACAGCTTGGTGCCCAGCCAGGCACCGGCACCACCGATGCGCCCGCTTCGCCGCAGGTTGTCGAGCTGGTGCACAACGATGAACCCGTGATTGCGACTCACCGCGTCGGTGGCGGCTTCCACGACGCTATCCAGGTCGGCGCCGTCTGCTGCGGCCCGTGCCGCAGCGAGCGCGATGAAGCCGGTGTTCATCCCGGTGAATTTCGAGTCGAGAACCCTTACTGCTGAACCGAACTCGGCCGCGGACGTCTCGGCGACACCCAGCGTTCCCGACAATGCCTTGGACAGGTGCACGGCAAGCACCCCGTCGCCGCCGCTGTCGGCCAGCGCCTGCCGGTAGACGTCGGCCAACTCGGCCGGTGTCGCAGCCGCCGTGGTGGCGTCTCCGTATTCGTGAATGTTGTCGGGAATGTCGTCCACGCCATCGCGCAGGTCGGTGCCGTCGAGCAGAATGTGCAGGGGCACTTGACGTATCCCCCACTGCAGACGCAGTTCCTCGGGAAGGCGCGCCGAAGAATCGGTCACTACGACGACGGGCATGAATCAGCCGCGCGGTTTCTCGGCTTCGATGCCGGCCTCGGCCAGCGCCTTGAGCATCAACTCCGCGACGGCTTGGTGCGCTTCGAAATTCCAGTGGATTCCATCGGGATTGCCGCGACCGCTCAGCACGTGTTCGGCGACAGCGGCTTTCAGGTCGACCAGCGGAACGTCGTGTTCGTCGGCCCACTCGGTGATCGCCGCGACTGTGCCCGGCCGGCCGTGATGGGCTTTCCCATAGGTCTCGGCGACGTGCACCGACGGAAGTGATGCCACAATGGGGATTCCGGGCCGGTTGAAATCGATTGCGCCGCGCGTCTGTTCGAGGTACTCGACCGAAAGGTGCGGCGGCAGAGCAGCTCTGGCCACCGGAGACAGTCGCGGCTGCACCCAACCGTAGCCATCGCGAGCCCATCGCCGCAGCCACGGCGGACGCACGTAGCGGATCAGCTCCCGCAGTGCGGTGGGCAGCGGCGACGGCAGCGAGTCCATCCCGCCGGTCGCGAAGATCACCGCTCCGGCACGGGGCAACGCCGCCCACGCCCGCGGGTCCTGGGTGGCCGCCCACCAGATATCCCGGCACGTCCAGCCGATCCGGCCGATCAGCTCCAGTTCCCAACCGAGCTGTGCGGCAACGATGTTGGGCCAGATCCGTGGGTCGTCTGCCGGTAGCCCGCCGGTGGGCCCGTAGTAGGCAAGGGAGTCGGCGAAGACCAGCAGCGTCGGCCGGGCCGGTCGCTCAGAGGACATCGCCGGCGACCTGTGCCGATGCGTTCCACACGTCAAGCCGCCACCGGATGGCGTCAAAATCGTCGGCGCCGGACGGCGAGTCGGCGGTGTGCCCGGACAGCTGGGTCCAGCTGGTGTTGCCCATGCCGCCCAATGCGGGCCAGTTGTCGACCGGTAGCCGCAGCAACGCCGCGGTCAGCGCGGCGATCAGGCCACCGTGAGCAACCAGCACCACCGGTCGCACCGGTTCCTCGGCGGCGCCCCACTCGGGCTCACCGGCGACCAGCTCAGCGATCAGCGGCACGCTGCGGGCCGCCACGTCGACCCGGTTCTCCCCGCCGTGCGGTGCCCACCTGGCGTCGTCGCGCCACGCCAGTCGGGCGCCCGGGGCGATGGCGTCGATCTCGGTGTGGGTCATGCCCTGCCAGTCGCCGAGGTGGGTTTCTCGCAGGCGTTCGTCGACCCGGACCCGCAGGCCGGTGCGTTCCTCCAACTCGATCGCGGTGTCGTATGCGCGGCGCAGATCCGACGACACGACCAGCAGCGGCTGGTGTTTGGCCAACGCCTCGGCCGCGGTGATCGCCTGGGCGCGGCCCAGCTCAGTCAGCTCGGTGTCGAGCTGCCCCTGCATCCGGCTGCCGAGATTGAACTCGGTCTGACCGTGTCGCATCATCACCAGCCGGCGCACCGTCATGAGACGTCCACCGTGACCAAAGGACAGTCCCGCCAGAGCCGATCCAGCGCGTAGAAATCGCGTTCGTCTTGGTGCTGGATGTGCACGACGATGTCGATGTAGTCCAGCAGCGTCCAGCGGCCTTCGCGGGTGCCCTCGCGGCGGGCGGGCTTGTAGCCGGCTCCGCGCATTTTCTCTTCGACCTCGTCGACGATGGCGTTGACTTGCCGTTCGTTGGACGCCGAGGCGATCACGAAGCAGTCGGTGATGACGAGTTGATCGGACACGTCGATGACGACGACGTCGTCGGCAAGCTTCGACGTGGCCGCGCGGGCGGCGACGGTGGCCATGTCGATCGCCTCGGTCGCGGCCGTCACGCCTCCTCCGGGGGTTTGCGGTAGAGCTCGCGCTTGGAGATGTACTGCACGACGCCGTCGGGCATCAGGTACCACAGCGGCCGGCCTTCCGCGGCGCGCAGCCGGCAGTTGGTGGACGAGATGGCCAGCGCGGGGATTTCGACCAACGACAGTGCATCGTCGGGCAAACCGTCGAGGACGCCGCTGAGATGCTCGCTGCCGAGCTCGTAGCCGGGCCGACTGACTCCGACGAATCGCGCCGCCGCGAACAGCTCGTCCAGGTCCTGCCAGGACAGGATGGAGGCCAGCGCGTCGGCCCCGGTGATGAAGTACAGCTCGGAGTCGGGATTCAGCGTGTGCAGATCCCGCAGAGTGTCCTTGGTGTAGGTGGGCCCGCCGCGATCGATGTCGACGCGGCTGACCGAGAAGCGGGGGTTGGCCGCGGTGGCGACGACCGTCATCAGGTAGCGGTCTTCGCCGGCGCTGACCTGGCGGCCCTTCAGCCAGGGCTGACCGGTCGGCACGAACACCACCTCATCGAGGTCGAACAGATCAGCCACCTCGCTGGCCGCGACCAGGTGACCATTGTGGATGGGATCGAACGTCCCACCCATCACTCCCAGCCGCCGCTTTTGCACGGTTTGCCAGCTTACTTGAGCGGTGCGGAGCGGGGCTCCAATGTCACATAGGCCACACCAGCACCCCGGCGAACCGATGCTCTGGTTGCCCGCCTCCGAGCGACAGACCCCTTCCGGCCGGCCCGGTTGTCGCTATGAGGTGGGCACAACGGATGCGCGCCGGGCCAATGATTGCCAAGACCGGTGAGTTACTCGGCCAGGTCGGTCAGAAGTAGGCCGGGTTGAAGAGGTCTTCGATGGTGTCGAACAAGGCCATGATCGCGCCGCTGTCCGCAACACCATGGGAAAAAGCGCCCAGCAGCGCTGCCCCGTCGTTGATTATGGAGCCTGCGTCCGATCCGTCAGGGATGGTGATCGTCGTGGTCAAGCCGGTGGTCGTCGCCACGCCGCTGGCGACCTCCTCCGGAGTCAACCCCAGGTATTCCACATGCGTGGTGAAGAAGTGGTAGAGACCGTTCCCGAGGGCGTCCAGAGGGCTGCCGCCGCCGGCGAGAACAGCGTTCCAATCCTCTTGCCAGTCGGCGACCCCGTCGGTGTCAATCGTGTAGACGGTCGTCGGGTACAGGTCATCGGGTGTGTAACCGGCAAGCAAGCCGCCTGGGGCGAATTGGTCTTCGTTGATGGCGGTGAGAACGTCGTCCGTGAGAGTCGTCCCGGATGTTCCGCCGCCGAACAACTGGACCAGGTCTGCATAGATGTTCGTCGCGATGCCGTTCGCGTCGCTCGGGTCGCCGATGAACACGAAATGCAGGTCTTGCTGAGGAATGCCGTCTTGCGCAAGCATTTTCTCGGCCGCCGAGGCGGCGATGGCGCTCTGCGAGTATGCGAATACCGTCAGCGGATCGGAGGGACTCATCTCACCCGCGTTGTATTCAGCTTCGATCGCGTAAACGAGGTTCGTCTCGTCTTGAAGGCTGCTCGGGCCGAACTCGAACACTTCCGGCGTCGTCAACACCTGCAACGAACCGTCGCACGGCAAGTTTCCGGCCATGTCGCAGATTGACGCGCTATCGGCGAACCCCAATGGCTCCAGGAACAGCTTTTCGGCGGCCTCCACATAAGCCGTCGATGGTGTCGGTTCGGCAGTGCCGCCGAGGAACATCGCATTGGTGCTGCCCAACAAAGGGTCGGTCACATCGACGTCGGCGTGGGCCGACATGGATAGGGCGATCGAAACACCGGTCGCACCGACAATCGGCGCGATGATGCGAAGACTTTTCAGCATGATGAACCTCAATCCATTTCTGCCGGTTGCAAATAGCGCACCTACGCCCGAGATAATGGCTTCTTACGCTTATCTGATGCCGCGCTAACAATAACCTCAGTTTGAGGTGTACAAGTGTGGAAATTTTTCTCGCTGCAGTGCGGAATGCGCCGCCTGCCCGCGCGGCCCTAGACCGGCAGCAGCTGGTCGATCACAGCTGCCAGCTGCTTGGCGGAGCGGCATTCGTGCATGGTGATCACATCTTGGTAGCGCGGCACTGCCGAATCGCCGCTACCCCACAGGTGCTTGGGCTCGGGGTTGAGCCAGTGCGCGTGCCGGCTGGCGGTCACCATGTGCGCCAACACGTCGGTGGCCGGGTCCCGGTAGTTGGTGCGCCCGTCACCGAGCACCAGCAGCGAGCTTCGCGGCGACAGCACGTTGGGATGTGCCTGGATGAACGAGACGAAGGCATTGCCGTAGTCGCTGTGGCCATCGCGGGTGTAGACGCCGGCCTCCCGGGTGATGCGCTGGATGGCCACGGCCAGGTCGGCGTCCGGGCCGAACATGTGGGTGACCTCGTCGGTGGTGTCGATGAAGGCGAAGACCCGAACTCGGGAGAACTGCTGGCGCAGCGCGTGCACCAACAGCAGGGTGAAGTGGCTGAAGCCGGCGACCGACCCCGACACGTCGCACAGCACCACCAGTTCGGGACGGGCCGGGCGCGGCTTGCGCAGCACCAGGTCGATCGGCACACCACCGGTCGACATCGATTTGCGCAGCGTCTTGCGGAGGTCGATCGCACCGGCGCGGGCGCGGCGCCGCCGTGCAGCCAGCCGGGTCGCCAGCGTGCGGGCCAGCGGTTGCACGACACGGCGCATGGAGCGAAGCTGATCACCTGAGGCGCGCAGGAATTCGACGTTCTCGGATAGCTGTGGAATGCCGTACATCTGGACATGGTCACGGCCGAGTTGCTCGGCGGTGCGCCGCTTGGTCTCGGCGTCGACCATTTTCCGCAGCTGTGTGATCCTCTGCGCGGCAAGCGCTTTGGCGATCTGTTCCTGGGTCGGTGTCGGTTCGTCGCCGTACGGAGCGAGCAGGCCGGCCAGCAGCTTGCCCTCCAACTCGTCCAGCGCCATCGATTTGAGGGCCTGATATGACGAGTACGACGGGCCGCGGCTGGAGTTGTACTTGCCGTAGGCGTCGACGATCTGGGCGATCATCGCGACCAGCCGCTCATCCATGTCGGCGAGCTCGGGGTTGTCTGTCAGCAGATCCAGCAGCATCTGGCGCATCGCCTCGACGTCGTCGGGCGGAAGCTGGACGTCGGGATCGACGGCGCCCTCCTCGGTGACCACCGCGCGTGCGCCCAGCGCGGCCGGCCACCACAGGTCGAACATCGCGTCATAGGTTTCGCGGTGCTCGGGCCGGCGTAGCACCGCGCACGCCAGACCTTCGCGCAGAATCTCGCGGTCACCGAGCCCGAGGACGCCCATCACCCTGCCGGCATCCACGGTCTCCGACGGTCCAACCGAGATACCTTGTCCACGTAAGGCTTCCACGAAGCCAACCAGATGGCCCGGCAAGCCATGCGGGGCCAGCGGCTGGCTGGGGCGAACGCGACGGACGGCCATCAGCTGTGCCTCAATTCAGCCGTAGTTCGCCAATGGCGCGTTGCTGATCGGATTGATGCTTGAGCACGACACCCATGGTTGCCGCGATGGTCGCGTCGTCGATGGTGTCCAAGCCGAGCGCCAGTACCGTGCGCCCCCAGTCGATGGTCTCGGCGACCGACGGCAGCTTCTTGAGCTGCATTCCGCGCAGCACTCCGATGATGCGCACCAGCTCTTCGGCAATGTGGCCGGGCAGTTCGGGGACGCGGGACAACAGGATTCGACGTTCCAGGTCGGGGCTGGGGAAGTCGATGTGCAAGAACAGGCAGCGCCGTTTAAGCGCTTCGGACAGTTCGCGGGTGGCGTTGGAGGTGAGCACCACGAATGGCGTCCGCTCGGCGGTGATGGTGCCCAACTCCGGGATGGTGACCGCAAAGTCGGACAGCACCTCTAGCAGCAGACCCTCGATTTCGATGTCGGCCTTGTCGGTTTCGTCGACCAGCAGAACGGTGGGGTCGGTGCGCCGGATCGCGGTCAGCAGCGGCCGCGAGAGCAGGAATTCCTCGGTGAACACGTCGGTCTTGGTTTGATCCCAGTCATCGGACCCGGACTGAATACGCAAAATCTGCTTGGCGTGGTTCCACTCATAGAGCGCGCGGGCTTCGTCGACACCTTCGTAGCACTGCAGGCGGACCAGACCGGATCCGGTGGCCTGCGCAACGGCGCGGGCCAGTTCGGTCTTGCCGACCCCGGCCGGGCCTTCCACCAGCAGGGGCTTGCCCAGCCGGTCGGCGAGGAAAACGGCTGTCGCAGTGGCGGTGTCGGGCAGGTAACCGGTTTCGGCCAGTCGCCGGCCAACGTCGTCGATATCGGCGAACAGCGGGACGGGCCGCGCAGGCACACTCACGTTTGTGTTTCTCCTCAGCTATGTCAGGCCGGGCGGGTCTGGCCGTCTCCCCAACCGATCCACTTGGTCGAGGTCAGTTCCGAAAGCCCCATCGGGCCGCGGGCGTGCAACTTCTGGGTGGAGATGCCGATCTCGGCACCGAAACCGAACTGTTCACCATCGGTGAAGCTGGTCGAGGCGTTGACCATCACCGCAGCCGCGTCGACACCCTCGGTAAACCTCTGCGCAGCAGCCATATTGGAGGTGACGATGGCCTCGGTGTGTCCGGTCCCGTATTCGTTGATGTGGGCGATGGCCTCATCGACACCGTCCACGACCGCGACCGCGATCTCCATCGACAGGTATTCGCGGCGCAGGTGGGCGTCGTCGGGGTCGAGATGCACTGTCACGCCGGCGTCCTGGAGCGCATTGATAAGCAGCGGCATAGCCTGGTCAGCGATCGCGGCGTCGATCAGAAGCGTCTCCGCGGCGTTACACACGCTGGGGCGACGGGTCTTGGAGTTCAGCAGGATCCGTTCTGCCATCTCCAGATCGGCGGCGTCGTGAACGTAGACATGACAGTTTCCGACACCGGTCTCGATGGTCGGCACATGTGCGTCGCGGACCACCGCATCGATCAGTCCCGCGCCCCCACGCGGGATCACCACGTCGACCAATCCGCGTGCCTGGATCAGGTGAATGACGGTGGAGCGGTCGGCCGGCGAAACGAGCTGGACGGCATCGGCAGGCAGATCCTCGCTGGTGAGCGCTGCGCGCAGCACATCGACCAGCGCCTGGTTGGAATTCGCCGCCGATGCGCTTCCGCGCAGCAGCGCAGCGTTACCGGACTTGAGCGCCAAACCGAAGGCGTCGACGGTGACGTTGGGCCTGCCCTCGTACACGATCCCGATCACGCCGAGCGGAACTCGCTGCTGGCGCAGCGCCAACCCGTTGGGCAGCGTATAGCCACGCAGCACCTCGCCCACCGGATCAGGTAGCCCGGCGACCTGGAGCAGCCCGGCGGCGATTCCCTCGACGCGTTGTGGGTTCAGCGCCAGCCGGTCGAGCATCGCGGCCGGGGTGCCGTCGGCCTGCGCCGCACGGAGATCCTCACCGTTGGCCGCCAGGATGCGGTCGGTCTGGGCGACGATCTCCTCCGCGGCGACGCGCAGCGCGTGGTCCTTGGCAACGGTCGGCAACGAGGCCAGCGCACGGGCAGCGACTCGGGCCCGGCGCGCGGCGTCGCGCACCTGCTGCCGCAGGTCGGGAGACGAGAATGCATGCACACTCATTAACCCAGGGTAATCAGTGGGGTGCGGCTCGGTTGACGCGGCTCTATGCAGACGTCCGAGCCGACCTGGTTTTGGTGCGTCGCTACGCAGCAGGACGTGTCCGATGGTGGCCATCTCGCTGACCGCAGTTACGATACGGCCTTACGTAAAGCGCTAACTGGTCAGCCGTCAACAATCCGAATCGAGACTCGATTGGTTCGCCGTCGTATTGGCCGTCGCTTAGGCGCCGCCGTCGGTGCGCTGCTGGGCGCCGCGTTCCTGCCTACGGCCGTAGCCTTCGCCGACAGCTACGAGATCATTCCCGATCCGAGTTCCACCGAACTGATCACCGGATTTTTCGGCGAACCCACGACTCCTCCCGCGGTCGCCGGAAGCATCCAGGGACAGCAGGTTTTCGAGGTTTATGACACGACGACGGATCAGACGGTAGGAACCTTCGACGCCGACGAAAGCACCCAGCCGTCTCTGTACGGCGCCGCCAACGAGTTACTCCTGGTCACCAAGGACCTGTCAGGCACCGCGGGCATCGCCACCGGGGATACTCCGCCAGTCGGCTCAGTGATCGACATCGCCAATTACGGCGGTGGCTACCAGACCATTTACTCCGCCCTCGCCTCCCCCGACGGCGACGTGGTCACGGACTCCTGGACGAACCCCTTCGGGGGTGGGTCCATCCCGGCCATTTATGACGTAGCCGTAGGTCTTGCCACTGACTCCGTGGACACCCCACCAGTGCACCTCACCGACGGCTACGAATTCGCTCCGGCCGCCGGGGTTAGCGAAAATATCACCTCAGTAACCGGGATGCCGCCCGCTGACCTCGCCGTCGAGGGAAATCAGCTATTCGACGTTTACAACGCCGCCGGCGATCAAGCGACGGGCGCCTTCGAGGGCGAGGTGACCAACACGTCGGATGTCTTGCTCAACTACACCGAGGAAATCCTCGTCACCCAGGACGTCTCGGGCACCGTAGGTACCGTCGCCGGGGACACGCCAGCGGTCGGCTCCCTATATAACGTCTTCTACCTTTTCGGTGACAGCGCGTTTTACAACCTCTACTCCGTGACACCTTCGTCGTCGGGCGACGTCGTCTCGGATACGTTGGTGAGCCCCTACGGCGAAATCAGTATTCCCATCCCGTATGACGCAGACACGGCGCTGACCGTCAACTCATTCACGATCCCTTCTTACGACGAGACCATCGTTCCGGTGGGCAGCGATCAGATCTTCGGAGTCAACGGGGTTCC
>DATDLZ010000102.1:0-3826 GCA_036519055.1 Mycobacterium sp.
CACCCGAGTCGATGTTGTTTGTCACCTCTCGTGCCGTGCCACCGTTGACCGATTCGAACACGTCGGCGATCGGCGAACCGCTTGTCGAGACGGCATCGGGAATCGGGTTCGTCCCGGTGACGACGAGTTGGTCGTGCGGTATGTCGATGTACACACCGCCGTAGTCCTCAAACGGGGTGGTGGTCGGACCAGCCGGGACGGCTCCGACGCCGAGGATGCCGTCTACCTGGTTGCTGCTGAGGAAGCTCTGGAAGTTCTCAAACGGATCCGACAGGTTGTTCGACCAAGAGAAGAGCTCGACGTCGACAGGGCCATTGGTGGCGAGAACGGTATCGCCGCCGTCGAGGTAATCGACCGGTACTTCGTTGTAGACCGCGTAGACGTATTCGACCCCGCCGCTGTAGCCGCTAATGCCATAGCTCGCGGGGGAGCCGAGCTGGAACAGGGCCTCAAGCTGCGTGAAAAAGTTGTCGCCGAGGTCGGTGTAGGGGACGACCAGCCCGCTCGATCCGCTGTCGACGAGCAACTGCACGGGGTCGCCGCCGCCGATGGAGGCGTTGACGGCCGGCTCGGTACCTTCCAAGAGGGTCAGCGGAATGGTGTAGGTGCCCGTTGTCGGGTCGGACACCGCCGCGACAGCCGCTGCGGGCTCCGAGGCGGCGGGAACCGCCAAATCGATCGAGTTCAGGCTGGCGAGGAAGCTGTCGGTCCAGCTGGTCAGGTCGAGAGCAGCAGCCGGGTCGAAGGCGCCGATCGAGTCGGTCAACGACGTCAGAATCGGCTGGATGATCGGGTCGAGCAGGTCCTCGAAGTCGGCGTTCGCGGGCGCGGCGGTGACGGTCGAGCCGGTCGCCATCGCTGCTGCGGCAAGAAATACCCCAGCACTTGCGCCCATGCCGACCAGCAGGCGGCGACCTACATTGGCGCTGCGTACCTGCTTCTTACGGTCGTGACCAGCCATTTAGTCCCCCGCGGGCGTGTAGGTGGAGCTGCCTAACCTGCCGGACCTTAACGGTCCTGTGTTTCTTTCAGGTTTCCCTAAGCTAAACGTGACCTCGCCGTGTCCGCAACCTATTCGTGCCGGTGTTTACGGCAGCGGGCCGCCAGCGGCGATCGCGGACAGCGTCGCGAACTGTTCGCCGTCCAGCGACGCGCCACCGACCAGGGCGCCGTCGACATCTTCCTGCGCGACGATGTCGCCGATGTTCTTGGCATTCACCGAGCCGCCGTAGAGGACCCGCACGGTGTCGGCGATCTGCGGCGACGCCAGCGAGCCCAGCTCCTTGCGGACCGCCGCGCACACCTCCTGTGCGTCGGCGGCGCTGGCTACCCGCCCGGTACCGATCGCCCACACCGGCTCATAGGCGATGACAGTGTGGCCGATCTGCTCGGCCGACAATCCAGCCAGCGACCCGCGCAGCTGGTTTTGGCAGTGGCCGACATGCTCACCGGCCTCGCGGACTTCCAGGTGTTCGCCGATGCACACGATCGGCGTCAGTTCGTACTTGAGCGCCGCAGCGGCCTTCGCGGCCACCAGCGCGTCGTCCTCGTTGTGGTAGGTACGCCGCTCGGAGTGACCGACCACCGCGAAGCTGCAACCCAGTTTGGCCAGGAAAGCCCCGCTGATCTCGCCGGTGTATGCACCGGAGTCGTGCTGCGACACGTCCTGCGCGCCATAGGTGAGCCGCAGCTTGTCGCCGTCGACCAGGGTCTGCACGCTGCGCAGGTCGGTGAACGGCGGAATCACCGAGACGTCGACCTTGTCGAAGTACTTGTCCGGCAGCGAGAAGGCGATCTTCTGCACCAGCGCGATCGCCTCGAAGTGATTGAGGTTCATCTTCCAGTTGCCGGCTATCAGCGGCTTGCGGCTCATCGTCGTCCTTCGCTCAGGTACTCAACACTTCGAGGCCGGGTAGCGTCTGGCCCTCAAGGTATTCCAGCGATGCCCCGCCGCCGGTGGAAATGTGGGAGAAGCCGCCGTCGGGTAGGCCCAGCGCCCGCACCGCGGCAGCCGAGTCGCCACCGCCCACCACGCTGAAGGCACCCTTCGCGGTCGCCGCGGCGATGACTTCGGCGACGCCCTTGGTGCCCGCGGCGAATGCCGGGAACTCGAAGACCCCCATCGGGCCGTTCCAGAAGATGGTCTCCGCGTTGCTCAGCAGTTTGGTGAACCGGATAACCGTCCCCGGTCCGATGTCCAAGCCCATCTTGCCCTCCGGAATCGCGTCCGCAGCAACAACTTTCGACGGCGAGTCGGCGGCGAATCTATCGGCCACCACGATGTCGACCGGGAGCCGGATGACGTCGGCGTAGGTGTCGAGCAGTTGCCGGCAGGTGTCGATCATCTCGGTCTGCAGTAGCGACGTCCCCACTGAAAGGCCCATTGCGGCAAGGAACGTGTAGCACATGCCGCCGCCGATCACGATGCTGTCTGCTTTGGTGGCCAGCTGTTCGATCACGCCGAGTTTGTCGGAGACTTTGGAGCCGCCGAGAATCACCGCGTAGGGCCGCTTCGTCGAACCGGTCAGCCGCTCGAGCACACCGACCTCTTCGGCGACCAGCTTGCCCGCGTAGTGCGGCAGCAGCGTCGCGACGTCATAGACCGAGGCCTGCTTGCGGTGCACCACCCCGAACCCGTCGGAGACGAAAGCGCCTGTCGGCCCGACCAATTCGACGAGCTCCTTGGCCAGCGCCAGCCGCTCCCCGTCGTCCTTGCTGGTTTCCCGCGGGTCGAAACGCACGTTTTCCAGCAGCAGAACGTCCCCGTCGGCCAGGTGCCCGGCACGAGCCCGCGCGTCAGCGCCGACGACGTCGTCGGCCAGCTGCACGTCCTTGCCCAGCTGGTCACCCAGCGCCGCGGCGACCGGGGCCAGCGACAGTTTCAGATCGGGTTCGCCGGTGGGCCGTCCCAGGTGGGCGGTTACCACCACTCTGGCGCCGGCGTCTGCCAGCGCCTTGATCGTGGGCACCGACGCGGTGATACGGCCGGGATCGGTGATTGCTCCGTCGTTGAGCGGCACGTTCAGATCGGATCGAACCAGCACGCCGCGACCCGAAACGCCCTGTGCGAGAAGGTCGTCCAGGTTGGGGATAGACACGGCTACAGCGACTTGCCGACCAGCGCGACCAAATCAACGAGGCGGTTGGAGTAGCCCCACTCGTTGTCGTACCAGGACACCACCTTGGCCTGGTCGTCGATCACCTTGGTCAGCCCGGAATCGAAGATCGAGCTGTGCGGGTCGGTGACGATGTCGCTGGAGACGATCGGGGCGTCGTAGTACTTGAGAATGCCCTTGAGCTTGCCCTCGGCGGCGGCCTTGAACGCCGCGTTGATCTGCTCCGCGGTCGCCGACTTGCTCAGCTGGGCGGTCAGATCGGTGACCGAACCGGTTGGGATTGGCACCCGCAACGCATACCCGTCCAGCTTGCCCTTGAGTTCGGGCAACACCAGGCCGATCGCCTTGGCCGCACCGGTAGAGGTCGGAACGATGTTCAGCGCCGCGGCCCTGGCCCGGCGCAGGTCCTTGTGCGGCCCGTCCTGCAGGTTCTGGTCCTGCGTGTAGGCGTGGATGGTGGTCATCAGGCCCTTGACGATGCCGAACTCGTCGTTGAGCACTTTGGCAATCGGCCCAAGACAGTTCGTGGTGCACGATGCGTTCGAGATGATGTTCTGGCTGCCGTCGTACTTGTCGTCGTTGACGCCCAGCACGATGGTGATGTCCTCGTCGGTGGCCGGCGCGGAGATGATCACCTTCTTGGCTCCGGCGTCCAAGTGGCCCTTGGCCTTAGCGGCATTGGTGAAGATCCCGGTGGACTCGACGACGAC
>DATDLZ010000103.1:0-2461 GCA_036519055.1 Mycobacterium sp.
CCAGAACGCGGCGGGCCAGGTTTTCGACCAGCCCGGGGTGCGCCGCAAGGCGCAATCGTCCGTACCCGGCGACGGGGCCGCGGTCGGTTTGGTCACGCTGTCGGACGAGTCGCCCATACTCGACATCGAGTGCCGCACCTACGGCGAATACGCCGGCGACATGACGCTCGCCCCGGACCCGCCCCGCAAGTGGTGGGCGGCCGGACCCGGTGAGATGTGCATCGGGTTCACCGAAACCAAGATCAGCAAGGTGCTCGCTCGCGGGAACCGTCAGGTCCCCGAGGTGGCGCTCGCCGTCTGTGACCGAATCGGGCTGTCGTCCAAGGACATTGACCTGCTGGTCACCAATCAGCCCAACCGGGTGTTCCTGCGCAACTGGCGTGAAGCGCTCGAAATTCCCGAGGAACGCCACCGCGACACCTTTGACGACTGCGGCAACCTGTTCGGTGCCGGCATCCCGGTCAACCTCGATCACGCCATCTCAGATGGTCAGGTCGAGGCCGGTGACGTGGTCATGATGGCGGCCTTTGCGCACGCCGGTGACTTCGCCGGCGCCGCAGCGGTCCGTTGGGGCGGGCGGGTCTGATGTCAATCCTGCTGCAAACAAGCCCTGTCACCGCGGACATCCTCGACACGCTGCCGGACGCGACCGATCCACTCGCGCTGTCCCTCAACGAAAACCCGTTCCCGCCGCTGCCTGCGGTGCGCTCGGCCTTGATCCACTCGATCGATGCCGCCAACCGGTATCCGGAATTCCTGCCCGAGCAGCTGCGAACGCTCGTCGCCGGTCACATCGGGGTCTGCGACGAGCAGGTCGTGCTGGGAGCGGGTGCGAGCGGGGTGGTGATGCAGGTCCTGCATGCGGTGACGCGTCCCGGTGATCGAATTGTGTTCAGCGAGCCGACTTTCGACGGGTACCCGATTTTCGCCCAGATGGCTCGCCTGACATCGGTCACTGTCCCGCTCGACGAGCACGGCCATCACGACCTGGAGGCAATGGCCGAGGCGGCGGCGGAAGCCAGGGTGGTCGTACTATGCCGACCCCACAACCCGACCGGCACCCTGGAACCTGTAGCTGATGTGCAGCGATTCCTGCGGCGGGTGCCTGATGACACCGTCGTGCTGCTCGACGAGGCCTACATCGAGTTCGTCGCCCCTCAACACCGTATCGACGGACCGGACCTGGTCCGGCAGTTCCCGAATGTCATTGTGCTGCGGACGTTCTCTAAGGCCTACGGGCTGGCCGGGCTGCGGATCGGGTACGGTTTCGCGTCGCCAGAACTGGCCACGATACTGTGGAAGATGCAACTGCCGTTCGGCATGGGCATCACCAACTTGGTCGCAGTGTCGGCGTCCTACGACGCCGAAGACCAATTGCGGCAACGCATTCTGCGAATCACCGCTGAGCGGGACTACCTGCGACGGCGCCTGCGCGCGATGGGTGTCTACACCACCGACTCACACGCCAACTTCGTGTACCTGCCGCCGAGGGGTCGGTCGATGCGCGAGGTATTCGACGACACCGGGCTAAAGGCCCGCCACTACCCTGACGGCGCTGCTCGGATCACCGTCGGAAGCCGCGCGTCCACCAAAGCGGTGCTGGCCGCAATGGCAACGCGACCGGCTGAGCAAATCGCGTCCTGAAGTCCGGTAACAAAAAGGGACGCGACCCGATCGCTCAGGCGGTGGCCGATTGTCGATAGTGGCCATCGGTGTGGTCGTGGTACCAGGTCGTTTCGCCGGGCGCCGGCAGCCCAGCCGCTCGCAGTGTGATCGACAGTGGACGGTAAGAGGGCGTCAGCGGTATCCGGTCAACGATATGGACGATGGCCGGACGCTCGCCGCGAGGGAGGCTACTCAACGCGCTGGTCAGGCTGGCCGCGGTGAGCTTGCCGCCTTTGCCGAGCGTCACGGCTGCGACCGCGACGTCGTGGGCGTCGGTCGCAACGGGATAGACCACTGCCAGGTCGATCACTGTGATGTCGCCGAGGGCATCGCAAATCGGCTGGCAGAAGACAGGGCCGCCCATCGACTGGATCACGGTGTTCCTGTTGTCGACAAACCAATAATCGCCGTCGCTGTCGCGGCGAAACAGGTGGTCTGTGGTGATCCAGGTATCTCCCTCGGCAAAAACCCCGCGCATCGACACGCGTGCGGCGTCGAGTCCGGGGCGCGACTTCGCCAGCAGCACGCCGACCTCGTCGTCGGCGCAGGGGCGCACGAAACCGTCGTCATCCTCGATGAACCGGGCCGTCGCGGCGTCATATCCGCCGAGCCGAATGTCGGCGCTGCCTGGCAGCGGCCGACCCTTGGCCCCGGCCTTGGTCCCCGCCACGTTGGCGAGCACCGCATCCCCCTCGGTGGATGCATAGAATTCCAGCACTCGGGCCGGGGCGAATCGCTCGGTGACCTTGTGCCACAGCCCGATTGGCATTCCGGCTCCGATGAACAGGCGGATCGG
>DATDLZ010000104.1:0-39788 GCA_036519055.1 Mycobacterium sp.
CGCTTCGCCCGCTGATTGTAATCGCGACCGGTCCGCGATCAACGCTGCACCGCCGCGCCCGATAATGGGATGGCGCACTGCACTGGACGACTGAGGAGGAGACCGCACGTTGGCGCCATTCCTCATCAACCTGCCGCCACACGACATGCAGCGACGACTTTCCGATGCCTTGGGCGTGTACGTCGACGCCATGCGCTACCCACCCGGGACCGAGAACCAGCGCGCCGCAATGTGGCTCGAGCACACCCGACGGCGCGGCTGGCAGGCCGTGGCAGCCGTCGAAGTCGAAGCGTCGGACGGGTCCGCGCCGTCGTCGGACGAGCTGAGCGACGCTCCGCTGCTGGGTGTGGCCTACGGCTACTGCGGTGCGCCCGATCAGTGGTGGCAGCAGCAAGTCGTGGCCGGCTTGGAGCGCAGTGGCTTCCCCGCCCCGGAGATCAGCAAGCTGATGACCAGCTACTTCGAGCTGACTGAGCTGCACATCCACCCTCGGGCACAGGGCCGCGGTCTGGGAGAGGCGCTGGCCCGTCGGCTGCTTTCCGAGCGCAGCGAAGCCAACGTGCTGCTGTCGACCCCGGAGACCCTTGGCGAGGCCAATCGCGCCTGGCGGCTCTACCGGCGACTGGGCTTCCTCGACATCATTCGCGGCTACCACTTCACCGGCGACCCACGGGCATTCGCGATTCTGGGCCGCCAGCTGCCGCTGTAGTCGCCCCGGTTCCGACCCGGTCTGGCACGATGACCTGGTGCGCGCCAGCGGTATACAGCTCTTGTCCGGGGGTTTTACGGCACGTCATCGCCGCCGCCTGACGGCATTGACGATGCTGCTGCTGGTGATACCCGTGCTCGCCGGCTGCGTGCGGATCAAGGCATCCATCACCATCTCCCCCGACGACCTGGTGTCCGGCGACATCGTTGCCGCGGCCAAGCCACGCAACGACAAAGACCCCGGTCCGCAGTTGGATCCCAATCTGGCGTTCGGCCAGAAGGTCGCGGTGTCCAAATACGACCGCGACGGCTACGTGGGTTCGCAGGCCACGTTTGCCGATCTGACCTTCGCTGAACTGCCGGAACTCGCCCACATGAACTCTGACGCACAGGGCGTGAACCTGTCGCTGCGCAGAGCCGGCGACCTGGTGATCCTGGAAGGGCGCGCGGACCTGACGTCACTGACCGATGCCGAGGCCGACGTGGAGCTGTCGGTCGCCTTCCCCGGATCGGTGACCTCCACCAACGGTGACCGCGTCGACCCGCAGACCGTGCAGTGGAAGCTGAAACCCGGCGTGGTCACCATGCTGAACGCGCAGGCCCGCTACACCGACCCGAGCACCCGCTCATTCCAGGGCGCAGCGATGTGGCTGGCTCTGGCGTCGATCGCGGTGGCGGGCGCGGTGGCGCTGCTGGCCTGGTACACCCGCGATCGCTCGCCTCGAGTCGCCGAGCCGAGCGACCCGCCGTCCAGCTGACCCGCGTCGACTCTCAGCTCGCCGGCGACCAGTAGTCCAGCATCTCGGCGAACGTGTCGAACGCCGGCGCGGAATTGCCGTAGGTGGCTTCGAGATGAATGCTCAGCGGGTAGCCCAAGTCGGCGACACCGTCGATCACCCGCTTGTACAGATCGAGAAGCAGCTTGCGCCGTTGCGCCGGTTCGGTGTTCGCCAAGGTCTTGACGAAGGCCTGCTCCTCGGCAACGGCGGCGTTGCCTGGATCCTGGATGAGCCAGTTGATGAAGCCGACCCTCTCCTCAACCTTCGGGACGAAGCCGAACCCCAACAGGATCTCCGGCCGGTGGTCGGTCTTCGTGGCGAACTCGGTCAAAAAACCCACGATCGCATCGGAATACAGCAGCTGCGTCTGCGCGAACGTCGCACCCTGATCGCACTTGAAGTTCAGCCGGCCCACTTCCCCATCCCGGGTGGGGATCAGGATCACGCCGCGGTTGGCCACCAGCTCCTGAAAGATCGACAGGGCGTCGGTCGGCGCGACGCCGGAACCCTCGCCGTCGACCATGGTCCGCGGCACGCCGACGAACACGATGCCGTCGATTCCGGCCCCGACCAGATCTCCGAGTCGCTGGCGCAACACCGGCTCGTCCATGAAAGCGGTGACCTGGCTGCACAATCCGCGCACCCCGGGCAACTCGGGTTTGATGATCGACCAGAAATCCAGCACGTCGAGTTTCGGCTTCATCTCGACCGGTCGGTCGTCCTCTTCCTCGATCAGCCCCGGCATCATCACGTGCCCGATCCGGCCGTTGATGCCCGATTTCGCGGACAGCTGCAGCACCTTGTGGGCCTCTTCGAGAGCCTGCTCCCGACCGCGATCCACGTTGGGCGGCACCACCTCGAGCGCGACCGTGTTCAAAGTCAACGAGCTCTCCTCATCGAACGACTAGTTCCCTCCGCGGCAGGTCAGACGCCACGAACCCACGTCCGGCCACGCACCACGACAGCATAGTGAGGCTGTCGAAGCAGTCGTCCGGGGACGGTCGACCGCGCCTCGTCAGCCGTGCTGAGGGAGGCAAAACCCGCTGGACAACGCCGCGCCGAATAGACTTGGCGGGCCATGATCTCAAGGGACCGGGAAGAGGTGTCGCGCTGAGCGTGGAAGCAGCGGCAACCGTCGAGCTGGCCGACGCCGTCACCGACCAGTTGCGCAGGTATCTGCGTGACCGCCGAGCGGATGCGGCGTACATCGGAAGCGACTATGACGCCCTGATCGCCGGCCTCGAGGACTTCGTTCTCGGCGGCGGCAAGCGGCTGCGCCCGGCTTTCGCCTACTGGGGCTGGCGGGCGGTATCGAGCACGGACGCCGACGAACAAGCGCTGCTGTTGTTCTCGGCGCTGGAACTGCTGCATGCCTCGGCGCTGGTGCATGACGACGTGATCGACAGCTCGGCGACTCGCCGGGGCCGGCCGACGACACACATCCGGTTCGCTGCCCTGCATCGAGACCGTCAGTGGCGTGGACCGGCGGAACAGTTCGGGATGTCGGCGGCGATCCTGCTCGGGGATCTGGCGCTGGCGTGGGCCGATGACATAGTCGCGGGCGTCGATCTGCCGCACGGTGCCCGCAACCGAGTCCGCCGGGTCTGGGCCGACATTCGTACCGAGGTGCTCGGTGGCCAGTACCTCGACATCGTGGCCGAGGCCAGCGCCGCGGAGTCGATCGCCTCGGCGATGGCGGTCAACACCTACAAGACCGCCTCCTACACGGTGTCGCGTCCGTTGCAGCTGGGGGCCGCAGCCGCCGCGGATCGGCCCGATGTCCATGCGCTTTTCCACGAGGTCGGTAATGACCTGGGCGTCGCGTTCCAGTTGCGCGACGACGTGCTCGGCGTGTTCGGCGATCCAGCGGTGACCGGTAAGCCCTCCGGAGACGATCTGCGCTCCGCCAAGCGCACCGTGCTGCTGGCAACCGCCATGGAATTGGCCGACAAGTCAGATGTGGCGGCCGCCAAGCGGTTACGGGACTCAGTCGGCACCGACCTGAGCGATTCCGAAATCGGCCAACTGTGCGACGTGATCGAACGGGTCGGCGCCCTGGCTGCGGTCGAAGACCAGATCGACGCGTTGACACGCCGGGCGCTCGGCTTGGTGGCTGACGCCCCCATCCACGCCGCGGCCAAGGCCGGACTCTCCGAGCTCGCCAACCTCGCCGCAAAGCGATCGGCCTGACGCCCATGTCCATTCCGACGTCTGTTCCGGCCGCCACGTCGGCTACCGCTGCGCCCCAGCGCCTTTCACGACTGCGGGAATTCGCCACCACCACCGAGGGCCGGCCGGCGCTGCTGGGCTGCCTGGGCGCGGCGCTCATCACCACGGGAGGGCTCGGCGCCGGCAGCACCAAACAGCACGATCCGCTGCTGGAGACGCTGCACTTGTCCTGGCTGCGTTACGGGCACGGCTTGGTGCTGTCCTCGGTACTGCTGTGGATCGGCGTGACGTTGATGCTCAGCGCATGGCTGTGGCTGGGCCGACGCGTACTTGCCGGCGACGCAAGCGAATACACCATGGTGGCCAGCGCCGCTTTTTGGCTGGCACCGCTACTGCTTTCGGTGCCCCTCTTCAGCCGCGACACCTACTCGTATCTGGCTCAGGGCGCACTGTTGCGCGACGGATTTGATCCCTATGCGGTCGGGCCCATCGACAACCCGAATGCCTTGCTGGACAACGTTAGTCCGATCTGGACCATCACCACCGCGCCGTACGGTCCGGCGTTCATCATGATCGCCAAGCTGATCACGATGCTGGTCGGCAACCACGTGATCGCCGGGACGATGCTGCTTCGGCTGTGCATGCTGCCCGGGTTCGTGCTGCTGATCTGGGCGACACCGCGGATAGCGCGCCATATCGGCGCGAATGTGCCAATAGCACTGTGGATCTGCGCACTCAACCCGTTGGTGATCATCCATTTGATGGGCGGCGTGCACAACGAGATGTTGATGGTCGGCCTGATGGCCGCCGGAATCGCTCTGACCCTGAATGGTCGCCATATCGCCGGCATCGCGCTGATTGCCGTCGGGGTCGCGGTCAAGGCCACCGCGGGAATCGCGCTGCCGTTCATGGTCTGGGTGTGGATGCGCCATCTGTGCGATCGGCGCGGGTACCGGCCGCTGCGCGCCTTTGCCGCGGCCGCAGGCACATCTGTGTTGATCTTCGTCGCCGTGTTCGCGGTGCTGTCCGGGGTGGCCGGGGTGGGCCTCGGCTGGCTGACCGCACTGGCCGGTTCGGTGAAAATCATCAACTGGCTGAGCATTCCGACGGCGGCGGCCAACATAATCCATGCGATCGGAGGGTTGTTCTTCTCGGTCAGTTTCTACGCGGTGCTGCAAGTCACCCGCGCCGTCGGGATCGCGATCGTCGCGGTGGCACTCCCGCTGCTGTGGTGGCGATTCCGGCACGACGACCGCCAAGCGCTCACCGGCATCGCGTGGGCGATGCTGGTCGTGGTGTTGTTCGCGCCCGCCGCACTGCCCTGGTACTACTCCTGGCCGTTGGCGGTGCTGGCCCCGCTCGCCCAGTCACGCCGGGCGGTCGCGGCGATCGCCGCGTTCTCCACCTGGATCATGGTCATCTTCAAACCCGATGGCGCACATGGCATGTACTCGTGGCCGCACGTCCTACTGGCAACCGCGGTGGCATTGTTCGCGTGGCGCACCCTGAACCGTCCCGCGGCCGAAGAGCAACCTGCCTGATCCGGCGGTCAGTACGCCATGGCCTGCGCGCGGCGCAGAACTTCGCGAGCCTGGTGGGCGTGTAACGCGTCGATCGGGCGGGCGTTGCTGATTGCGTCGCGCGATCCGTCCCGGGTCACGGTCAGCGACGGGTCGGGAGTGAACAGCCAGCGCACGATTTCGGTGTCGTGGTAACCGCCGTCGCGCAAGACCACCAACAACCCCGGCAGGCTTTTGACGACCTCCCCGGCCGTGGTGAAAAAGATCTGCGGCACCACCACGTCTCCGGCGCGCCGCACCGCGACCAGATTGCCTTCCTTCAAATGCTGCTGCACTTTGGTCACCGGCACCCCGAGCAAATCAGCGACACCGGAAAGATCGTAGGTCGGTTCGTCGGGTCCCAGAACATCGTCCCCGGCCGGAATCCTGCTCACCGAATCAGTGTACGACCGGGCACGCCGCTTGTTGCGCCACGCTGCGTAAAGGTTTCGGGCGCAGCGCCGGGCGCCGCCTACGATGGGCCCGTGGCTGCAGCGGCGAGCGAAGACGCCCTCGAGGGCGCATTGCTGGACGGGCGCTATCGCGTTGCGACCAAGATCGCCACCGGCGGCACGTCCACGGTGTACCGCGGCCTCGACACGCGTCTGGACCGACCAGTCGCCCTGAAGGTGATGGACTCCCGCTACGCGGGCGACCAGCAATTTCTAACCCGCTTCCAGCTGGAAGCCCGCAGCGTGGCCCGCCTCAAGGATCCGGGGCTCGTTGCTGTCTACGACCAGGGCCTGGACGCTCGGCACCCGTTCCTGGTGATGGAGCTCGTTGAAGGCGGCACGTTACGCGAGCTGCTGGCCGAACGCGGTCCGATGCCACCGCACGCCGTCGCGGCGGTGCTGCGCCCGGTACTGGGCGGGCTGGCCGCCGCGCACCGCGCCGGACTGGTACACCGCGACGTCAAACCCGAGAACGTCTTGATCTCGGATGAGGGCGACGTCAAGATCGTCGACTTCGGCCTGGTGCGCGCCGTCGCCGAGGCCGGAATCACGTCCACCAGCGTCATTCTCGGCACCGCCGCCTACCTGTCCCCCGAACAGGTCCGCGACGGAGACGCCAGCCCCCGCAGCGACGTCTACGCCGCGGGGATCGTGGCCTACGAGCTGTTGACCGGCCAGACCCCGTTCTCCGGCGACACGGCACTGTCGGTCGCATTTCAACGTCTGGACACTGACGTGCCCGCACCGAGCAGCGTGATCAACGGCGTTCCCGCCCCATTCGACGAGTTGGTCGAGCGCGCGACCGCGCGCGATCCCGCCGACCGCTACGCGGACGCCCAGGACATGGCCGCGGAATTGGGCGCGATCATCGACGAGTTGCGCCTTCCCGACTTTCGGGTGCCATCGCCGCGCAACTCGGCTCTGCACCGCTCAGCTGCGATGCACCGCAGCGACATCGACCGACACCGCACCGCCGAGCAACTCCAGTCACCGCCCGGCCGCCCGCCGGTGCATCATCCGACGCGTCAGCTGACCCGCGAGCCACAGCACTGGCCCGCCAAACCCGTCGCGCTAGGTGATGACGAATACCACGAGATATCAGGGCAATTCGCCGGAATCGAGATGATCGAATTCGCCCTGGAACGCCAGCGCGCTCGACGCATGGTGCCGATCTGGATAGCGATCGTGTTGTCGATCACCGGCATGGTGGCCGCCGCGGCCTGGACCGTCGGCAGCAACGTCAGCGGTCTGCTCTAGTCGCGCAACATCTCCGCGACCAGGAACGCCAGCTCCAGCGACTGCTGGGTGTTCAGCCTTGGGTCGCAAGCCGTTTCGTAGCGTCCACCTAGATCGGTGTCCGAAATGTCTTGAGCGCCACCGAGACACTCGGTGACGTTATCTCCGGTGATCTCAACGTGGATGCCGCCGGGATAGGTGCCCAGCGCGCGGTGCACCTCGAAGAATCCCTGCACCTCGTCGACAATCCGGTCGAAGTGCCGGGTCTTGTAGCCGGTCGACGACTCGTGGGTGTTGCCGTGCATGGGGTCGCACTGCCAGATCACCTGATGGCCGGTCGCCTGCACCTTCTCGATGATCGGCGGCAACAGGTCACGCACCTTGTTGTTGCCCATCCGGCTCACCAACGTCAGCCGGCCCGGCTTGTTGTGCTTGTCGAGGCGCTCGACGTATTCCACGACCTGCTCCGGGGTGGTCGTGGGCCCGATCTTGACGCCGATCGGGTTCGCGATCACCTCGGCGAATGCGATGTGCGCGCCGTCGAGCTGCCGGGTCCGGTCCCCGATCCACAGGTAGTGCGCCGACAGGTCGTACAGCTGCGGCTCACCGTCCTCGGCGTCGGACAGTCGCAGCATGGCGCGCTCGTAGTCCAGCACCAAAGCCTCATGGCTGGCGTAGATTTCGGCGGTTTGCAGGTTGCGGTCGGCAACGCCGCAGGCGCTCATGAACTTGAGCCCCCGGTCGATCTCGGAGGCCAGCGCCTCGTAACGCGCACCGGCCGGCGAGGTCCGGACGAACTCCTGGTTCCAGTCGTGCACCAGATGCAGCGACGCCAGCCCCGACGAGGTCAACGCGCGAACCAGGTTCATCGCCGCGCCGGCGTTGGCGTAGGCCCGCACCAGCCGCGACGGGTCATGCTCGCGCGCCGCGGCGTCCGGCTCGAACCCGTTGATCATGTCGCCGCGGTAGGAACGCAGGCCCAGCGCATCGAGGTCGGCCGACCGGGGCTTGGCGTACTGCCCCGCGATGCGGGCCACTTTGAGCACCGGCACGCTGGCGCCGTAGGTCAGCACCACCGCCATCTGCAGCAAGGTGCGGATATTGCCCTTGATGTGCGGCTCGGTGTTGTCCACGAACGTCTCCGCGCAGTCGCCGCCCTGCAGCATGAACGCCTCACCGCGGGCGACCTGGGCCAGCATCTCCTGCAGCCGCACGATTTCCGACGGCACCGTCACCGGCGGCACGCTTTCCAGAACCTTGCGTAACGGCTCGACCTGCTCACGCGTCCAACTCGGCTGCTGTGCAGCGGGCTTGGCCAGCGCGGCGTCCAGCCGCGCCCGCAGGTCCGCCGGCAGCGGAGGCAGCGACGGCAGCTGCTCGATCGGTACGTCAACGGTCCAGTTCACCCGTCCATGGTAACCGGGCGACGCACGCCCCCAATCACGCCGCGATCAGGGCCGATCCGAACGGCCGAGCTAGCGTCCGTCGCCTTCGGACGTGATCACCTGGTATCGCCGTAGCTGATCGCGGGCGTCCACCAGCGCGTCGTGCACATTCGCCGACCGGCGCGGCATCCGGGGAGATCCCCGCTCCTCCCAGAGCTGGCGCAGCTCGTGGGTGAATCGCGGTATCGGCGGCGGCAGATGCGTCATCGGGCCCCACAACTGGCACAACGCCACGTGGTCGTAGGCACCGACCCAAGCCCACAGTTCGATCGGCTCGGGCCCGTCGACGTCGAAGAACGTCTCCAGGTCTGCACGGATCCGGGCACGTGACCGCCACACTTGCGAGGCCGGCGGCGGCAGTTTGGGCAGCACGTTGGCTCGCACCCAGCTTCCGGCCCGCTCGGGATTGAATTCTGTTGACACCGCGTAGTATTCGCGGCCGTCCTCAGCGACCACCCCGATAGAAATCAGTTCGATCGTGCGGCCGTCATCGATAAACTCGGTGTCGTAGAAATAGCGCACCGCCACCTCACCCGACACCGGCGCCGCTGACGAACACGCTCGGCACCGACTCCGGCGGCGGCGCTGGATGCACTTCACGGTCCAGCTCCGCATCGACCAGGCGGTGCGAGGGCAGACGCGGCGTACCCGCGATCGCGTACTGCAGCCACAGCTTGGCGTGCACGACGGGCCGGCGCAGGGTCCGTTCGCGCTCCAGCGCGCGGCCCATCTTGTCCAGCCGGCGCAGGTAGAGGTAGCGGGCCCATGGCGCCTGCGGGCGTGACAGCCTGATCGCCCCGATGACCAGCAGCGGGACGAAGAACATGCCGATCAGGCCGGTCCATACCTTGCCCTTGAGCACGACCAGCACAGCCAGCGGCAAGATCAGCACCATCGCGAAGACCACAGCGGCCCGCAACAGCGTCGAATGCGTGGTGTCCTGCCACAGGCTGATGAAGAACATCAGCGGGTGCAGCCCCAGAACCAGGAGTCCGCCCACCGCCACCGCGGCGAACACCGCGTCGACCGACGTCCGCCCGTCTTCCTCCCAGTAGACGTCGGACACGTGCAGGATCAAGGCATACTCGTCGAGCACCAGCGCGGCGCCGATGCCGAAAACGATTGCGATCGCGGTGAATTCGGGCTCAGTTCCGTTGACGGACAACGCCACCAGCGTGATTCCGGAGATCATCACCATGACGACGCCGACCACCACGTGATGCACGTGCTTGGAGCCGATGTGGATGTTGCGTGGCTCCCACCACCGGGGCGGCCGGCCGGTGCTGGCCCGACGGCGGATCAACCGCACGGAGGTGCGTGTCACGAAGAAGGTGAGGATAAAGGCGATCAGACAGCACAACAGGGGTAATCGACCGCGACCGATGATGTCGTGTTCGAACCAGTGGAGCACGCTAGAAAAGCTACGCCCCCTTCGGGCCGATGACCGTTCGCGACACCGACTAGCACGCTTGCACCGATAAGCTGTCACTGACATGAGTAGATGGGGCTCGCCCGACGCGGGCAGTGGGCGCGGGCGGGTAGCCACGGCGCAGCCGAATATCTGGCGAAACGCCGGATGGGCGCTGCTTCAGGCGCTTGCGCTGGTCGCGCTGGGTTACGCGGGGTGGCGACTGGTCGGAAGCACGCCGTATCGCATCGATATCGACGTGTACCGGATGGGCGGCCAGGCCTGGCTGGACGGTCATCCGCTGTACAGCCACGACGCCAAGTTCCACACGCCGATCGGCTTGAACCTGCCGTTCACCTATCCCCCGCTGGCCGCTGTCATTTTCTGCCCTTTTGCCTGGTTAGGTATGCCGGCCGCCAGCATCACCATCACGCTGATCACGCTGGCGCTGCTGCTCGTCTCGACGATGATCGTGCTGACTCGGATGGACGTGTGGGAGACCTCACGCGTGGTGCCCGGTCCGGCGTGGTCGCGCCGCTGGTGGCTGACCGCGTTGATCGTGGCCTGGGCGACGCTCTACTGGGAGCCGATCAAGGCGAACTTCGCCTTCGGACAGATCAACGTCGTTCTGATGACGCTGGTGATCGCCGAGTGCGTGCCGCGTCGCACACCGTGGCCACGAGGGCTTCTGCTGGGGTTGGGCATCGTTCTCAAGCTCACACCGGCGGTGTTTCTGCTGTACTTCCTGCTGAACCGGGACCGCCGGGCTGTTCTCACCTCGTTGGCGTCGGTTGTGGTTGCGCTCGCGGCCGGGTTCGCGCTGGCCTGGCAGGACTCCTGGGAATACTGGACTCACACCGTGCGCAACACGGATCGGATCGGGTCGGCGAGTCTGAACACCAACCAGAACATGGCCGGGACGTTGGCCCGGCTAGGTCTCGACGAGCACCAACGTTTTCTGCCCTGGGTGGCCGCCTGCTTCCTGGTGCTCGCGCTGACGATCTGGGCAGCGCGCCGGGTGCTGCGCGCCGGAGAGCCGACCCTGGCGGTGATCTGTATCGCGCTGTTCGGGCTGGTGACATCGCCGGTGTCCTGGTCGCATCACTGGGTGTGGATGCTGCCCGCGGTGGTGGTGACGGCCGTGCTTGCCTGGCGGCGGCGAAACGTCGTCATGGCCGTGGTCAGCGCCGCGGGGGTGGCTTTGATGGTGTGGACCCCGATCGATCTGATGCCCAAGCACCACGAGGTGACCGCGCCGCTGTGGCGTCAGCTCGCTGGAGTGTCCTATCTGTGGTGGGCGCTGGCGACCCTGGTCGCCGCCGGAGCCACCGTTGCCGTGAGCGCCGCTACCGCGCCCGCGGCCCGGCCATCGACTGCACCGGCGCCGGTGTCCGCGGTCAGCTGATCGGCTATCCGGCGGCCGTCTGCGGAATCCGCGACGACGATTGCTGGCCTGACGGCGCCGAGCCGTTGCCGTTTTTGAGCGTCGCGGCGTAGATGTCGACGTATTCCTGATCGGAAAGCCCCATCAGTTCGTAGATCACCTCGTCGACGACGGCACGTTCGATGAAGCGGTTGCCAGCCAGACCGTCGAACCGGGAGAAGTCCATCGGCTTGCCGAACCGGACGGTGACCTTCCCGAATCGCAACATCGAGGTTCCGGGTGGGTTCACCTTGTTGGTGCCGATCATCGCTACGGGGATCACTGGGACGCCGGTCTCCAGCGCCAGCCGCGCCAGCCCGGTCTTGCCTTTGTAGAGCCGGCCGTCGGGTGAGCGAGTGCCTTCGGGATACATGCCGAGCAACTTGCCTTCGCCCAGAACCCGCTGGGCGGTGTCCAGCGCGGCCTGAGCTGCGTCGGCGCTACTGCGGTCGATCGGCACCTGGCCGACGGCGGTGAAGAACCACCGGCTCAACCAGCCCTTGAAACCGGTTCCGGTGAAGTATTCCGACTTGGCCAGGAACGTGATCCGGCGTGGCACCACCAGCGGCAGGTAGAAGCTGTCCATCACCGCCAGATGGTTGCTGGCCAGAATCGCCGGCCCGGACTGCGGGACATATTCCAGTCCTTCGATTTTCGGTCGACCGAGGATGGCTAGCAACGGGCCGAGGAAGATGTACTTCAAAAGCCAGTACGTCATGGAGCCTCCTACTCAGCCGCGCCAACAGTGTTCAGCGCCAAGACTACCGATCGAGTGTGTGTGGGACCACAGCACGCGCACCACTTAACAAACACTTACGACCTACTCACGCCTTGGATACCGACTCGACAGCTGTCAGCAATCGATTTTCTATTCGTCGACGGTGACGGAGATGGGCTGATAGCGAGTCGTCGGGCGGGGGTCGGCTGCTGCCTCGGGTTCCGCACCGCCGCCCGGCGGTCCGTCCGGCGTCGGCGTCGGCGTCGTCTGATCGACTTGATCGACGATGGCCCGAATCACCGCCAACAGCGCGACGCTGTGCTCGGCGATGACGGTCAGCAGCGGATGTTCGTCCCCGCTGACCACCGCGGCCAACGCACAAACCGGACACCACACCTGCTGGCATTTGCCGGTGCCCGCGCCGTCACCGACTGCCATTGACGCCGCCACGCGCACCGCGGGATCGATCTGGTCGAGGATTTTCTGCGCGAGTTTGCGTAATTCCGGTCCGATGTCGGAGTGCGCGCCAGTCACTTCGGCCACACCTCCGGATCAGGTTGAAAACGCACCGTCAATTCGCTGCCGCGAAGATGCGCGTCGATTACCGTGCATCGCCGCAGGACGGACGCCAATCGGACTCTGCGCCGCATGCCACCGGCACCGACGATCAGGTCGTCGCCGACCCTGCCCAGGCTGAGCGCCCCTGAATCGATCTGCGGCAACTCTAGCCGCAATCGGTACACCGAGTGCAGTCCGGATCCGGATTCAAGATCGACGACGGGACGCAACGGGCCGGGCGGCGCCGACCCATCGCGGCGGCGTGCGCTGTCCAGAAGCTCGGCCAGTGCTTTGACACCGATTGGCTCGCCGGCCAGATGCGGGGTGAGAACCAACGCCACGTCGCCGATCGCGGCGTCGAGTTCGTCCAGCACGGTTCGCTGTTCGCTGATCCGCTCCGAGTACCAGTCGAAGGCCGGATGCGCCGGCAGGTTGCGGTATTCGTACGAATCGTCCTGCATCAGAATCTGGTTGACGATTAACTCCTCGACGCGCACGCCCATCAGCGCCAGCGAGCCCAGCGTCCGGACCGCCTCGGCCGCTACTACGCGCTCCGCGGTGAGCACCAGGTGCGCGCCGACGCGCGTGCCATCGGTCAGCAGCGCGCTGAGTTTGTCGACGCTGGCGCTGATGCGTTCCAGCAGTTCGACCACCGCGGTGGACCGCACGTCGTCGGCGCCGGTGGAAAGCCGGCGATGGCGTGGCCACGCGCGCTCGACGTACAGCGCGAAGGTCGCCGGCAAGGTCAGCATCCGCAATGCATCGGCGGTCGATGCGCAGTCGACCACGATGTGGTCCCATTCCCCGCACTTTGCCAGCTCACCGACCTCATGCAGGCCGAGCACTTCCTGAACCCCCGGGAATGCCGAAAGTTCTTCGGGCGCAATGTCGCCCAGCTCCGATTCGGGGAAGCGGCGACCGAGCGTGTCGACCACCGTGCGCCAGCGCGCTTCCAGCAGCGCCAGAGTGTCCACCGCCAACGCGTCGAGCGAACCGCCGCCGGCGTCAGTCGACCCGGTTTCAAGATCGGCCATCACCCGTACGGCATCGCGTTGACCGGTCGGCGAGACCGCTACACCGAGCACATCGCCCAGCGAGTGCGCTTGGTCGGTGGACACCAGGAGCACCCGCTGACCGGCGCGCGCTTCATGCACGGCCGTCGCGGCCGCCAACGTGGACTTGCCTACCCCACCCTTGCCGACGAAAAGACTGATCCGGGCCGGGGCGGGCGCTGCGGACTCACTCAGCCTCGACTCGTTTCTTCAGATCCTTCAACGCTGTGTCGGTCAACCTGCGCTCGGCTTTCCGTTTGAGCAGACCAATCATCGGAATCGCCAGGTCGACCGTCAGCTCGTAGGTCACGTCAGTGCCAGATCCCTTGGGCGCCAACCGATATACGCCGTCGAGAGCCTTGAGCAGCGAACTGGAGACCAGCGACCAGCTCACCGACTTACGGTCCTTCGGCCACTTGTAGGACAGCACCAGGGTGTCTTTGAGGACGCTGGTGTCCAGCACCAACCGCGCCACCTTCGGGTTGCCGGCGGAGTCGGCTTCCAGCACCTCGGCCTCGGTATATTCCGACACCCAATCGGGATAGGAACCGATGTCAGCGATCACGTCCATGACCGTGCTGGGCTTCGCCTCGATGTAGATCGTCTGGGCCGTCTTCTCCGCCACCTGGTCGCTTCCTTCTCCGCGCTGCGCGGTTGGGCTCCCCTGCCCGCCGCTATGCCTGCGTCATCTGGGCCCCAACCTCTGCCCACGCAGAAACCGTACTCCCCGGCGAAGCTCAGCCCTGGTCAAGCATCGGAGAAATCCCGACCTGACGGGAGCGTTCCAGCGTCATCTTTACTTCGAAGGCCATTTTCTTGCCCGCGACCCGACGCCGATGCGTCATTTTCGAGAGATTGAGCTTGGCCAGTTTCGCGGCCGCCACCCCGGACGGCTCGGCGTGCAGAAAGTAATGCAGCAGCACGCCGTCCAGCATCGGTTCCAGCCAGATCTCCATCGTGCCGGTCAGCGGCCCCGTCGCTGCCCACCGAACGCCCAGCGGTCCGCGCTCTTCGGTGACTTCCAGCCGCAGATCGGGCCACCACCGCCGCCAGTTGGCCGGATCACCAACAAAGGCCCCGACGCGCGCCGGATCGGCGGCGACAAACGTCTCGTCGGCAATCTGAACGCTGTGCACGGCCAATAGCTTCACATACAGCCGTCGAAGCGGCGCACTACCCTCCGGGCTGGCATCGTCGCCGGACTAGGCTGGTTTTCCGCCTGGTCGGATTCACTGAAGCGAGGTCAGAAGAGTGCGTGAAATTACCGCGCCCGCTCCATTCGCGGTTGACGAGCACGACAACATCGTTGCCGCGGTGTTCGAGCACGAGCGCAACGACCCCGACGCGGTGATCTTTCAGCGCCTGGTCAACGGGGCCTGGACCGATGTGACGTGTGCTGCCGCGGCAGCCCAAATCCGCTCCACCGCATTGGGTTTGATCGCAGACGGCGTGCAGCCCGGCGATCGGGTGGCCATCTTCTCGGCCACCCGCTACGAGTGGGCGATCCTCGACCAGGCCATCCTCGCGGTCGGCGGCGTCACCGTCCCGATCTACGAGACGTCGTCGGCCGAGCAGGTGCGCTGGGTGCTGACCGATTCGGGCGCGGTCATCGCCTTCGCCGAAACCGACGCCCACGCTTCGATGATCGCCGAGCTGGCCGGCGAGCTGCCCGAACTGCGGCGCGTGCTGCATATCGACGGATCGGGTCCCAAAGCGCTCGACCAACTCGAGCAGGACGGCGCGTCGGCCGACCCGGCCGAGCTCACCGCTCGGGTCGAGGCGCTGCACGCCGACGATCCGGCGACGCTGATCTACACCTCGGGCACCACCGGGCGCCCCAAGGGCTGCCAGCTGACCCACTCGAACCTGGTTTACGAGACCCGCGGAGCCAAGGCGGTGCTGCCGACGTTGCTGCGCAAAGGTGAGCGGTTGCTGGTGTTCCTGCCGCTCGCGCATGTGCTCGCGCGGGCGCTGACGCTGTGCGCGTTCCACAACAAGGTTGTCGTCGGATTCACCAGTGACATCAAGAATTTGGTGCCGATGTTCGCGGTGTTCAAGCCGACGGTCGTGGTGTCGGTGCCGCGGGTGTTCGAGAAGGTCTACAACACCGCCGCGCAGAACGCCGCCAACGACGGCAAGGGCCGCATCTTCGAGATCGCCGCCCAAACCGCCGTCGACTGGAGCGAGGCGTCCGATAACGGCGGCCCGGGTCTGCTGCTGCGCGCCAAGCACGCCCTGTTCGATCGGCTGGTGTATCACAAGCTCCGCGCGGCGTTGGGCGGCGACTGCAACGCATCGGTGTCCGGCGGTGGACCGCTGGGCGCGCGGCTGGGCCACTTCTATCGCGGCGTCGGCCTGACCATCTACGAGGGTTACGGCCTGACCGAGACCAGTGCGGCGATCACCGTCAACCAGATCGATGCACTGAAGGTCGGTACGGTCGGAAAGTTATTGCCGGGCAACAGCATGCGCATCGCCGACGACGGCGAGTTGCTGCTGCGCGGCGGTGTGGTGTTCGACGGCTATTGGCACAACGAGCAGGCCACCAACGAGGCGTTCGAGGACGGCTGGTTCAAGACCGGCGACCTGGGCGCGGTCGACCAACAGGGATTTCTGACGATCACCGGTCGCAAGAAGGAGATCATCGTCACCGCCGGTGGAAAGAATGTCGCCCCAGCCGTTTTGGAAGACCAGTTGCGGGCGCACCCGCTAATCAGCCAGGCGATGGTGGTCGGTGACGCCAAGCCGTTCGTTGGAGCGTTGATCACCATCGATCCCGAGGCGTTCGAAGGCTGGAAGCAACGCAACGGCAAGCCGGCCGGCTCCTCGGTGGGCGATCTGGCCAACGACCCCGACCTGCTTGCCGAGGTGGACGGCGCTGTCAAACAAGCCAATCTGTCTGTGTCGCATGCGGAGTCGATTCGTAAATTCCGCATTCTGCCCGTCGACTTCACCGAGGACACCGGCGAGCTGACCCCGACGATGAAGGTGAAGCGCAAGGTGGTTGCCGAGAAGTTCGCCGACGACATCGAGGCGATCTACACCAAGGACTAGCCGCTGAGCAGGCCGGACAGCCGCCCGCCCAGATCGTCCCACCGCCACTGCGCGGTGGCCCATTCCCGGCCGGCGGCGCCCATCGCGGCGGCCCGATCCGGATCGGCCAGCAGCTCGCTGACCGCGTCGGTGATCTGCTGCACCGAACGACCGTCGATCACGACCCCAGTCCGGTTGTGCCGCACCGTTTCCGGCGCGCCACCCGAGGATCCGGCGATCACCGGCACACCAGTGGCAGATGCTTCCAGGAAGACGATACCCAGCCCTTCGACATCCAGCCCGGCGCCGCGAGTCCGGCACGGCATGGCGAACACGTCGGCCATCGCGTGATAAGCGGGCAGGTCGGCCGACGGAACCCCGCCGGTGAACGTGACGTGATCGCTGACGCCGAAACGCTCGGCCAGCCCGCGCAGCGTGTCCAGATACGGACCCCCGCCGGCGATGACCAGCGCGGCACCGTCCACCCGCTGCCGGATCGCCGGCAGCGCCCGAATCAACATGTCCTGGCCCTTGCGCGGCACCAACCGGGACAGGCATAGCACCGTGGGCCGCTGGCCCAGACCGTAGCGGGCGCGCAGCTCGGCGCGGCTGACCGGATCGGGACAGAACCGCTCGGTGTCGACGCCGGGCGGCAGGTGTTCCAACCGGGCTCGCGGCCCGAACGCCGACGCGAAACGCCCTCGGGTGTATCGGCTGACGAATGTGACGACATCACTGTCCTCGCCGATGCGACGCAGCACCGACCGTGCCGCCGGAAGCATCGACCAGCCCACCTCGTGACCGTGAGTACTCGCCAGCACCCGGCTGGCGCCGGCTCGACGGGCGCGATGGGCCAACAGGCCCAGCGGCGCCGCGGCGCCGAACCAGACGGTGTCGATGTCGTCTTCGGCGATCAGCCGGCGCATCCGGGAGTCGACGGTCGGTACGGGCAACATCAGCGTCCCGGGATGTCGCACCACGCGATAGCCGACGGTCTGCGCGTCGAAGACGTCGGCGTCCTTCCACTGCGGTGCGTACACCGTCAGGGTGTGCTCGCCGGTAGCGGCCAGCCGCGACACCAACTCGACCAGATACGACTGGATGCCGCCACGCCGAGGCGGAAAGTCGTTGGTTACCAGCAGGACCCGGGACACCTACGAAGGCTAGCCTGACGGCTCCGGGCGTCGAAATCGGCGTTCAGCGCGTGGGCTGACGTGTCAGCCACTGCTGCCAGTCCGCGAGTATCCCCGCCGGGTCGGTGCCGAGCACGTCGTGGACAGCATCGGGCAGATCGGTATGCCCGTCACCGCAGGCGGCCCGGTACAGGGCCCGCAGCGTCGGCACTCCGCGGCTGTCGGCGACGAAAAGCGCGAACAACCAGGCCCGGTCGTAGGCCTGCGACCGCAGCGGCTCCGGGGCGGCCAGGTCGGCGTCGGAGGGCAGCGCGGCGGGAAGCGGCGTGAGGTCGGGCAGCGGGGTGTGCCGCCGCGCGACGTAGTCGGCCACGCCCTCGGTCAGCCAGCGGGGTGCATCCAAGGCGGTGTCGGCGCGTGCCGCATAGTGAAAAAGCTCGTGGCTCAACACGATTCGCAACGCCGACTCGCTCATCCCGGCGGCGCCCGGAGCGAACACTATCCGCTGACCAAGCGCGATCCGCCGGGCGGGTTCGACACGGTCTGCCACGGCGATGGCGGCGATATCGGCCCATTGCCCGGCAGGGCCGCCGCCGGCCCGCGCCTCGAATTGGCGCTGCGAGCCGGTGGCCACCACGTCGACGTCGTGCGGCCAGTCGGTTCCCCAGAAGGTCTCCACGGCGTCGACGGCATGACCCATATCCGCGGCGACGCGTGCCAGCAGGATCTGTGACTGCGACCCATCAAGGTTGGTCATCACCAGCGTGCGGTCGCCGACTTCCAGCCGGCGCGGCGCGCCGACGCTGACGGACGGTTGCCCGGATCGCTGCGCCGCTGGTCGCTGGCCGTTTATTGCTGCGAACGCACCGAGGACCAACTCGACGGCCAACACGCAGGCCAGCAGCCCGCGTCCGCCCCTAGTAGCGGCGGGCGTCGTAGATCGGGCCCGAGGAGTTCATCGGCACCACCCGCACCGGCACGCCGTAGGTGGAGGAATGGATCATCAGCCCGTCACCGATATAGAGGCCGGCGTGCGATGCGTCGGAGTAGAACGTCAGCACGTCACCCGGCTGCAGATCAGACAGCGACACCGGCTGTCCGCCGTGCGCCAGCGCCTGGCTGGAGTGCGGCAGCGCGATGCCGGCCTGCTGGAACGCCCACATCACCAGGCCCGAGCAGTCGAATCCGCCCGGCGCGGCGCCACCCCACGAGTAGGGGTCACCGACGCGAGTGAGCGCGGCCTGGACGGCGATCGCACCCTGGCCGGAGCCGGGTCCGGCGCCCGGTCCCGGAGCACCCGGCCCACCGCCCGGCGCCAATCCTTCAGGTGCTGGGGCCGCGGCGGCCACGGCAGCCGGCGGGACTGGCCCGGGCGCGGCCAACGCGGTGCGCTCGGGCGGGCTCAGCGCCAGGTACTGCGACTTGACGATGCCGATCTGCAGCTGCAGTCGGCTCTGCTTGGACTGCAAGCTCGCGCGCACTGCGGTTGCCTGCTCGGCGGCGGTCTTGGCGTCGGCGGACGATTTCGCCGATTCCGTCTCGGCTTTGGCGGCCTCTTCGCGGGTGGCGCGGTAGGTGGCCATCTGGGTGAGCATCGCGGTGGAGATCACCCGCTGCACGGCCAGCTTGCCGATCAGCTGCTGCGGCGACTCGGCGGTCATGATGGCGTTCATGCCGTCGGTACGGCCGCCCATGTACATGGCTGCCGCAAACTTGTCGACGCCGGTCTGGTAGGTAGCCAGTCGCGCTTTCGCGGCGTCCGCGGCGGCCTGGTCGTCGTTGTGTTTCTTCTCTGCGGTTCGCTGCGCAGCCAGCTTGTTGTTGAGATCGAGCTGCGCGCTGTGCATTGCCTCGGTGGTCTGCTCGGCCTGCCGGGACAACTCGTTGAGCTTTGCCATCGCATCATTGGCCGGGTCGGCCAGCACATTGCTGGCGGCCACCCCGGACAGCGCAACCAGTCCGGCCAGCGCTAGGACAGCAAAGCGCATAGCGACGCGCAAAGACACACGTTCACCGTTTAGCTTTGTCCGCAAAAGTTTGTTTCCTTAAAACCCGCCGGCGTAACAGCCGAATCTGCTTTAGGTCTCAGATAGGTTACGAAACGGCGTCGAGCTTGTCCAACTCTGAGTTGTTAAGAAAACAGCAAGATTTCAGGCTGGCGCCGTTAGGCGACCCCGGGCCGCTGGCGGTGAATGGGCACCAAACGCAGTCTGGGTGCCAATCCCGCGTCGGCTAGTACCTCCAACGCGACCCGCTCATCTTCCAGCAAAGTCTCCGGTACCCCGAGTATCACGCTGACGACGCAGTCACGGCATCCGGGACCACGCACCGCGCAATCGTCGCAGTCGATGACCACGGGTTCTATCGAATCGGGCGGAGCTGCCGCCGCCCAATCAGGCTCACTGTCATGCGCCATCTGGCTGGTCCTCTCCGTCTTGCTCATCGCTCTTGCCGTGACGCTATCCGCGGGCACCGACAAGTTTTTGTGTTCACCCCTCGGCGGACGGGTGGCTGTCTGGTCGCGGCGCGCCGCGGCGAAACCCGGGCCGTGTCGGTGTGAGTGACTAGCGTCGTCGCCATGGGCGCGCCCGCTGCCGAGCAGCTGAGCCTCCCCGACCTCGACGGGGCTGCCGAAATATCGCTGCGCGAAACCACTTTCGTCGTTGTCGACCTGGAGACCACCGGCGGTCGAATGACAGCCGTCGAGGGGAAGGTCGCCGACGCGATCACCGAGATCGGCGCGGTCAAAGTCCGCGGCGGCGTGGTGCTGGGCGAGTTCGCCACCCTGGTCGACCCGCAGCGCAGCATCCCGCCGCAGATCGTCCAGCTGACCGGCATCACCACGGCGATGGTGTGCGACGCGCCGACCATTGCCGCGGTGCTGCCGATGTTTCTCGAGTTCGCCCACGGTGCCGTACTGGTCGCCCACAACGCCAGGTTCGACATGGGGTTCCTGCGGGCCGCCGCCGATCAATGCGGCATCCGATGGTCGCGGCCGCAGACACTGTGCACGGTCCAGCTGGCCCGGCGGGTGCTCAGCCGCGAAGAGGCGCCGAGTGTGCGGCTGGCCGCGCTGGCGCGGCTGTTCGCCGTCGCCAGCGAGCCCACCCACCGGGCACTCGACGACGCGCGGGCCACCGTCGAGGTGCTGCACGCACTTATCGAACGGGTCGGCAACCAGGGCGTGCACACCTATGCCGAGCTGCGGTCCTACCTGCCCGATGTGTCACCCGCGCAGCGACGCAAACGAGTGTTGGCCGAGGGCTTGCCGCGCCGTCCCGGGGTGTACTTGTTCCGCGGCCCGGCCAACGAGGTGCTCTACGTCGGTACCGCAATTAATCTGCGGCGCAGGGTAAGTCAGTACTTCAACGGCTCAGATCAGCGGACTCGAATCAAAGAGATGGTCACGTTGGCCGGCTCCGTCGAGCACGTCGAATGCGCGCACGCGCTGGAAGCCGGCGTCCGTGAACTGCGGATGCTGGCCGCGCATGCCCCGCCCTACAACCGCAGATCGAAATTCCCGCACCGCTGGTGGTGGGTGGTGCTGAGCGAGGAGGCGTTTCCCCGGTTTTCGGTCGTGCGCACGCCGCGCCACGACCGCGCGGTCGGCCCGTTCAGGTCCCGTGCCGACGCCGCCGACACCGCGGACCTGCTGGCGCGGCTGACCGGTGTGCGCAGCTGCACCAAGCGGTTGGCCCGCACGGCGCTGCACGGGCCGGCCTGCCCGCAGCACGAGGTGTCGCCGTGCCCCGCCGGACGCGACGTGACCGCGGCCCAGTACGCGCCGGCGGCCGGTCGCGCTGCAGCGCTGATCGACGGTTTGGACAACGCCGTGCTGGCGGAGGCGGTGCGGCGGATCGCCGAGCTGGCCGGGCGTCAGCGCTACGAGAGCGCCGCCCGATTGCGCGACCACACCGTGACCGCGGTCGAGGTGCTCTGGCGCGGTCAGCGCCTGCGCGCGCTGGCCGCCGTGGCGGAGCTGGTGGCCGCCGCTCCCGACGGCGAGGGCGGCTGGCAGCTCGCCGTTATCCGGCATGGCCAGCTCGCCGCCGCTGGGATGGCCCGCCGCGGCGTGCCGCCGATGCCCGTGATCGACGCGATCCGGGCCGGTGCACAAGTGGTGCTGACGCAGCCCGCGCCGCTGGGCGGCGCGCTGGTCGAAGAGACCGCGCTGGTCGCACGCTGGCTGACGGCCCCGGGGGTACGCATCGTGCACACGACCGGCGACGAGGGTTGGTGCACCAAATTGCGGTCCGCGGGGCCGTGGGCCGAGTGGGCCGCGTCGGCGCGCTCCGCGCGGCTGGCCGCCGAGCAGGCCGTTACGAGCCGCGATTCAGAGCTGCTGACCGAACCGCACCCATCGCGCGAGCAGCTGTTCGGCCGCTCCGCTGTCGATCGCGTCGACGGCCCGGGCCAGCCCGTCCTCCCACGCCGGCAGCCACTCGGCGCGGCTGGATAGCCCGGCATGGGCCACGATCGCGCCCGCGGCATTGAGCATGACGGCGTCGCGTACCGGGCCCTTGGCGCCGGCCAGCACCGAACGTGCCTCCGCCGCGTTGGCGGCCGCGTCACCACCCAGTAGCTGGTCAAGGTCGGCGCGCGCGAACCCGAACCCGGCGGGATCGAATTTCAGCTTGTCCACCGTGCCCGCTTGGACCCGCCAGATGGTGCTCGTCGTGGTGGTGGTCAGCTCGTCGAGACCGTCGTCGCCGTGGACCACCAGCACGCTGGACTGACGCGCGGCGAAAACTCCCGCCATCACCTCGGCGAGCTCGGCGAAGGCGCAACCAATCAGGCCGGCCCGCGGCTGACCCGGATTGGTAAGCGGCCCAAGCAAATTGAAAACGGTGGGCACACCGATCTCGCGCCGCACCGCCGATGCGTGCCGATACGAGGGATGGAACTGCGGCGCAAAGCAGAACCCGATACCGACTTCGGCGACGCTGCGTGCGACGTCGTCAGGACCCAGGTCGATGCGTACGCCGAGCGCTTCCAGCGTGTCGGCTCCGCCGGCCAGCGACGACGAGGCCCGATTGCCGTGCTTAACAACCGGAATGCCGCTGGCCGCCACGACAATCGCCGCCATCGTCGAGATGTTGAAGGTGCTGACGCCGTCGCCACCGGTACCGACGACGTCGACGGTCTCCGTCCCGATCTGCTCGGTGGGCAGCCGCTGGCCGTGCTGCAGCATCACGTCGGCCAGTTCGGCCACTTCCGCTGCGGTTGGCGCCTTCATCGTCATGGCCACGGCGAAGGCCGCGAGCTGCGCCGGCGTCGCAGATCCGGTCATGATCTGCTCCATGGCCCAGCCGGCCTGTCCGCGCGGCAGGTCCTGACCCGCGGTCAAAACCTCGAGCACACGCGGCCACGACAGCGCCACTTCCGGGGGCCGCTGAAATGGCCCCGACGATGACGCCGCCACACCGCAAATGGTCCCATGGCGATCGCCAGCGCGGCGAAGCCGGGCACAGCGGGTCGCCATCAACCAGCCCACGTTGGCTACACGAACGGCGCGGCCGGGCGAGGGCGCCGGATCGACATGAATTTCACGCACCAAATTGCCGCCCCGAGTGGAGGTCGACAACTACAAAGCGTCATACTTGCGGGGTGACGAGTGCGGTAGGGACCTCGGGTACAGCAATCACGGCGCGCGTACATTCGCTCAACCGCCCAAATATGGTCAGTGTTGGCACCATAGTCTGGCTTTCCAGCGAGTTGATGTTCTTTGCTGGACTGTTCGCCTTCTACTTCACCGCGCGGGCGCAGGCGGCCGGCAACTGGCCGCCTCCGCCGACCGAGCTGAACCTGTATCAGGCGGTGCCGGTCACGCTGGTGCTGATCGCCTCATCGTTCACCTGCCAGATGGGCGTGTTCGCAGCCGAGCGCGGCGACGTGTTCGGGCTGCGCCGCTGGTATGTGGTGACCTTTGCGATGGGGTTGTTCTTCGTTCTCGGTCAGGGCTACGAGTACCACCACCTGATGAGCCACGGGACCACGATCCCCTCCAGCGCCTACGGCAGCGTGTTCTACCTGGCCACCGGTTTTCACGGGCTGCACGTCATCGGCGGGCTGATCGCCTTCATCTTCCTGCTGGCCCGCACCACGATGAGCAAGTTCACCCCGGCGCAGGCCACCGCGTCGATCGTCGTCTCTTACTACTGGCACTTCGTCGACATCGTCTGGATCGCACTGTTCGCCACGATCTATTTCATCCGTTGACCAGCATGCGTAAGGACAGGAGTGCTCGGTTGAAGAAACTGGGGTTGAACCGATCGCTGAGTGACCGGGCCCGCCGCCGCCTGCGCCGCCGGCTGTCGGCAGGACTGCTGCTGGTGTTGGCTCTGGTGGTAGCCGGCGGGCTGGCCGCGGTCCTGACCCCCAGCCCGCAGGTAGCCGTCGCCGACGAGTCGTCCTCGGCGCTATTGCGAACGGGCAAGCAGCTTTTCGAGACGTCGTGTGTGACCTGCCACGGCGCCAACCTGCAGGGTGTGCCCGACCGCGGGCCCAGCCTGATCGGCGTCGGCGAGGCCGCGGTCTACTTCCAGGTGTCCAGCGGCCGGATGCCCGCCATGCGTGGCGAGGCGCAGGCAATGCGCAAAGACCCGATTTTCGACGAGTCTCAGATTGACGCGCTGGGCGCCTACGTGCAGGCCAACGGCGGCGGACCGACCATCGAGCGCAACCCCGACGGCAGCATCGCGATGACGTCACTGCGCGGCGGCGACCTGGGCCGCGGCGGCGACCTGTTCCGGCTCAACTGCTCCTCGTGCCACAACTTCACCGGCAAGGGCGGCGCCCTGTCATCGGGCAAGTTCGCTCCCGAGTTGGAGCCCGCCAACGAGCAGCAGATCCTCGACGCGATGCGCACCGGGCCGCAGAACATGCCGAAGTTTTCCGACCGTCAACTCTCATTCGACGCGAAGAAAGACATCATCGCGTACGTGAAAAATGTGACCGAGGCTCATAGTCCGGGCGGCAACGGACTGGGCGGCTTCGGACCCGCCCCCGAGGGCATGGTGGCGTGGATCGTCGGGATGGTCGCCGTCATCGGTGCGGCGCTGTGGATTGGGGCGCGATCATGACCAACGACAGCGGACGCCCCACCGACGCCGAACTCAGCGCCATGTCGCGCGAGGAACTCGTCGAGCTCGGCGGCCGGATCGACGGCGTCGAGACCGTCTTCAAGGAGCCGCGCTGGCCGGTTCCCGGCACCAAGGCCGAAAAGCGCGCCGAGCGCCAGGTGGCCATCTGGCTTTTGCTGGGCGGCTTGCTCGGGTTGGCGCTGCTGCTGGTGTTCCTGTTCTGGCCGTGGGAGTACCAACCGAACGGATCGTCCGGCGAGTTGGCGTACTCGCTGGCTACCCCGCTCTACGGTCTGACGTTCGGCGGGTCCGTGCTGTGCATCGCGATCGGGGCGGTGCTCTTCCAGAAAAAGTTCATCCCCGAAGAGATTTCGATCCAGGAGCGCCACTACGGCGCAGCCGGGTCCGATGAGATCGACCGCAAAACCGTGGCCGCCAACCTGACCGACGCTTTGGAAGGCTCCACGCTGCGGCGCCGCAAGCTGATCGGTCTGTCGCTCGGCGCGGGCCTGGGAGCGTTCGGGCTCGGCACCTTGGTGGCGTTTGCCGGCGGGCTGATCAAGAACCCGTGGAAACCCGTGGTGCAGACGGCCGACGGCATGAAGGCTGTGCTGTGGACCTCAGGCTGGACACCCCGCTTTCACGGCGAAACCATCTTCCTGGCCCGGGCCACCGGCGAACACCTCAGCGCGCCGTTCATCAAGATGCGCGCCGAGGATCTCGACGCCGGCGGCATGGAGACCGTCTTCCCCTGGCGCGAATCCGACGGCGACGGCACGACGCCGGAGTCCCACGAGAAGCTCACAAGAATCCTGGCCGCGGTCCGAAACCCGGTGATGCTGATCCGTATCAAGGCAGTCGACCTGCCCAAGGTGGTCAAACGCAAGGGCCAGGAGAGCTTCAACTTCGGCGAGCTGTTCGCCTACACCAAGGTCTGCTCGCACCTGGGTTGTCCCGCGTCGCTGTACGAGCAGCAGGATTACCGCATCCTGTGCCCGTGTCACCAGTCGCAGTTCGACGCATTGCATTACGCGACGCCGATTTTCGGCCCGGCCGCGCGTGCATTGGCGCAACTGCCGATAACCATTGACGTCGATGGGTATCTAGTCGCCAACGGTGATTTCATCGAACCTGTCGGACCGGCATTTTGGGAGCGCACAACATGAGTCCAAAACTGAGTCCTCCGAGCATCGGCGACGTCATGGCCGGTCAGGGCAACGCCATCGACTCGCGTTACCACCTGTCGGCCGCGACGCGCCGACAACTGAACAAGGTCTTCCCGACGCACTGGTCGTTCCTGCTCGGCGAGATCGCGATGTACAGCTTCATCGTGCTGCTGCTCACCGGTGTTTACCTGACGCTGTTCTTCGACCCCTCCATGAACGACGTCGCTTACAACGGTGTGTATCAGCCGCTGCGTGGCGTGGAAATGTCGAAGGCGTACGCGTCAACGCTCGACATCAGCTTCGAGGTGCGCGGCGGCCTGTTCGTCCGCCAGGTCCACCACTGGGCCGCGCTGATGTTCTCCGCCTCGATCATGGTGCACCTGGCGCGCATCTTCTTCACCGGCGCGTTCCGCCGACCGCGTGAAGCCAACTGGGTCATCGGTTCGCTGCTGCTGATCCTGTCGATGTTCGAGGGCTACTTCGGCTACTCGCTGCCCGACGACCTGCTGTCCGGTATCGGGCTGCGTGCCGCACTCTCGTCAATCACGATGGGAATGCCCGTGATCGGCACCTGGTTGCACTGGGCCCGGTTCGGCGGCGACTTCCCTTGTGGCGGTGCGGGAGACGACTGCACCGCGGCGGGCTACATCATTCCGCGCCTGTACGGGCTGCACATCTTGCTGCTGCCGGGAATCATCCTGGCGCTGATCGGCGCGCACCTGGCGTTCGTCTGGTTCCAGAAGCACACCCAGTTCCCCGGCCCCGGCCGCACCGAACACAACGTCGTCGGCGTACGCGTGATGCCGGTGTTCGCCGTCAAATCCGGTGCGTTCTTCGCCCTGACCACCGGCATCCTCGGCCTGATGGGCGGCCTGCTGCAGATCAACCCGATCTGGAATTTGGGTCCCTACAAGCCGTCCCAAGTGTCGGCGGGATCCCAGCCTGACTTCTACATGATGTGGACCGAAGGCCTGGCCCGTATCTGGCCGGCGTGGGAGTTCTATATCGGCCACCACACCATTCCGGCCGTGGTCTGGGTCGGATTGCTGATGGGCCTGATCTTCACTCTGCTGATCGTTTATCCGTTCTTGGAGAAGCGGTTCAGCGGCGACCACGCCCACCACAACCTGCTGCAGCGTCCCCGTGACGTACCGGTGCGGACTTCCATCGGGGCGATGGCCATCGCCTTCTACATGGTGCTCACGCTGTCGGCGATGAACGACGTCATCGCGCTGAAGTTCCACATCTCGCTGAACGCCACCACCTGGATCGGCCGCATCGGCATGATCGTGCTGCCGCCGTTCATCTACTTCATCGCCTACCGGTGGTGTGTGGGCCTGCAGCGCAGCGACCGTGCCGTCCTCGAGCACGGCGTCGAAACCGGCATCATCAAACGACTGCCGCACGGCGCCTACATCGAACTGCACCAGCCGTTGGGACCCGTCGACGACCATGGTCACCCGATCCCGCTGGAGTACCAAGGCGCTCCGGTCCCGGTGAAGATGAACAAGCTCGGCTCTGGCGGCTCCCCCGGCTCCGGTAGCTTCCTGTTCGCCGACCCGGTCGCTGAGGACGCCGCGTTGTCCGAAGCCCACCAAGCCGCCGAGCACCGCGCGCTCACCGCATTGCGGGAACACCAGGACGGCAGCAACGGCAACGGCTCAACGAACGGCCACCACTAGCCGTCATTGCGGCTAAAGCCGTTAAGCGCCAAGCGGTCTGGGCCACAAACGACTACGCGGGCGGGCGGTCAGGCGGCGAGCATGCCGCGAAGCTGGCGCACCTGCCGCCAGGGAATCAGCGGCATCACCAGCGTGATGGCTCCGGCAATTCCGTAGCCGGTCCACGAATAGGCATCGTGGCCGATCGCCATCGCATAAGTCGCCGATGCAACCGCGAGCAGCGCCGCGCCCATGGCGCCCATCAGTGCCGCGGTGCCGCGCAGCCAGAAGCGGTCCACCTCAGCGTCGGCTAACGCCGGTCGTTGGGTCGTCAAGCGCTCGGTGGCACTGTGCCCCGCCAATGACCCGGATCTGATCGACCGGGCGCTCACGGTGCGCGCCGGCGACCCCGCCGACCGCGCGACCGGGCCGTCCCGGGTGATGCGCCGGGCACGCAGCAGCATGGGGATCGCCGCCAGAATGATCAGCGCCGAGATGATGATGATCGCGTAGAGCACCGACGAGGTGTGCGGGTTCCCCTGCGCAGCGTGGAAACCCCGGCCCAAATCCATCAGCGCGACGAGGGCCGCGACGCTCATCCCCACCAGAGCCAGCCAGATGGCAGCGCATGACCCGATCACGATGCGGTCAGCCGTGGCCGGCGTGACCTTTCCGCGGGCACCCCAGGCTTGCGAGTATCGGTCCATCAGCAGTTGACTTGCGGTTGATTGTTCTCGTTGGCCGACAACACCGTTCCATCGCTAGCAGTGACCTTGCAGTTGAGTTTGCTCAGGCGCAGCAAGCTGGACGCCTCGATCGAACCGACGTCAGACGCCGAGATCGGTGTGAGCGTGATCGTCCACGGGATGTAGACGTTGGACAGCGTCCGCCGCATCCCCGAGGCATCGGTGTAGGTGATCGTGATCTGGTCGAACGGCGCCTTGGTGCCGGTCACCGAATACGTGTACTGCTTGGGCCCGGCGGGTGCCGGCGGGGGCGCCGGCGCGGGCGGCGCGGGCGCGGGGGCCGGCGCCGGCGCTGGGGCTGGGGCCGGTGCGGGCGGCGCGGGGGCCGGCGGCGGGGGCGGTGGCGCCGCCTCGCTGGACGACGGCGGGGGCGGTGGCGCCGCCTCGCTGGACGACGGCGGCGCCGCAGGCGGCGTCGTCGTGACGATGATCTCGTCCTGCATCGGCGGCGTCGACGCGGGCGCGGTGCTGGGCGTCGCCACTTTGGTCGTGTCGGTGCGGGCGAACAGCAGCGACACCGAGACTACGAGGGCAATCGCCGCGACGATCGCGGCGATTCCGACAATCCACGGCCAGCGGGCAGTGCTGGCTTCCGTCTCGTCAGGAGCCGCGTCGTCGTACCTGTCGTAGTCGTAGAGATCAAGGTTCGCGGGTACGTAAGGTCCGCTGCTGATGTGTTCGGACTCCGGGGCCGAGTAGGCCCGCGAGTAGACATCGGTCTGGCCGGTCTGGCCTTCAGCGTCGGACGCCCCCGCGCCCGCAGCGAAATCACTGTCTCCACCGTCAATTTTGCCGCCGCTGGGGCTGGGCTCGACGCCGGGTTCCAGTTCTTCGGACTCTGGTCCTGGTGGATTCGGCCCGCTCATGATCGTCTGTCCTGTTCGACTACTTCATCGGCGTACGCAGCACCGCGGTTCAGTTGTTGAGCGCGCGCCCCGATGTTCCTCATTGTGCCTCGGCAAACCCTACCCAACCGGATCTCGCACGACATTCTGGGCGACCCGGTCACGGATCAACTGACGCCCTGATTGTGACCTTTGCCGGCGCGGGCTAGTGCTTCTCGGGCCCCACGTAGTACTCGAAGACCAACCCGGCCGCCGAACTCAGGATGAACACAACACCGGCGCCGATCAACCACGGTAGCCACAGTGCGATGCCGACGGCCGCCACCGAACCCGACAGCGCGATCAGAATCGGCCACCAGCTGTGCGGGCTGAAGAAGCCCAGTTCTCCTGCGCCGTCGCTGATCTCAGCGCCTTCGTAGTCCTCGGGCCGGGTGTCGAGCCGACGGGCCACGAAGCGGAAGAACGTCGCGATGATCAGCGCCATGCCGCTGGTCAGCGCCAGCGCCGTGGTGCCGGCCCATTCAATGCCGCCGGTGGCGAACAGGCTGGTCAGAATGCCGTAAAGAACCGTGCAGAAGACGAAGAACGCCGCCACGAATTCGAACAGCCTGGCTTCGATGTGCATGGGTTCCCCTACTTGCTCGCTTGCGGCGCCAACTCGCCGCGGCGGGTGTCGAACGGGTGAGTGGTGACCGCGAGCGGAGACTGCGCGATGCCCTGCAACGCCTGGGCGTTCGTCTTTCCGGCACTCCGTTGCAGCAGGTAGGCCTTGAAGTCGTTGGGCTGAACCACCCGGACCTCGAAGTTCATCATCGAATGGTAGGTCCCGCACATCTCCGCACAGCGACCCACGAACGCCCCGGTCCGGTTGATCTGCTCGACCTGGAAGACGTTGACGGAGTGGTTGGCCGCGGGGTCGGGCATCACGTCACGCTTGAACAGGAACTCCGGCACCCAGAAAGCGTGGATCACATCCGCCGACGCGAGCTGGAATTCGATCCGCTTGCCGGCCGGCAACACCAGTACCGGGATCTCGGTGCTGGTGCCGACTGTCTCGACCTTGTCGAAGTTGAGGTAGGTGCGGTCCTCGGTGTTCAGCCCGCGGACGGGGCCGACAAGTTCCTCACCGCGGGAGTCTTTGCCCTCGGGCTTGGAGACCATCGCCGCTTTGCGGGCCGGGTCGGCTCCGTCGTACTTGAGCGTGCCGTCCTTGAAATCGACCTTCTGGTAACCGAACTTCCAGTTCCACTGGAACGACGTGACGTCGACAACGACCTCGGGATCCGAGGCCAGGTGCAGCATCTTCTCCTGGACCACCACGGTGAAATAGAACAGCACCGAGATGATCAGGAACGGTGTCACGGTGAGCACCAGCTCCAGCGGCATGTTGTAGCCGAACTGGCGGGGCAGTTCGGTGTCGGTGGCCTTGTGGCGGTGGAACGCAATCGCCCAGAACATCAAGCCCCACACGAGGACACCGACCACCAGGGACGCGATCACCGCGCCGATCCACAGCTGCCGGTTCCAGTCGCCCTCTGTGGTGATGCCCCGGGGCCAGCCGAGTGCGAATGCGTCCGACCAACTGCATCCACTCAGGCTCACCGCCAGCAAGCCCAGCATGCCGGCCAGCACCGGCAGCCGAAGCCGACGAAGCCCTGCCGAACGGCTCTTCAACAAGCCCTGCGAACAGCCTGGCCCGCGAGATGTCACGGTCGCGCCTCCCTGATTCACAAGCTGGGCCGACAACGCGCAGCCCCCGGTCAAGGGGACTGCCGGCTGACCCGCACGTCGAATACTACGCAGCGTAGACCACGCACGCAGCACAGCCGTGCGGAGCCCCGCCGGCCGTCGCAACCGCGTCGCGCGGCATCCAGGGGCCGCCCAGTTTGCGGCATCCATGAGCGGCCGCCGCTTTGCGGCATACTTATCGGCGATGTGTGGACTGCTGGCCTTCGTGGCTGCCGTGGCCGGCGCCGAGCCGCCGAGCAGCGGGCACGCCACGGCCGAGGCCATCGCGCAGGCGTCACACCTGATGCGCCACCGTGGACCCGACGAACCGGGCACCTGGGTCGACCCGGCCGGGACCGTCGTATTCGGCTTCAACCGGCTGTCCATCATCGACATCGCTCATTCGCATCAGCCGCTGCGCTGGGGTCCGCCGGAGAGCCCCGACCGCTACGAGTTGGTGTTCAACGGCGAGATCTACAACTACCTGGAGTTGCGAGCCGAGCTCGCCGAGCGGCACGGCGCTGTTTTCGCCACCGACGGCGACGGGGAGGCCATCGTCGCCGCCTATCACTATTGGGGCGCCGACGCCCTTACGCGACTACGGGGCATGTTCGCCTTCGCGTTATGGGACACCGTGACCGGCGAATTGTTCTGTGCCCGAGATCCTTTCGGCATCAAGCCGCTGTTCATGGCCACCGGGACCGGTGGCACCGCCGTGGCCAGCGAGAAGAAATGCCTGCTGGAACTGGCCGACCTGGTGGGATTCGACACCGCGATCGACGATCGTGCCGTTCAGCACTACATAGTGCTGCAGTACGTGCCCGAACCCGAGACGCTCCATCGGGGCGTGCGCCGGCTGGAATCGGGCTGCTATGCGCGTATCCGTCCCGGCCAGGCGCCGCAAACCACCCGCTATTTCGTGCCGCACTTCAAGGTGACGCCGATCGCGCGTGGTACCGAGCAGGCCCGCTATGACGAGATCACCGCGGTCCTGGAGGACTCGGTGGCCAAGCACATGCGCGCCGACGTCACGGTGGGTGCGTTTCTGTCCGGCGGCATCGACTCGACCGCGATCGCGGCGCTGGCCATTCGGCACAACCCGCGGCTGATCACCTTCACCACCGGCTTCGAACGTGAGGGCTTCTCCGAGGTCGACGTTGCGGTGGCATCGGCCGAGGCGATCGGCGCGCGCCACATCGCCAAGGTGGTGGCTCCCGACGAATTCGTGGCCGCGCTGCCCGAGATCGTCTGGTACCTCGACGAACCGGTGGCCGACCCTGCGCTGGTGCCGCTGTTCTTCGTGGCCCGCGAGGCGCGCAAGCACGTCAAGGTAGTGCTGTCCGGCGAGGGCGCAGACGAGCTGTTCGGCGGCTACACCATTTATCGGGAACCGTTGTCGCTCAAGCCTTTCGACTACCTGCCGCGACCGCTTCGGCGCTCGATGGGAACGTTGTCCAAACCCCTGCCGGACGGCATGCGGGGCAAAAGCCTGCTGCACCGCGGATCGCTGACCCTCGAGCAGCGCTACTACGGCAATGCCCGCAGCTTCTCCGACGCGCAACTGCGCGACGTGCTGGCCGGATTCCGGCCGGAATGGACCCACACCGACATCACCGCTCCGATCTACGCAGAGTCCGCCGACTGGGACCCGGTGGCGCGCATGCAGCACGTCGACCTGTTCACCTGGTTGCGCGGCGACATTCTGGTCAAGGCCGACAAGATGACGATGGCCAACTCGCTGGAACTGCGGGTCCCGTTCCTGGATCCCGAAGTGTTCGCGGTAGCCTCCCGGTTGCCGGTCGACGCCAAGATCACCCGCACCACCACTAAGTACGCGCTGCGCCGCGCGCTGGAACCGATCGTCCCGCCGCATGTGCTCAACCGGCCGAAACTGGGCTTCCCGGTACCGATTCGGCATTGGCTGCGTGCCGGCCCGCTGCTGGAGTGGGCGCATGAAATGGTGAACGCGTCGGCCACCGACAACCTGATCGACGCGTCGGCTGTTCGCCGAATGTTAGACGAACACCGTTGCGGCACAGCCGATCACAGCCGCAGGCTGTGGACGGTACTGATTTTCATGCTGTGGCACGCGATCTTCGTCGAGCACAGCGTGGTGCCGCAGATCAGCGAGCCGCAGTATCCCGTGCAGCTCTAAAACGCGGACCTAGGCCAGCACGGTGGCGATTTCGGCGGCAGCGTCGTCGCCGTAGGCGTCGGCCAGCCGGGTCTTGGCGGCCGCGGCGTCCCACGTCCACTCCTGGGTACCGGTCGACTCCAGCACCAGCACCGCGACCAGGGAGCCCAGTTGCGCCGAGCGCTCCAGGCTGAGCCCACCGCTGCGTCCGGTCAGGAAGCCGGCGCGGAAGGCGTCACCGACACCGGTGGGATCGGTGAGGCTGGTCTCCGGCACCACGCCGACGTGCACGGTGCTGCCGTCGCGGTCGACGATATCGACACCCTTGGCTCCCAGCGTGGTGACCCGCAGGCCGACCTTGCCCATCACGTCGGCTTCTGACCAGCCGGTCTTCGACTGCAACAACTCCCACTCGTAGTCGTTGGTGAACAGGTACTCCGCGCCGTCGACGAGCTTGTCGATCTCCTCGCCGGACAGCCTGGGCAGCTGCTGCGACGGATCGGCGGCGAAGGCCAGGCCGAGCTTGCGGCACTCCTCGGTGTGCACCACCATCGCGTCGGGGTCATTGGCCCCGACGATCACCAGATCCGGCTTGCCGATCGACGACACGAGGTCCGCGAGCTTGATGGTGCGGGCCTCGGACATCGCGCCCGGGTAGAACGACGCGATCTGGGCCATGTCCTCATCGGTGGTGCAGACGAAACGCGCGGTGTGCGCAGATTTCGAGATCAGCACGTGGTCGGTGTTGACGCCGTGCGACTGCAGCCATTTGCCGTAATCGCCGACGAAATCGTCACCGGCGGCCCCGACCAGAGCCACGTCGCCGCCGAGCACTCCGATGGCGAAGGCGATGTTTCCGCCCACTCCGCCGCGGTGGATCACCAGGTCGTCGACCAGGAAGCTCAGCGATACCTTCTGCAGGTGTTCGGCCAGCAGGTGTTCGGAGAACCGACCCGGAAACCGCATCAAATTGTCAGTGGCAATAGAACCGGTTACCACGATCGTCACGAAATTCCACCCCTTCAATTCAAAAGTTCGGCTAGCTAAGCGTACCGGTGGCCGTGGTCGGCTTCGCACCGCGGGGCGACGCCCGCTAGCCTCCGTAGGAGAACTTAGCGGCGGCCTGACTCGCCCGAGGTCGTGCGGCCTTGCTATCCGAGGAGATCCACTTATGCCCGGTCCGTATTCGTCGGACCATCGTTCGGGCGCCGACGGACTGCCGTTGTCCGACACCCATCCCAGCGAACCCATCCCCACGCCGCCCGCCTACCCGCCGCCGGTCGCGGCCTATCCGGGGCCGTTACCGCGACCGATGCCCTATCCGAAGCCTCCCCGCCGTCGACGCTGGTTCATCGGGGCCGCGGTGGCGCTGCTGGTGGTCGCCGGGGTGGCCGCGGCCATCGTGTACGGGTCGCGGAACGGTCCCAAGCCCGCGACCGGCGCATTCTCCGAGGCCGCGGCCACGTCGGCGATCCAGAGTTACCTGGACGCCCTCGAGCACCGCGACACCGAGGTCATCGCCCGCAACGCGTTGTGCGGTATCTACGACGCCGTGCGGGACCGGCGGTCCGATCAGGCGCTGGCCAAACTCAGCAGCGATGCGTTTCGCAAGCAGTTCTCCGAAGCGAAGGTGACGTCGATCGACAAGATCGTGTATTGGTCGGACTACCAGGCCCAGGTGTTGTTCAGCATGCGGGTCCAGCCACCCACCGGCAGCAGCACGCGCAGCGAGCTTCAGGGCATCGCGCAGCTGTTGAGCCAGCACAACCAGATTCTGGTGTGCTCATATGTGCAGCGAACCGCAGGCGAGTACTAGCGGCGCCGATCGAGCGTCAGTTGAAGGAGTCGCCGCAGGCGCAGGAGCCGGTGGCGTTCGGGTTGTCGATGGTGAAACCCTGCTTCTCGATGGTGTCGACGAAGTCGATGGAAGCGCCCTGGACGTACGGCGCGCTCATCCGGTCGACGGTCAACGTCACGCCGGCGAAGTCGGCGGTGAGGTCGCCGTCGAGCGCGCGGTCATCGAAGAACAGGTTGTAGCGCAGGCCGGCGCATCCCCCGGGCTGGACGGCGATCCGCAGCGACAGGTCGTCGCGTCCTTCCTGATCCAGCAGTGATTTGGCCTTGGCTGCCGCGGCATCCGTCAAGATCACGCCGTGAGTTGTGGCGGTGGTCGACTCGTCCTGAACAGTCATTGCTTCTCCCTGTAAGTACTTGTGTCCGGATGGGGTCGTTTGAGCGACACAACCCATCCCCTCAAAGGTACCTTGTTGCGCCGCTATTCCCGAGTCGCACCGCGACCTGCGAGGCCAGCCCCATCAGCTGGTTGGCGGCATCAGCCATCGCCAGCCGCACCGAACCGGCGTAGTCGGACACCGCACAGGCCGCCAAAATGCCCGCCGAGTGAAGGGCCGGCTCGTCCAGAGTCACCTGGCCGGCCAGCACCACCACCGGCACCTGCGCCGATCGCGCCGCCGCGGCCAGCGCGCCGACCACCTTGCCGCGCAGGGACTGGTCGTCGAATTTGCCCTCACCGGTGATCACCAGATCGACGCTGGCCAGGTCACCGGCCAACTGGGTGTGCTCGGCGATGATCGACGCCCCCGACTCGCATCGCGCGCCCAGCGCGAGCAGCGCCGCACCGATCCCGCCCGCAGCCCCGGCACCCGATTCGGCGCTGACCGGCCGCCCGGCGGCCGCGTCCAGTTCGCCGGCCCACTGTGTGAGGCGCTCTTCGAGCGCCGCCACGGTATCCGGATCGGCACCCTTCTGCGGCCCGAACACCCGGGCCGCTCCCCACGGGCCCAGCAGCGGGTGCTCAACGTCACAGGCCGCAATCAGCTCGACCCCGGCAAACCGTCGCCGCGCGGTGTCCAGGCCGCCGAGCTCCTCGATCAGCCCGCGGCCGCCGTCGGTACTCGCGCTGCCACCCAATCCGACGACGATGCGGGCCGCGCCGGCGTCCAGCGCCGCAGCGATCAACCGGCCAACTCCCCTGCTGTGCGCGGCGAGCGCAGTCGCAGGTGTCGGCGGGCCGCCGAGCAGGGCCAATCCACAGGCCTGCGCGCATTCCAGGTATGCGGTCGCCGACGGCGGATCCAGCACCCACTCGGCCCGCACGTCCTCGGTCAGCGGACCGGGCACTTGCAGAACCCGCCGCTCCCCTGCCCGGCGGGCCAGTACGTCGACGAATCCCGGGCCGCCGTCGGACTGCGGGGCGACGATCAGGTGGTCGCCGGGGCGCACCCGGTTCCAGCCCGCCGCGATGGCGGCGGCCGCCTCGACCGCGGTCAGGGTGTCGCCGTAGCTGTCGGGCGCGATGAGCATCCGCAACGTCGGCGTACGGTGCGCCGACCCGGTCATCTGAGCAACAGTAAGGCCGGTCGATCGCCCCGGCTATTTTCCGGACACATCCGCGGGAAGTAACCTGGCGAGCGTGAGACTGCTGGGTCGAAAGAAAGACGAGGGCGTCACCGAAGACCGGGACGATGCCCAGAAGCCGGTGGAGGCAGCAGATGCCTTCGGTGCCGCACCCCGGCAGACCACCGCACCCAAGGGACGGCCCACGCCACGACGCAACGCCGGGCGCAAGGGCCCGGTCGCGCCGGCGCCGATGACCTCGTCGGAGGCCCGGGCACGGCGAAAGTCGCTGGCGGGCCCCAAGCTCAGTCGCGAGGAACGTCGCGAACAGAGTTCGGTGCGGCGCTCCCAGATGGCCGATCGGCGCGAACGCATGATGGCCGGCGACGAGCGTTACCTGCTGTCCCGTGACCAGGGCCCGGTGCGACGGTACGCGCGTGACATCGTCGACGCCCGCCGCAACGTGCTGGGGCTGTTCATGCCGTCGGCGCTGGCGCTGCTGTTCATCATGTTCGCCGTGCCGCAGCTTCAGTTCTATATGTCGCCGGCGATGCTGGTATTGATGGCGGTGATGGCGCTCGACGGGATCATTCTCGGCCGAAAGGTCGGCCGACGGGTGGATGAGAAGTTTCCGGAGAATACCGAAAGCCATTGGAAGATAGGGCTTTACGCAGCAAGCCGGGCCTCGCAGATGCGCCGGATGCGGGCACCGAAGCCCCAAGTCAAGCACGGCGCCAGTGTCGATTAGACCTCGCCGGAAAGCTGACTGATCCACGGTGCGAACCCTGGTGCTCGGCGGAATCAGGTCAGGAAAGTCCCGGTGGGCGGAGGCCGCCATTGCCGAGTCACTGCAATCGGATCAACCCGTGCAGTACCTGGCGACCGGTCAGGTCGTCGACACCGACGGGGCGTGGCGACAGCGCATCGCTGAGCATCGCGACCGCCGACCGTCACACTGGTCCACCGTCGAAACCGACGACGTCGCACGGCAATTGCGGCGTTCGCCGGACACACCGACACTGGTCGACGATATCGGCGGCTGGCTGACCGCTACCTTGGATAAGCGCCAAGCCTGGGACGGCGGGTCGCTGTCGCCCGACCTCGACGACCTGACGGCCGCGGTCGCGGAGTTCAACTCACCACTGGTGCTGGTCAGCCCGGAGGTCGGGCTGACGGTCGTGGCCGCCACCGCGTCGGCCCGCCGGTTCAGCGACGAACTGGGAGCACTCAATCAGCGGTTAGCCGCGCTGTGCGAGCGGGGGGTGCTGGTGGTGGCCGGACATCCGCTGCCGATCAAGCAGGCCGGGGCATGACGATGTTCGCGCCGGTGGCGCCTCCCGACACGACGGCGGCGGCGGCGGCCCGTGCACGCCAGGACACCCTGACCAAACCGCGCGGCGCCCTGGGCCGCCTGGAGGACCTGTCAGTCTGGGTTGCATCGTGCCAGGGGCATTGCCCGCCAACACAATTCGAACGCGCCCGGATCGTGGTGTTCGCCGGGGACCACGGCGTCGCCCGGTCGGGGGTATCGGCCTACCCGCAAGAGGTCACCGGGCAGATGGTGGCGAACATCGCCGCCGGCGGCGCGGCGATCAATGCGCTCGCCGACATCGCCGGAGCGACGGTGCGCATCGTCGACCTCGCCGTGGACTCCGACCCGCTGTCCCCGCAGATCGGCGCGCACAAGGTACGGCGCAGCAGCGGTGACATCGCGGTCGAGGATGCGCTCACCGAGCAGGAAACGCTCGACGCGATCGACGCCGGCCGCCAGATTGCCGACCAGGAGGTCGATGCCGGTGCCGACCTGCTGATTGCCGGCGACATGGGCATCGGAAACACCACCGCGGCAACAGTTCTGGTTGCCGCGTTGACGGGCGTCGAGCCGGTCGCGGCGGTTGGCTACGGAACTGGGATTAGCGACGCCGGGTGGGCCCGCAAGACCGCGGCGGTGCGCGATGCTTTGTTCCGCGCTCAGCCCGTGTTAGCCGCTCCGATCGCAACCCTGCAATGTTGCGGCGGAGCCGATTTGGCGGGGCTGGCCGGCTTCTGCGCGCAGGCCGCGGTGCGGCGCACGCCGGTGTTGCTGGACGGCATGGTGGTGACGGCCGCGGCGTTGATCGCCGAGCAACTGGCGCCGGGCGCCCGGCTGTGGTGGCAGGCGGGCCACCTCTCGACCGAACCCGCGCATGCGCTCGCCCTGGCTCAGCTCGGCCTGGATCCGATCCTGGACCTGAAGATGCGGCTCGGCGAGGGTACCGGCGCGGCGGTGGCCCTACCGGTGCTGCGAGCCGCGGTGGCCGCACTGTCGTCCATGGCGACCTTCGCCGACGCCAACGTCACTGACCGCTCGCCTGCATCGTGATCGGCTCGTTGGCAACGGCTTTCGCGTTCGAGACCGTTGTCCCGGTGCCTGGCAGATCGGACCGGCCGTTGGGCCGCGGTGCGATGACCGCGCTGCCGGTGGTCGGCGCGATACTGGGCGCGGCGGGCGCGGCGGTGACGTGGGCCGGCGGATTGGCGTTCGGCCCGGGTAACGCGTTGGCCGGTCTGCTCGCGGTGGCCGCACTGCTGGCGGTCACCCGCGGCTTGCACATCGACGGTGTGGCCGATACCGCCGACGGCCTGGGCTGCTACGGGCCGCCCGAACGCGCGCTGCAGGTGATGCGCGATGGGTCGACCGGACCGTTCGGCGTGGCGACCGTCGTGTTGGTGATCGTTCTTCAGGGACTGGCGTTTTCGGCGCTGAGCGCCGCGGGGATCGTGGTGGCCGTGTGCGCGGGCCGGGTAGCAGCGGTGCTGGCCTGCCGCCGGACAGTGCCGGCCGCCCCTGAAAGCAGGTTGGGCGCTCTAGTCGTCGGCACCCAACCGGCGCCGGTGGTCGCGGCCTGGGTTGTCGTGCTGCTCGCCGCATCGTCTGCGGCAGGTCGGCACCCGTGGCAAGGCCCGGTGGCGGTCGTGGTCTCGCTCACCTGCGCCGTGCTGCTGGTCCGGCACTGTGTGCGTCGATTCGGCGGTGTCAGCGGCGACGTACTCGGCGCCGCAATCGAACTGACCACGACGGTCACCGCCGTCGTGCTGGCCGCGGTGTTGCGGTTCTGACCGCTCAGCCTAGCCTCGCGGCTGGAATCAACACCGTAACTAGGGGTTTGCCGAACGGCATGCCAAACTCGATCCAGCCGCAGACGCGACGCCGACCAACGGGCCGCTATTCCATCGAGACCATCATGCTCGCCGCGTCCGGCAGCGCCGCCTTAAACGCGTTATGACTCCCGGCGTAGAGGTTGAAGAATCCCGACCCACCGGTTGTCGAGTTGTACAGCGTCACCCAGCCGCCGTAGATCTGATCTGTGCCCTGATCGGTTTGGATGTTAGCGGTGTAGTCGACCTCGAGCAGCT
>DATDLZ010000105.1:0-9796 GCA_036519055.1 Mycobacterium sp.
GCAGCGATTTTCATGATCGGGATGCTGGAGGTGTTGGACGCGAGCACGGCGTCCGGGTCGGTGATGACCTCGTCGAGTTCGGCGAAGACCTTCGCCTTGACGGCCTCGTTCTCGACGATCGCCTCGATGGTCAGTTGACGGCCGGCGAGTTCGGACAGCTTGGTGGTGTAGCGCAGCCGCGCCAGAGTCGCGTCGCGCTCGTCGGCGGGCAGCTTGCCCTTGCTGACGGCCCGCTCCAGCGATGCCTCGATCCGGGCCTTGCCAGCGGCGGCCAGCTCCTCGGTGGGTTCGAAGACCACCACGTCGGCGCCGGCCTTTGCCGATACCTCGGCGATGCCCGCGCCCATTTGCCCGGCGCCGATAACGCCAACCCGCTCGATCGCAGTGCTCACTGTCGAAAATGTCCTCTCGATATGCGTCAGGCCCCGCCCAGGGTTTCCGGGCGGGGCCTGCGCTGTCAAGCCGAATGCTTTTGGCTACGGCTTGGGCTTAGTGATCCGTGACTCAGCCTTTCGGTCCACTTCCTCCTCGCGGCCGAGGGACGCGCCTCGTCAGTGGCTACCGCTGTTGGTTCCACTTCCTCCTCGCGGCCGAGGGCCGCGCCTCGTCAGTGGAACTGACCTTCTTCGGTCGAGCCCGCGAGCGCGGTGGTCGACGACGTCGGGTCGACCGTGGTCGCGATCCGGTCGAAGTAACCAGCACCGACCTCGCGCTGGTGCTTGGTGGCGGTGTAACCGCGCTCCTCGGCGGCGAACTCGCGCTCCTGCAGCTCGACGTAGGCGCTCATCTGGTTGCGGGCGTAGCCGTAGGCCAGATCGAACATCGAGTAGTTCAGCGCGTGGAAGCCGGCCAGCGTGATGAACTGGAACTTGAAGCCCATCGCGCCGAGCTCCTTCTGGAACCGAGCGATGGTCGAGTCGTCCAGGTGCTTGCGCCAGTTGAACGACGGCGAGCAGTTGTAGGCCAGCAGCTGGTCGGGGAACTCGCTCTTGACGCCCTCGGCGAACTTCCGGGCCAGGTCGAGGTCCGGGGTGCCGGTCTCCATCCAGATCAGGTCGGAGTACGGCGCGTAGGCCTTGGCGCGGGCGATGCAGGGCTCGAGGCCGTTCTTCACCCGGTAGAAGCCTTCGGCGGTGCGCTCACCGGTGACGAACGGACGGTCGCGCTCGTCGACGTCGGAGGTGATCAGCGTGGCGGCCTCGGCGTCGGTGCGGGCGATGACGACGGTCGGCACGTCAGCCACGTCGGCGGCCAGGCGGGCCGAGGTCAGGGTGCGGATGTGCTGCTGGGTCGGGATCAGCACCTTGCCACCCAGGTGGCCACACTTCTTCTCCGAGGCCAGCTGGTCCTCCCAGTGCGAGCCCGCGACACCGGCCGCGATCATGGCTTTCTGCAGCTCGTAGACGTTGAGCGCGCCGCCGAAGCCGGCCTCACCGTCGGCAACGATCGGGGCCAGCCAGTTCTCGATGGAGGTGTCGCCCTCGACCTTGGCGATCTGGTCGGCACGCAGCAGCGCGTTGTTGATCCGGCGGACCACCTGCGGCACCGAGTTGGCCGGGTAGAGGCTCTGGTCGGGGTAGGTGTGGCCGGACAGGTTGGCGTCGCCGGCGACCTGCCAACCCGACAGGTAGATGGCCTTCAGGCCGGCACGAACCTGTTGCACGGCCATGTTGCCGGTCAGTGCGCCGAGCGCGTTGACGAACTCGAGGTCGTGCAGCTGGCTCCACAGCACCTCGGCGCCACGGCGGGCCAGAGTGGACTCCTCGACGACTGAACCCTGCAGCGCCACCACGTCGGCGGGGGTGTAGCTGCGGGTAATGCCCTTCCAGCGCGGGTTGGTGTCCCAGTCCTTCTGGATCTGCTCGGGGCTCTTCGGCGTGCCAACGCTCGACATAGCACTGCTCCTCAAAGGTTGTGATCTGAGGACCCTGAATTTCCAGGCTTGCTAAGGCCCCCAGCATCGTTGCTGATTTGCTAACACGAAGATGGCACAGGTCAGCAGCGCTGGTCCACCCATTTTCGTGCCAATTTTGGCTAGGGATCAGGCGCTTTTTGCGAAGTTTGCGAAGATACGTGTGAACTGAAACGGTTCAGTTTCTACCAGCCGGTAACTTAAATCCGCAGGTCAGGACCGGCGTTTGCATAACGCTCGTACGGTTAAAGCGGGAAGATCGCCGCGAGCGCTTTGGTCTCGTCGCCGACGGCGTATGTGAGCGTTCTAACAGTGCGATCGGCCAGGTTCTCGCCGAAGCGATCGGTCGAGCCAGGTGGGTACACGTGCGAGATGATCTCCAACTTGTCGCCCAGTGCCACCGCAGCGTCGTGCTCGATGGTCACCCGCAGCGGAGCCTTCAGCAGCTCCGGGTACGACGCGAGGTAGTCCTCGACGACGCTCCAGTACACGGAGTTGTTCATGTGGTCGAAGAAGTCGATGTCGGTGAATCGAACCGGAAACTCGTGGATCTCCGCGGCGTCCTCGCGACTGCCGGCCTTCAGATAAGCCTTCCACCGCAGCCGGTCGACGTCGGTGGTCTTCCGAAGGCCGTCGAGAAAGTCGTCGGCGATGCGTGCCGGCGTCTGGGTGTCCCGGTTGAAGTTGATCCAAAACGCCTCGGACTCCAACAAGCCGCCCTTGCGACCGTCGATGCGGACCCGCATCTCACACCACCGGTTCGACGTGCCCGAACACCAGCGGCGCATCCGCAACATGTCGTTGAACTCCACCGGGCGGATCACGTCGATCATCGTCCGGCGGACAATCCAGAGCGGATGGGTTTCCTCGAACCCCATCTCGCGCAACTGGTCCTGGCCAATGTCCACGATGTGGCGGGCTGCGGAGTCGAAGCGCAGCCGCCCGTCGCGGTCGATGTCGGCGACGCGCAGCGGCCATTCCCGGTCGAAGACGTCGGGATGCCCGTCGAGCACCGGCATCATCACTTTGTCCAAGCTCACGGCTTTAACTCCCCGCTGCTTCTCGCGCTGGGCCTTCGATCTGGCTACACGACATAACTCGTGGCCGCTAGGCGCCTAGCTTGTGTTCCCCCAAGCGAGAATGATGCCAAACGACCTTGCCGTGGCGCCAATCCTCGAGGCTGTGCAAATTTTGCGAATCCAGTCTTCGCAACGCGGGTACGCTGGCCCGATGGCCAAGACATTCGTTGGCTCGCGCGTCCGGCAGCTGCGCGGCGAGCGCGGATTCAGCCAGGCGGCGCTAGCGCAGATGCTCGACATCTCTCCCAGCTATCTCAACCAGATCGAGCACGACGTGCGGCCGCTGACGGTCGCGGTGCTGCTGCGGATCACCGAGGTGTTCGGCGTCGACGCGACGTTCTTCGCCTCGCAGGACGACACCCGTCTGCTTGCCGAGCTACGCGAGGTCACGCTCGACCACGACCTCGGTGTCGAGGTAGGCCAGTCCGAGCTGGCCGACGTCGTGAGCTCGCACCCGGCGTTGGCGCGGGCTCTGGTCAATCTGCACCGGCGGTACCGGCTGACGACCACACAGCTGGCGGCCGCCACCGAGGACCGCTTCTCCGACGGGAGCGGCAGCGGGTCGATCACCATGCCGCACGAAGAGGTGCGCGACTACTTCTACGAGCGGCAGAACTACCTGCACGAGCTCGACACCGCCGCCGAGGAGCTCACGGTGCGGATGCGCATGCACCGCGCCGACCTGGTTCGCGACCTGTCCGACCGGCTGACGTCGGTGCACGATGTCCGCATCAAGCGAATCGATCTGGGCGACAACGTCCTTCACCGCTTCGACCCGGAGACGCGGACGCTGGAAATCGGCGGACACCTGCCGTCGGGCCAGTACGCGTTCAAGCTCGCCGCGGAGTTGGCCTACCTGGAGTACGGGGCGCTCATCGACGGTCTGGTCGCTGATGGCAGCTTCACCAGCGACGAGTCCCGCAAGCTGGCCAGGCTCGGGTTGGCCAACTACTTCGCGGCCGCGACCGTGCTGCCGTACCGGCAGTTCCACCAAATCGCCGAGAACTTCCGGTACGACGTCGAGCGGCTGTCGGCGTTCTACGCGGTGAGCTACGAGACCATCGCCCACCGGCTGTCCACCCTGCAGCGGCCGTCGATGCGCGGCGTGCCCCTGTCGTTCGTGCGCGTCGACCGCGCCGGAAACATGTCGAAACGCCAGTCCGCCACCGGTTTTCACTTCTCGTCGGCAGGCGGCACCTGCCCGCTGTGGAACGTCTACGAGACGTTCGCCAACCCGGGCAAGATCTTGGTCCAGATCGCTCAGATGCCGGACGGACGTAACTACATGTGGGTGGCCCGCACCATCGAACGGCGCGCATCGCGCTATGGTCAGCCCGGTAAAACCTTCGCGATCGGGCTGGGCTGCGAACTCCGGCATGCCCACCGGCTCGTCTACTCGGAAGGACTGGACTTGTCGGGCGATATCGCCACACCGATCGGCGCGGGCTGCCGGGTCTGCGAGCGTGACAACTGCCCGCAGCGGGCGTTCCCCGCGCTGGGCCGTGCACTCGATCTCGACGAGCACCGCAGCACCGTGTCGCCCTATCTGGTGAAGCACGCATGACCAGCCAGGTCGGTCGTATTCCGCCCGGGCGCTTCCGCGAACTGGGCCCGATCAACTGGGTGATCGCGAAGCTGGGCGCCCGCACGATTCGCGCGCCGGAGATGCACCTGTTCACGACGCTGGGTCAACGTAGGTTGCTGTTCTGGGCATTCGCGTTCTACGGCGCCCGCCTGCTGCGCGGCCGGTTGCCGCAGGTCGATACCGAGTTGGTGATCCTGCGGGTCGCGCACCTGCGCGGTTCCGACTACGAGTTGCAGCACCATCGCTGGATAGGCCGTCGTCGCGGGCTCGACGACCAGACTCAGGAGTTGATCTTCGCCTGGCCGAACACGTCCGCAAACGCCGGCGGGCTCACCGATCGCCAGCAGACGCTGCTGCGTGCCACCGACGAATTCGTCCTCAACCGCACAATCGGCGACGAGGTGTACCAGCAGCTGTCCCATCACCTCGATCGACGTCAGCTGATCGAATTCTGTTTGCTGGCAGGGCAATACGACGGTCTGGCCGCAACGATGTCGGCCTTACAGATTCCGCTGGACCACCCGGGCCATCACAGGTAGGTGTCGGCCAGCACCAACACTGTCAGCAGGACCGGCAGAACCGGCAACCCGAACGCGAACGCCGCCAGGGTTAGATTTCCCCGCGCCCGCACCCGCCGTGCCCACAGCGCCGCGGCCAGCGCAAAAACGGCCGACACCGCCAGCACGATCGGACCCCACACACCCGCCGTCGTCAGGAAGTCCCCGATCGAGAAAGCGATCAGCCACAGCACGTAACCGGCCAGCACACCGCCGAGCGCGGCCCAAACCGATTCCGCGCGCACCGTTCTAGACCTGGCCATCGGCGTCAGAAGTTGATCATGTGGCCGGTCAGGCCGTGGAAGCATTCCTGCAGCGCCTCCGACATCGTCGGGTGGGTATGGACGTTGCGCGCCAATTCGTTTGCGGTCAGGTCCCACTTCTGCGCCAACGTCAGCTCGGGCAGCAACTCGGCCACATCGTGGCCGACCAGGTGCCCACCCAGCAGTTCGAGGTGCTTGGCATCAGCGACCAGCTTCACGAAGCCACTCGGGTCGCCGACACCGTGCGCTTTGGCGTTGGCGGTGAACGGGAACTTGGCCACCACGACGTCGTAGCCCTCGTCGCGGGCCTGCTGCTCGGTGAGCCCGAAGCTGGCCACGTTCGGCTGACAGAACGTCGCGCGCGGGAGCATGCGGTAGTCGCCGAGAGCCAAAGTTTCTGCGCCGGCGATGGTTTCGGCTGCCACCACGCCCTGCGCCTCGGCGACGTGGGCCAATTGCAGCAACCCGGTGACATCGCCGATGGCGTAGATGTGGTCGACGTTGGTGAGCATGTAGTCGGTGACCCCGATCGCCTTGCGATCGGTCAGCGCGACGCCCGCCGCCTCGAGTCCGAAGCCGTCGACGTTGGGCGCAAAACCGATGGCCTGCAAGACTTTCGCAGCCTTGAGCTCTTCGGTCTTGCCATCTTTGCTGACGGTCACAGTGACCATCGAGCCGTCGTCGGCGATCGACTCGACCTTGGTGCCGGTGAGGATCTTGACGCCGAGCTTCTTGAACTGCTTCTCGATTTCCCTGGAGGCATCGATGTCTTCGTTGGGCAGCGCACGCGGCAGGAACTCGACGATGGTCACGTCGACGCCGTAGTTCTTCAGCACGTAGCCGAACTCGATGCCGATGGCCCCGGCGCCGGCGATGATGATCGACTCGGGCAGCTCGCGGGACAGGATCAGTTCTTCATACGTGACAACGTTTTTCGACAACGAGGTGCCGGGGACCAGACGGGTGCTGCTGCCGGTGGCGATGACGACGTTGTCGAAGGTGACGGTTTCGGTGCCGCCCTCGTTGAGTTCGACGGCCAGCGTGTGGGGGTCGGTGAACCTGCCGTAGCCGTGGATTTCGGTGATCTTGTTCTTCTTCATCAAGAAATGCACGCCGGCCACCCGGCCGTCGGCCACCTTGCGGCTCCTGTCGAAGGCCACACCGTAGTCGAAGGTCACCTCGCCGCTGATGCCGAAGGTCGTGGCTTCCTTGTTGAAGATGTGCGCGAGTTCGGCATTGCGCAACAGCGCCTTGGACGGGATGCAGCCGACGTTGAGGCAGACTCCGCCCCAGTATTTCGGCTCGACGACGGCGGTATTCAGTCCCAGCTGCGCGGCGCGGATGGCCGCTACGTATCCACCGGGTCCGGCTCCGAGGACGACAACGTCATAGTGGGTCACGGCACCCACCCTAATGGCCTGACTCTGGCCATCAGGTGGCCAGCCATTCATCGATCTTGTCGTCGAAGCGCTCGGCGACGTGCAGGCTGCGTCCGGGCGCGTCACCCAGCCAGCCGCGGGCGATGAACACGCCGGTGATGGCGGCTGGAAGCGCCCCGGCCAGGTGGATACGACGGTCGGTCCAGTCGACGCAGGAGCGGGCGAAAACCCGCCGACTGGCCCGCAGGGCGGCCAGGTCGATATCCAGCCGTTCGACCAGATGTTGCCCGCGGTCGGTTAACTCGTGGTCGCGGTCGTCGAGGTGGCGGATGGCTCCGACGGCCAGCAACCGGTCGCGCAGTTGCACACCGCGGCGCCCGGCCAGGTGGTCGTAACAGGTGCGGGCCTCCGACAGCGCGCAAGCGGCCTGCCGATCCGCTACGGCCACCGGGGCCGGCGGCGCAATCTCTGCGATGGCCTCCAACACCGTGGCCACTTCCGGGTCGGCGATCTCGTGGTAGCGGTGCCGGCCCTGGGCGCGGACCCGGATCAAGCCGGCCTCGGTCAAGCGGCGCAGATGCACCGAAGCAGTGCCCGGCTGCACGCCGGCTCGCCGCGCCAGTTCCCCGGCCGGCAGCGCGCGCCCGCCGGCCAGCGCAGCCAGCATCGCCGAGCGCGCGGGATCCTCGATCAAGGTGGCGATTGGGGTGAGGTTGCGATCAGCCTGCGGCCCGCAGGCCGCGGATTGGCGCGTGTCGCTCACCCAGCCAGCCTTGCATAGCCCTCGTTCGGGTGCTCAGTACGGCAGGACGCCCGCTGCGCAATGTCGTTGGCTGTGTTGGCAGTAGAACTTGCCGTAGATCGGGGCTGCGCCGATGACGGACGCGACCACCGCCGAAATCATCGCGATGGCCAGCGCCGACACCAGCGGCCGGTCGGCCACCATCGCCAGTATCAGACCCGCGACCGTACTCACCACGACGTAAGCCAGGACGACGAAAACCACCTCGGTCTTGTGCCTAGAGGCGTCATGGCTCCACCAATAGAACAGGCCCGCGCCGATCGCCCCGGCGGGAATCCAGACCGCCAGCAGCATCAAGACGAACTGCCACCACCTGACGTATTGGTTCCGGTCGGGCACCGCAATCGACGACGTGGGAATCGACTCGGACGGCGGTGCGTCGGTGTACGCCCCCGGGGTGAGTGCGCCGACCGGCTGACCCGGCTTCTCGGCGGCGTCCGACCGTCGGTGCCACCATCGACGCCGCCGAGGCGGCGGCTCCGGCTCGATGAGTTCGGGCTCGACTTTCTGGTGAATGCCGGTGTCGAAGGCCGGTTTGTACGGCTCGGTCAGCGGCATCGACTCGGTCTCCACGCGTTCGTCGTCAGCCACGGGTCACGACCTCGACCAAGGCGAGCACGCCGAACCATCCAGGCGCCAGGGCCACGATGAACGCACCCAGCGCGGTCAGCCACCGGCGCCGGGCCAGCAGGACCACCAGCAGCCCGACGGCGCTGGGGACTCCGACCACCAGTGCAATGGCGACGTCGGGGCGCATGCGCGCGTGCTCCACGGTCAGCGCCGCCGTGCCGCCCAGCAGCCCGGTCGCGACGCCAAGCAGCATCGCGCTAGTCAACACCAAGGGCCGCGGCAGCGGTATCACGGTTAAACGATACTGCCGCTGCCGCCCGCTACGGCTTTACCGGCGCGGCGCGCCCTGCGGGTACCGGGCACGCGTCGACGGCGGCAGCCACCACCGGAGCGCGCTCCGGCAACCGCTCGCCGCGCTCGTAGTCGGCGCCGTTGATCACCGCAGTAGCAGCCAGTTCGGCGTTCTCGGCGTCGTTGAACGCGCGTCCACGTGACAGAAATCGCTTCCCCTCGGGTGCTTCCAGGCTGAAGCCGCTGCCCCGGCCGGGCACCACGTCGATGACGAGCTGGGTGTGTTTCCACGCCTGGAACTGTGGCCCCGAGATCCACACCGGCACCCCGTCGGCTCCGACGTCCAGCACACCGAGCAGCACGTCGCGGTCACCGATGATGAACTCCCCATCCGGGTAGCACATCGGCGACGACCCGTCGCAGCAACCGCCGGACTGGTGAAACATCAACGGGCCGTGCTGGTCTCGCAGCTGATCGAGCAGCGTGGCCGCGTCGGCGGTGACGACCACCCGGGCTACTCCATGGCGCCGCTTTCCCCCGCAAGCGGGAGGTGCCCCCACCTCATCGCTACGCTCTGCATCGTCGCCGGCGCGCATCAGAAGAATCCTTGCGCCTTCTGCGAATACGACACCAGCAGGTTCTTGGTCTGCTGGTAGTGGTCGAGCATCATCTTGTGGTTTTCCCGGCCGAACCCGGACTGCTTGTAGCCGCCGAACGCGGCGTGCGCGGGATATACGTGGTAGCAGTTGACCCATACCCGGCCGGCCTGGATGTCGCGGCCGGCCCGGTACGCGGTGTTCCCGTCGCGACTCCACACTCCCGCGCCCAGGCCGTAGAGGGTGTCGTTGGCGATCGAGATGGCGTCGTCGTAATCCTTGAACGACGCGACCGAGACCACCGGTCCGAAGATCTCCTCTTGGAAGATCCGCATCTTGTTGGTGCCGGCGAAGATGGTTGGCTGCACGTAGTAGCCACCGGAGAGGTCGCCGCCCAACTCGGCGCGTTCGCCACCGCAAAGAATCCTCGCGCCTTCATCTTTGCCAATCTCGATGTAGGACAACACCTTTTCCAGCTGGTCGTTGGACGCCTGCGAGCCGACCATCGTCTCGGTGTCCAGCGGATCGCCCTGTCGGACCGCCTTGGTTCGGATGGCGGCCAGCTCCAGGAATTCGTCGTAGATGTCGGTCTGCACCAGGCTGCGCGACGGGCAGGTGCAGACCTCGCCCTGGTTGAGCGCGAACATGGTGAACCCTTCCAGCGCCTTGTCCTGGAAGTCGTCGTGGGCGGCCATCACATCGTTGAAGAAGATGTTGGGGCTCTTGCCGCCCAGTTCGAGGGTGACCGGGATCAGGTTCTGG
>DATDLZ010000106.1:0-5873 GCA_036519055.1 Mycobacterium sp.
ACCGCGGTCTCGATGTTGCCGTTGTGGGCCCGCGTCCCGCTACTGCTGCCCTACTTCCCGCCCGCTGAACTCACCGTCGTGCGCAGCGTCGGCCGTGTCCTGGTCGGCGGCATCAGGTGGGCGCTGCCGGCCCCTGCCGTCAACGTTCGCCGTTGACGATGTCGACGAATAGGCGGTGGATCCGGCGATCGCCGGTCACCTCGGGGTGAAACGCCGTCGCGAGCACCACGCCCTGCCGCACCGCAACCGGGTGATCCGCGGCCCGGGCCAGCACCTGCACGTCGGCACCGACCCGTTCCACCCACGGCGCGCGGATGAAGACCGCGTGCACCGGATCGTCGAGCCCCTCGAACGCAACATCACCTTCGAACGAATCGACCTGGCGCCCAAAAGCGTTGCGCCGCACGGTGATATCGATGCCAGACAACGGCAGCGCCTCGCGGCCGGCAGTGCCCGCATCAAGGATCTCGCTGGCCAGCAGGATCATGCCCGCGCATGCGCCGTAGGCCGGCAACCCGTCGGCCAGCCGGGCGCGCAAGGGCTCCAGCAAGTCGAGTTCGCGCAACAGATGGCTCATCGTGGTGGACTCCCCGCCCGGAATGACCAGCCCGTCGAGGATGTCCAACTCACCAGAGCGTCGCACCGGCACCGCGTCGGCTCCCGCATCACGCAGCGCCGCCAGATGCTCACGGACGTCGCCCTGCAGCGCTAAGACGCCGACCCGTGGGCCACTCACTGGCCGGACGGCGGGTGGTTGCTCGGGAAGCGGGTCAGCCCCTCCTGCATGACGGCGGCGACCAGCTCGCCGTACTGATTGAAGATCTTGCCCTGGCACAGCGACCGCCCGCCGCACGCCGACGGTGAGGACTGGTCGTAGAGCAGCCACTCGTCGGCGCGGAACACCCGCATGAACCACATCGCATGGTCGAGCGAGGCCACCTGCAGGTGCTCACGCTCGTCGAGGTGGGTGACCTGCGCTGAGCCCAGCAGGGTGAGATCGCTCATGTACGCCAGCGCGCAGATGTGCAGCACCGGGTCGTCGGGCAGCGGATCGCGGTGCCGAAACCAGACCTGTTGCTGGGAGGCCTTGCCTGGCAGCCGGTGAATCTGATCGCGCGGCACGATGCGGATGTCCCACTCCTGGAACTGCTTGAATCCCGCGTCGTCGAACACCTTCATCGACTTCAGCCCCGGCAGGTCGTCCGGTGGTGGCGCCGAGGGCATCACGTCCTGGTGGTGGATGCCCTCCTGATCGGTCTGAAAGGACGCAGACATCGAGAAGATCGTCTGGCCGTGCTGGATCGCGTTGACCCGGCGAGTGCAGAACGAGCCACCGTCGCGCAGCCGCTCGACGATGAAGATCGTTGGCGCCGACGAGTCTCCGGGCCGGATGAAGTACCCGTGCAACGAGTGCACCAGGAAATGCGGATCGACCGTGCGTACCGCGGACACCAACGACTGGCCGGCCACCTGACCACCGAAGGTGCGCTGAAAGTTGCCCTGTTCGGGGCTGAACACGCTGCCCCGATAGATGTTGACCTCGAGTTGCTCGAGATCAAGGATCTTTTCGATCGACACGGACTGTTTTTACCAGCCGCGCTGGGCCAGGCGATGCGGCTCCGGCACCTGCTCGACGTTGATGCCCACCATCGCCTCACCCAGGCCGCGGGACACCTTGGCCAGCACATCGGGGTCGTCGTAGAAGGTGGTGGCCTTCACGATCGCCGCGGCGCGCTGCGCCGGGTCGCCGGATTTGAAGATGCCCGAGCCGACGAACACGCCTTCGGCCCCGAGCTGCATCATCATCGCGGCGTCGGCCGGGGTGGCGATACCACCCGCGGTGAACAAGGTGACCGGTAGCTTGCCGGCCCGCGCGACTTCGACGACGAGATCGTAGGGCGCGGCCAATTCCTTTGCCGCTACGTATAACTCGTCTTCGGACAGTGAGCCCAGTCGGCGAATCTCTCCCCCGATGGCGCGCATATGCGTGGTCGCATTGGACACATCACCGGTGCCGGCCTCGCCTTTGGAGCGGATCATCGCCGCGCCCTCGTTGATGCGTCGCAGCGCCTCACCCAGATTCGTCGCACCGCAGACGAACGGCACGGTGAACTTCCACTTGTCGATGTGGTGGGTGTAGTCGGCCGGTGTCAGCACCTCGGACTCGTCGACGTAGTCCACGCCGAGGCTCTGCAGAATCTGCGCTTCGACGAAGTGACCGATGCGCGCCTTGGCCATCACCGGGATGGTGACCGCGGAGATGATGCCCTCGATCATGTCGGGGTCACTCATCCGCGACACCCCGCCCTGAGCGCGGATGTCGGCCGGTACGCGCTCCAGCGCCATGACCGCGACGGCACCGGCGCCCTCGGCGATTCGAGCCTGCTCCGGCGTGACGACGTCCATGATCACGCCGCCCTTGAGCATCTCGGCCATGCCGCGCTTGACCCGCGCGGTTCCCGTCCGCCCAGTGCCGTTCGACGAAGCGGCGCTATCCACTGCTGATCTCCTTCAACGGGGTCACTCGATTCTAGTGGTGGACGCCAAATCGTATTTTCCGGCGCATCCCCGGCTCAGCGGATGGACTGCAGCTGACGGGGCCGATCCGGCGAGCCGGCCAAGGCAACTGCCTCGGTGAGCAGCTCAGAAAGCTGCAGCGGATACACCGTCTCGCCGGTGTCGGCCAGCGCGGCGATCGCAGCAGCGTCACACCAACGGTGCCCGTGGATGTAGCGGTTCTCCAGCTCGGTGCGTCCCACGGTGGACGGCTCGAAGCGTTCGGTGCGGTAGACGAAGAAGAACTCCTCGCTGTCGATCGCCGCGCCGTTGAAGTCGAACACCGCGTCGCGCCGCCACATCGGGCCGACCACGTCGGCGGGGTCGACCCGCAACCCCGTCTCCTCGGCCAATTCACGAGCCGCGGCCTGCGCCAGGGACTCCCCGTCGCCGACCTGACCGCCTACGGTGAACCACCATCGCGGCGCGCCGCCGGCCCGCTCGGACGCCGCGGGGTCCGATCCGCACAGCAGCAACACCGCGCCGGTCTCGTCGAGCAACACCACTCGCGCCGACGTGCGCCGGCCGGCTGCGGGATGATCGGCGTGGCGTAGCGCCTGCGCTGGTTCGGCAATCTCGAAATAGCTTGGCAGCGCCGCTGTTCCAGCCAACCGGAACCACCGGATCAGACGCCGCTCGCGCAACGCGAGCGTGTCGCGGACCGCGTCGTTGTGGAATCGGCGGGCCAGCACCACCCGGGCTTCGGCGTCGGCCAGCTCCGCGATCAGGGCCGCGGGCCCCGCAGCAGGATCGACCAACGCCAGCGCGGCCGACAACTTGTTCTCACACGCTTCACGGCCTCGCCGTGGGGCGGCTTCTGCCGCGTCGGCCCGCGCGACCAGCTGGCGGGCCTCAGCATCAGCCGGACCGCCGAACGCGTTGGCCGCCACCGCGCGGGCCACCACCGCCCGGCGGGCCAGCGCGGCGTCCAGGGCCTGCCAGGACAGGTCGTAGCGGACGTGCAGGCGGTCCAGCCGATTGGCGGTGCGAAAACCCCAGGCGCCGAACCCGAGCAGCACCAGCAGCAGCAGCACCACGGCGACGACGACCACAATCGTCCACCACATCAGCTGGCCACCTGCACTTTGTTCCCGGTGACGGCGACCGTCTCGTAGACCCGCATGATCTGATTGGCCACCACTGGCCAGTCGTAGCGGCGTACCGCTTCTTCGCCGGCCGCGGCGTACCGCTTGGCCAGCGGGTCGTTCTCCAGCACCGCGATCAGGCCCTCGGCCAGCGCAGCGCTGTCATCGACCGCCACCAGCCGCCCGGCCTGTCCATCGCGCAGCACGCGCCGGAAAGCGTGCAGGTCGCTGGCCACCACCGGAGTACCGGCGGCCATCGCCTCGACGAGCACGATGCCGAAGCTTTCCCCGCCGAGATGCGGTGCGCAATAGACGTCGGCGCTACGCAGTGCCGACGCCTTGGCGGCGTCGTCGACCAGGCCGAGGAAACGCAAGTGACCGGCCAATCCGCCCACCTTGGCCCGCAGTTCGTCTTCGTTGCCGCGGCCGACGATCAGCACCTGCAGCCCCGGAAAGCGCTCGACCAGGCTGGGCAGCGCATCGATCAGCACGGCCATCCCCTTGCGGGGCTCGTCGTAGCGGCCCAGGAACAACACCGTCTTGGCCGGCCGCGGATACCCCTCGAGCAAGGGCGCCGACTGAAGCGACGCCACATCCACGCCGTTGGGAATCTCGACCGCGTCCGATCCCAGCGCTTCCATCTGCCAGCGCCTGGCCAGGTCGGACACCGCGATGCGGCCAACGATCTTCTCCTGCATGGGCCGCAGCAGGCCCTGAACCACCGACAGCGTCAGTGATTTGGTGGTCGAGGTGTGAAAGGTGGCCACGATGGGCCCCTCGGCGATCCGTAGCGCCCACATCGACAGGCTGGGCGCATTGGGTTCATGCAGATGCAGCACGTCGAAGTCGCCCTCGGTCAGCCAGCGCCGGACCTTGCCGTGCACGCTCGGGCTGACCTGGATACGAGCCACCGAGCCGTTGTAGGGAATCGGCACGGCCCGGCCGGCCGACACCACGTACTCGGGCAATTTGACATGCGGCGACGACGGCGCCAGCACGCTGACGTCCTGACCGCGGGCGCGCATCACCTCGGCAAGCTGCAAGACATGCGACTGCACCCCGCCCGGGACGTCGAACGAGTACGGGCACACCATCCCGATTCGCATCAGGTGTCCGCCAATCGAGCCCGTCGCTCGTCGGACAGATCCGCCAGCCATTGGGGCTGAAGCATGTGCCAGTCGGCGGGATGCTCGGCGATGTTGCGGGCGAAGACATCGGCCAGCGCTTGCGTGACGACGCCGACGTCGCCACTGGTGCAGTCCAACGGCGGGAAGAACGTGACCCGGCAGTCGTCGCCGTCGTACCAGCAATGCACGGGCAGCAGCGCCGCGCCGGTGGTGATCGCCAGCTTCGCCGAGCCGGCCGGCATCCTGGTCGGTTCGCCGAAAAAATCGACCTGGACGCCGGTGCGACTGAGATCCCGCTCGGCCATCAGACACACAAATTTGTTGTCCAGCAGCCGTTCGCTGAGCAACGGGAACGGTGGCTGCTCACCGCCGGACAGCGGGATCACCTCGAAGCCCAAGCTCTCCCGGTAGTCGATGAACCGCCGGTAGAGCGATTCGGGCTTGAGCCGTTCGGCGACGGTGGTGAATTTGCCGTAGGTCTGGGTCATCCACACCCCGGCCATATCCCAGTTCCCGCTGTGCGGCAACGCCGCCACGGCACCGCGCCCGTCAGCCAGCGCCGCATCCAGATGCTCTTGGCCTGTGACATTTTCGGCGAGCCGCTGACCGAGCTTGTGGTGATCGATCGTCGGCAACCGAAACGCCTCGCGCCAGTAGCGGGCATAAGACGCCAGCGACGCTCGCATCAGACTGCCCGGCACGTCTTTGGGCGCAACCCCGATGACGCGCGCAAGGTTCTTCCGCAGCTGATCCGGTCCCCCGTTGCGCGACGCGTACAGCGCTCCGGCGTCGAATGCGTTGCGTGCGGCGAATTCCGGCATGGCGCGCACCGTCAGCCAGCCGGCCGCATATCCCCAATCGGTCATTCGAGTGCCCAGCGAAAGACCGCTGATACCAGGCAGTTTCAGACCAGCCGGGACAATCACGGCCTGCTCTCTTTCGGCTTCCCCGGCGGCGGCAGAGGATCACCCGCGCCGGTCGAGTGCCGCACGGTGTGTAACCGCTGAGCACAGGTGATCATGCTGGCCGCGGCCAGCAACCACATCGCCACCGGCAGCGCCCACGGCAACGGAAAGATCGGCAGGTCCGACAGACCCGCCCCGAC
>DATDLZ010000107.1:0-2802 GCA_036519055.1 Mycobacterium sp.
AATTCGGCCATCAGCTCGGGAGCGGGCGTCACCGTCACATCCCAATCGTGGCGGCTGAACCAGTCGCCGACCGGTTCGCGCTCTTCGAAGTACCACAGCTCGTCGGTCCGGGGGATATCGCGATCGGGGTCCACCGTGGCCATCAACTCGCGCAACCGCTCCATCCGCTCGCGGCGCTTGGAGCGGATCTCCGGGTCGAGGAACGTCGGCCCCAGCGCCTCCACCGCGACCCGGCTGCCCGGGGCGGTGAGTCCATCGATGCGCTCGAACAGCAGATCCTGCGCCGCGGCCGGAAGGTACGGCATCAGGCCTTCGGCCGACCAGACGCTCGGCTGCGACGGGTCAAAACCAGCCTCCTGCAACGCTTTCGGCCAGTCGTGGCGCAGATCCACCGCGACCTCGATCCGGTTGGCAGCCGGCTGCGCCCCGTGCTCGGTCAACGTCGACAGCTTGAAGTCCAGCACCCGGTCTTGGTCCAGCTCGTAGACCGTCACGCCGTCCGGCCACGGCAACCGCCACGACCGCGCGTCCAGGCCCGCCGCCAGGATCACCGCCTGACGAATGCCCGACGTGGTGGCGGTGAGAAAGAACGAGTCGAAAAACTTGGTCCGCGAGGCCATGTAGCTGACCATCGCCTGCCTCTGCAGCGGCAACTCGGGTTCGGCTTCGAGGATCTCCGGCGGCAGATCGGGACCTCCGTGCCAATTCCATACCCCGTCGCCGGCGGCGTCGAGGAACACCCGCGCGAACGGGTCTTGAATCAGCGGGTGGTCGCTCTCGGTTTCGGCCGCGCGTGCTGAGGCCACGCCCAAGGCCGTCGCCCCCACGCTCTCGGTGATTTCCCAGGTGTCGTTGTCAGTTCTCGCCATAACTCGAACCTACGTGAGCCGCCTAGGTGGTAGCTGTGCGTCTTGGCGGCCTCGAGTGATATCGCATGCGACCTCGTTTTCACACCACATGTCATGGTCGGAGGCTGATGCACGCGTGACTGCTGTGACTCCCGGCATAGCCTGGTCAGCGATAAAGGCCCGGCAATCCGGCTCGCTGCGCAGGTCTCCGGTTATGTTGTCCGCGAGCCGCCGATAGCCGCGGGCCGAGGCCGAGCCGAAAGATCGTCAGAAAGATGCACGTCGACGGGCGCGAAGTCACCGTTTCCGGTAACTTGCTGCAACCCTTGACTCGGCGTACCAACGACATGCTGCGGGTCGCGCTGTCGGGGGCGCTCCTGGCAATCGTGATCACCAGTTCGCTCGTTACTCGCACGCGCTGGGACGAGCTGGAGAAGTCCATCTCCCGCATCGTCGGAGTGCTGACGCCGACCCAGTCCGACGTGGTCTACCTGGTCTACGGCCTCGCAGTCCTGGCGTTGCCGTTCATGATTCTGATCGGCCTGATCCTGGCCCGGCAATGGCGACTGCTTATCCCCTACGCGGCGGCCGCATTGATCTCTGTGCTGGCCTTGTCGATCACCGGCACGGGCCTGGCCGCGCCGCAGTGGCACTTCGACCTGTCCGACCGGTTACGCACTGTGCTGTCCCAATTCCTCGACGACCCGCGCTGGATCGGCATGCTGGCCGCGGTACTCACGGTGTCCGGTCCGTGGCTGCCGGCCCGCTGGCGGCACTGGTGGTGGACGCTGCTGCTGGCGTTCATTCCGATCCACCTCGTGGTCAGCGCCATCGTGCCGGCCCGCTCGCTGCTGGGCATTGCGGTCGGATGGTTCGTCGGCGCCTTGGTGATCCTGGTCAGCGGCACCCCCGCACTCGAGGTGCCGCTGGACGGCGCGGTGCGCGCGATGGCCAAACGCGGGTTCGCGGTGACCGCGCTGAGGGTGGTCCGCCCGGCCGGATCTGGGCCCCTGGTGCTTACCGCGGTGACCGAAGATCCGGATGAGAACGCCGTTGTCGAGATGTATGGACCGCATCAACGCAGCGGCGGCGCCCTGCGGCAGGCCTGGCGGATCCTGCAGCTGCGCGAGAACGAGACCGCTCCCCTGCAGGCCTCGATGCGCCGCGCCGTCGAGCATCGCGCGCTGATGGCCATCGCCATCGGCGATCTCGGCATCGCGAACACCGAGACGATCGCCGTCGGCACCCTCGACCGAGGCTGGACGATGTACGCGCACAAGCGCATTCGCGGCGATCCGCTGAAGAAATGCCATACCTCGACACCGGTATCCGAGGTGTGGGAATCGCTGCACAAGCTGCAGGACCATCAGATCTCCCACGGCGACCTGCGCCACAACGACATCACCGTCAGCCACGGCGCCGTGTTCTTCGGCGGGTTCGGTAACGCGGAATACGGCGCCACCGATAACCAACTTCAGGCCGACATCGCGCAGTTGTTGGTGACGACGTCGGCGCTGTATGGCGCGGACGAGGCGGTCGCCGCGGCGATCGACGTGCTCGGCAAAGACACCGTGCTGACGGCGTCGCGCCGGCTCACCAAAACAGCTGTGCCGAGACATATCCGGGATTCGGTCAACGACGCCAAGGGCGTCATCTCCCGAAGCCGCGCGGCGGTGATGCGCCAGACCGGTGCCGAGAAGATCCAAGCCGAGTCGGTCACCCGGTTCAGCCGCAGCCAGCTCGTCCAGTTGCTGCTGCTGGGCGCGCTGGTGTACGTCGCGTACCCGTTCATCAGCACGGTGCCGACGTTCTTCAACGCGCTGGGCAAAGCCAATTGGTGGTGGGCGCTGCTGGGTCTGGCGATTTCGGCGTCGACGTACGTCGGTGCCGCGGCCGCGCTATGGGCGAGCGCCGACGAGTCGGTGAATTTCTGGCGGCTGTCGATCGCACAGGT
>DATDLZ010000108.1:0-4557 GCA_036519055.1 Mycobacterium sp.
TGTGGCGGCAGGTTGATGAGGAATGGCGCCAACGTGCGGTCTCCTCCTCAGTCGTCCAGTGCAGTGCGCCATCCCATTATCGGGCGCGGCGGTGCAGCGTTGATCGCGGACCGGTCGCGATTACAATCAGCGGGCGAAGCGGTGGTAACGGGCAGATTGACCTCGTATCATTCTTATTAGTCGCCCCCGCAGCGGGCACTACCGTGCTATCGGTATTAACGTGACAGGTTTTTGGCAAGGAGGGACGAATGCCACTCTCCGATCATGAGCAGCGGATGCTCGACCAGATCGAGAGCGCTCTCTATGCCGAGGACCCTAAATTCGCCTCGAGCGTTCGCGGCGGCGGGTTGCGCGCCCCGACGGCGCGGCGACGGTTGCAGGGCGCGGGGTTGTTCCTGCTCGGACTCGCCATGCTGGTTTCCGGAGTGGCGTTTAAGGCCACCATGATCGGAACCTTCCCGGCGCTGTCCGTGCTCGGTTTCATCGTGATGTTCGGCGGCGTGGTGTTTGCCATCACCGGCCCGCGACTCGCCCGCCGGGGTGAGCGCCCCGGACCCTCGACTGGCGCACGTCAGCGCCGCGGCAAGAGTGCCGGCGGCTCGTTCACCAGCCGGATGGAAGATCGGTTCCGCCGCCGCTTCGAGGAGTAGGGTCCGCGACGGGAAAAGGGCAGCCAGCTGGCTGCCCTTTTTTGTGCCCCCTGACGGCGGCTTGGCGACAATGCACGCCAAGATGACCCACTACGCCCCACCTGGGCAATAACTGCCGCTCAACAGCCAGTTCTGTAGCTGTTCCGCACACCCGGTCGATCCCGGGATGCCATCTTGGTGGCCGAGAACCTGCTGAAACGACATCAACCGGTGACATTCGTGTCGTTAAATGGAGCGAAGTGGGGGATAGTGGGGTATCGTGGCGGAAGTCGAAGGGCATGGAGGTAGCCAGATGTTTCTTGGCACCTACACGCCAAAGCTCGACGACAAGGGGCGGCTCACGTTGCCCGCCAAGTTCCGCGACGCACTGGCAGGGGGATTGATGGTCACCAAGAGCCAAGACCACAGCCTCGCCGTCTACCCGCGAGTGGCGTTCGAGGAACTCGCCCGTAGGGCCAGTCAGACGTCGAGGAGCAACCCCGACGCCAGAGCCTTCCTGCGCAACCTGGCCGCCGGCACCGACGAACAGCATCCCGACGCCCAGGGCCGGATCACCTTGTCGGCCGATCACCGCCGCTACGCGAACCTCTCCAAGGACTGCGTGGTGATCGGATCGATTGAATACCTGGAGATCTGGGACGCACTGGCCTGGCAGCAGTACCAAGACACCCATGAAGAGAACTTCTCCGCGGCCAGCGATGAAGCACTCGGCGACATTATCTAAGGCGCGTGCCCGTGCATCGTGGCCTCTGTCCGAACCGACCCTGACGTACTTCCCCAACGCCAGGTTCGTGCCATCGGACAGGGACCTCGATGCAACGGGCCGCCGAGTCGCCTCCCAAGCCACCCGTCGGGAAGGTGTTGTCATGGCTGACGCCACTGGCGAATTCGGCCATCTGCCCGTTCTGCTCGACCGCTGCTTCGCACTGCTGCGCCCGGCATTGACGCGCCACCATCCCGACGGATCGGGCGCGGTACTCATCGACGCGACCGTCGGTGCCGGCGGGCACGCCGAGCGGTTCCTCAGCGAACTGCCCGGACTGCGACTGATCGGCATCGACCGCGACCCGACCGCCTTGGACATCGTCCGCCGACGGTTGTCACGTTTTGCCGACCGGCTCACCCTGGTACAGACCCGGTATGACGGGATCGACGCCGCACTGGCCGAATCGGGCTATGGCGCAATCGAATCCGTCGACGGCATCCTCTTCGACCTCGGTGTCTCGTCGATGCAGCTCGACCGGACCGAGCGAGGCTTCTCCTACGCGCAGGACGCGCCGCTGGACATGCGGATGGATCCCACGTCGTCGTTGACCGCGGCCGAGATCCTCAACACCTACGACGAGTCCGCGCTGACCGACATCCTGCGTCGTTACGGTGAAGAAAAGCTGGCCCGCCGCATCGCATCGCACATCGTCCGGCGCCGTGCGCGCTCGCCGTTCGCCTCGACCGGCGAGTTGGTAGAGGTTATCTACCAAGCGGTTCCAGCGCCCGCCCGGCGGACCGGCGGCCATCCGGCCAAGCGGACGTTTCAGGCCCTGCGCATCGCGGTCAACAGCGAGCTGGACGCGTTGCGCGACGCCCTGCCGCCGGCGCTGGATGCGCTGACCGTCGACGGGCGCATCGTGGTGATGGCCTACCAGTCGCTGGAGGACCGCATCGTCAAGCGGCTGTTCGCCGATGTCAGCACGTCCAGCTCGCCGGCCGATCTACCGGTCGAATTGCCCGGGCATGCACCGAAATTCACGCTGCTGACGCGCGGCGCCGAACGTGCCGACGACGCCGAGATCCAACAGAATCCGCGCAGTGCCGCCGTGCGACTGCGTGCGCTGCAGCGTGTGCAATCGAAGGGAGGCTCATGAAGGCCAAGCGCGACGCGCAACCGCCCCGCGCCGGCGACCGGCGTCGCGGGCAGAGCAATGCTTCCCGGAAAGCGGGGCGACCAGCAGCCGAGCCGACCGCCGCACGCCGTACCCGTCCGCGCGCCGGGAAAGCTACCGCGCCTGCCCGTGAGCCACGAGTGTCGCGATCCGCACCGCAGACCTCGCCGATGGCGCGGCCCGTCGAACGACCGGCCCGACCGAAGAGCGCCACCCAGGCCAAGGCCCGGGCGAAGGCGCGGAAGGCCAAGAAGCCCAAGGTTGTTCGGACCCCATTGCGGGAACGCCTGCTCAACCGGCTCGCGTCGATCGATCTGCGCCCGCAGACTCTGGCGGCCAAAGTCCCATTCGTCGTACTGGTCATCGGCTCGCTCGGCGCCGGGCTCGGTCTCACGTTGTGGCTGTCCACCGCCGCCGCCGAGCGCTCCTATCAGCTGGGCAGCGCACGTCAGCGCACCGAGTTGCTGCAGCAGCAAAAGGAAGCGCTGGAACGCGACGTCCAAGAGGCGCAGGCCGCTCCGGCGCTGGCCGAGGCGGCGCGCGGCCTGGGCATGATCCCGACCCGGGACACCGCGCATCTGGTGCAGGATCCGGCGGGGAACTGGGTCGTGGTGGGTACGCCCAAGCCCGCGCAAGGTGTTCCGCCGCCACCGCTGAACAGCAAGCTGCCCGACGAACAGCCAACGCCCAAGGCCCCGCCGGTGAATTCGGTTGAAGTGCCCTCGTTGGTACTGCCCGGCAATGGCGCTCCGCTGGTCCCATTGGCGCCCGGTCCCGACGCCATGGTTCGCACCCCCGACGGCGCCACCACACTGGGGCCGCAGCACATTCCGGTGCCTGACGGCCCGCTGCCACTACCGGGTGCGGGGCCGGCGACCACGCCGGGAATGCCGATAGCACCGGGAATTCCGATAGCACCGGGATTGCCCCCAGCGCCCGGGTTGGCGCCCGCAGCGCCGGTCATGCCCCCGCTCGTCGTCGCGCCCGCGGTACCGCCCGCTCCGGTTGCGCCCCCGGTCGTCGCGCCGGTGCCGCTGGCCGCACCGGTGCCCCCGCCGGCCGCGCCGGCCCCGGCCGACGTCCAGGGCGTGCCGCATCACGCCGTGCCCACCGGCCCCCTCCTTGGTGAGCAGTTCGGTCCGCTGACGGTCACGACGCCCGGCGTTCCACGGTGAGTCGCGCGGACCGGCCGGGCGGCCGATCACTACGACAGACGCAGTCACGCAAGCCAAGTCAGGCAAAGGCGAGTCCGGCCGCACGCTCGGCGCGTGAACGCCGAACCCGCCAGGCCGTCGAGCTCGGGAACCGCGGCGCATCGTTCGTCTTCCGGCACCGAGTTGGCAACGGGGTCATCTTCCTGGCGTTGTTGGTGGCCGGCTCCCAGCTGTTCTACCTGCAGGTGCCACACGCCTCGGGGTTGCGCGCGGAGGCCGCGGGCCAGCTCAAGGTCACCGACACCGAAAAGGCGGTACGTGGCAACATCGTCGACCGCAACAACAACCAGCTGGCCTTTACGATCGAGGCCCGAGCGCTGACCTTCCAGCCGCGCCGCATCCAGAAGCAACTCGCCGAAGCCAAGCAGAAGAACGCGAAAGCTCCTGACCCGCAAGAGCGGTTGAAGGAGATCGCCAAGGAAGTGTCGGCTCGGCTGAACAACAAGCCGGACAAGGCCACCGTGCTGAAGAAGCTGCGCAGCGACGAGACGTTCGTCTATCTCGCCCGTGCCGTCGACCCAGCGATCGCCACCACGATCACCCGGAAATTCCCCGAGGTCGGTGCCGAGCGTCAAGACCTGCGCCAATATCCGGGCGGGTCGCTGGCGGCCAACGTCGTCGGCGGAATCGACTGGGACGGGCACGGTTTGCTCGGCCTGGAGGATTCGATGGACGCGGAGTTGGCCGGCACCGACGGGTCGGTGACCTACGCCCGCGGGTCCGACGGTGTGGTGATCCCGGGCAGCTACCGCAACCAGCATCGGGCGGTCAACGGCGCGACGGTCCAGCTGACTATCGACGACGACATTCAGT
>DATDLZ010000109.1:0-9060 GCA_036519055.1 Mycobacterium sp.
TCGGATAGTGCCCGCGGCGACCTGACGGTCCGCCGGGCATTCCTACACTGATCCGGTGCGTCTCGTCTTTGCCGGAACACCGGAACCCGCGCTGCCCGCGCTGCGCAGTCTGATCGACTCGCCGCGTCATGAGGTGATCGCGGTGCTCACCCGGCCGGATGCTGCCTCGGGCCGTCACAGCAAGACGCAGCCGTCACCGGTAGCCCGTCTCGCTCTGGAGCAGGGCATCCCGGTGCTGCGCCCGCAACGGCCCAACTCCGCGGAGTTCGTGGCCGAGCTGTCAGACCTGCAGCCTGACTGCTGTCCGGTGGTGGCCTTCGGCGCGCTTCTGCGTGACGAACTGCTGGCGGTGCCGGCGCGTGGCTGGGTCAACCTGCACTTCTCGTTGCTGCCCGCCTGGCGTGGGGCGGCCCCGGTGCAGGCGGCGATCGCGGCGGGTGACGCTGTCACCGGTGCGACGACGTTTCAGATCGAATCCGGTCTGGACTCCGGGCCGGTTTACGGTGTGGTCACCGAGTCGGTGCGCCCGATCGACACTGCGGGGGATCTGCTTGACCGGCTGGCGATTTCGGGTGCGGCGTTGCTGTCAGCCACTCTGGACGGCATCGCGGACGGGACGCTCAGCCCGGTCCCGCAGCCGGTCGACGGCGTCAGCGTCGCGCCGAAGATCACCGTCGAACAGGCTCGCGTCCGTTGGGACCTTCCGGCCGAGGTGGTCGAGCGGCGCGTCCGCGCCGTGACACCGAACCCGGGGGCCTGGACCCTGATCGGTGATCTGCGCGTCAAACTCGGGCCGGTGTACATCGACAACGACGGGCAAAACCTGCCAAAGCCGCTGTCGCCCGGCGACATTCACGTTGACCGTCGTAGTGTGCGGATCGGCACTGCCTCGCAGCCGGTACGGCTCGGCCAAGTGCAGGCTCCGGGCAAGAAGCTGATGAACGCCGTCGACTGGGCCAGGGGAGCCCGCCTCGAGCCAGCTGTGCGTGCGTCATGACGCCGCCACAGGACAGATCGCGCCGCGAGCGGCCGACCGCGCGCACCCCGCAGCGATCGGGGCGGCCACCGCGACGCAAGCCGCTGGATCCGGCGCGGCGCGCCGCGTTCGATGTACTCCAGGCGGTGCGCGAGCGCGACGCGTATCCCAACCTGCTGCTACCAGTTCTGTTGCGCGAACGGGGGATCAGCGGTCGTGACGCCGCATTCGCCACCGAGTTGACCTATGGCAGTAGCCGCGTCCGCGGTCTGCTGGACGCCGTCATCGGCTCGGCCGCTAATCGGGGACCGGAGACGATCAACCCGATACTGCTCGACCTGCTGCGGCTCGGGACATATCAACTGCTGCGCACCCGCGTCGACGCACATGCCGCCGTCTCGACCACCGTCGAGCAGGCTGGAATCGAATTCGATTCGTCCCGTGCGGGTTTCGTCAACGCAGTGCTGCGCACGATCAGCAGCCGCGACGAGCAGTCCTGGGTTGACGAGCTGGCGCCCGACCGATCGGTCGACCCGGTGGGGCATGCCGCTTTCGTGCGGGCCCATCCACGCTGGATCGCGCAGTCGTTCGTGGACGCGTTGGGCGCCTCTGCGGGTGAACTCGACGCGGCACTGGCCGCCGACGACGATCGACCGCAGGTGCACCTGGCGGCCCGGCCGGGCGTGCTGACCGCCGACGAATTGGCCGGCGCTGTCAATGGCGACGTGGGCCGGTTTTCGCCGTATGCCGTGTACCTGCCATCGGGCGACCCCGCGCAAATTCCCGCGGTGCGCGACGGGCAGGCGCTGGTGCAGGACGAGGGCAGCCAATTGGTTGCCCGTGCGCTCACCCTGGCGCCGCTGGCCGACGACCAGGGGCGATGGCTGGACTTGTGCGCCGGCCCGGGCGGCAAAACCGCGCTGCTGGCCGCGATCGCCGTTGGATCCGGAGCCAGGGTCACCGCGGTAGAGCCTGCCGAACACCGCGCCGACCTGGTCGTCCAGAACACCAGCGGCCTGCCGGTCGACGTGCTGCGGGTCGACGGGCGCAGCACCGGGCTCGAGCCGGGTTTCGACCGGGTGCTGGTCGACGTGCCGTGCACCGGTCTGGGTGCGCTGCGGCGCCGACCCGACGCGCGGTGGCGACGACAGCCCGCCGACGTTCCGGCGTTGACTCGGTTGCAACGCGAATTGCTGGCGGCGGCGATCGCGTTGACCCGGCCCGGCGGTGTGGTTTTGTATGCGACCTGCTCGCCGCATCTGGCCGAGACGATCGGGGTAGTCGGCGACGCGTTGCGCCGTCATCCGGTGACCGCGCTTGATACCCGGCCGTTGTTCGAGCCGGTGCCCGATCTGGGTGACGGCCCCTACGTTCAGTTGTGGCCGCATCGGCACGGCACTGACGCCATGTTCGCCGCGGCCCTGGAAGTTAGGCCCCAGTAAGCTCACGTTCATGTCAGGCAAGACCGATCGGCCGCTGATCGCGCCGTCGATATTGGCCGCCGATTTCGCCCGGCTGGCCGACCAGGCCGCCGCCGTCGAGGGCGCCGACTGGCTGCACGTCGACGTGATGGACGCGCATTTCGTGCCGAACCTGACGATCGGGCTGCCGGTGGTGGAAAGTCTGTTGGCCGCCAGCGACATTCCAATGGATTGCCATTTGATGATCGAGGACCCGGACCGCTGGGCGCCGCCGTACGCCGAGGCGGGCGCCTACAACGTCACGTTTCACGCCGAGGCCACCGACAACCCGGTCGCTGTCGCCCGCGACATCCGCGCCGCCGGCGCCAAAGCGGGGCTGAGCATCAAGCCCGGCACCCCGCTGGACCCGTACCTGGAGATCCTGAAGGACTTCGACACGTTCCTGGTGATGTCGGTGGAGCCTGGATTCGGCGGTCAGTCGTTCATCCCCGAGGTGCTGAGCAAGGTTCGCACGGTGCGAAAGATGGTCGACTCCGGCGAATTGACGATCCTGGTGGAGATCGACGGCGGCATCAACGCCGACACCATCGAGCAGGCTGCCGAGGCAGGTGTCGACTGCTTCGTCGCCGGATCGGCGGTCTACGGTGCGCAGGACCCGGGCGCCGCGGTCGAGGCATTGCGGCGACAGGCCGGTGCCGTGTCACCGCACCTACGCCGGTGAGCCGCCGGTGAGCACCGAGGCGGCCGTCAGCTACGACGCCGCCATGCACCTGGCCGTTGAGCAGGCCGATCTGGTCAAAGGCAAGACCTATCCGAATCCGCCGGTCGGCGCCGTCATCCTGGATCGCGACGGCCGAGTCGTCGGTGTCGGTGGCACCCAGCGAACGGGCAGCGCTCATGCCGAGGTGGTGGCGCTGCGCCGGGCGGGTCGACTGGCCGCTGGTGGTACCGCGGTGGTCACCTTGGAACCCTGCAACCACCATGGCAAAACGCCGCCATGCGTGGATGCGCTGCTGGAGGCCGGCATCGCGACGGTGATCTACGCGGTGAGCGATCCGAACCCCAAGGCCGCCGGCGGCGCGGCTCGGCTGGCGGCCGCCGGGGTCCGCGTCGTCGGCGATACTCAAGCCGACCTGGTCACGGCCGGACCGCTGCGGGAATGGCTGCACAAGCAGCGCACCGGCCTGCCACACGTGACGTGGAAATACGCCACCAGCATCGACGGCCGAAGCGCCGCCGCCGACGGCTCAAGTCAATGGATCACCAGCGAAGCCGCCCGTGCCGATGTGCACCGCCGCCGGGCTACCGCCGACGCGATCGTGGTCGGCACCGGCACGGTGCTCGCCGACGACCCGGCATTGACGGCCCGCCTGGCCGACGGCGGCCTCGCCGACCGCCAGCCGTTGCGGGTGGTGGTCGGTATGCGCGATATCCATTCGGAGGCAAAGGTTCTCAACGACGACTCACGCACCATGGTGATTCGCACGCACGAGCCGGCCGAGGTGCTGCGGGCGCTGTCCGATCGCACCGACGTATTGCTCGAAGGCGGCCCCACGCTGGCCGGCGCATTCCTGCGGGCCGGTGCGATCGACCGCATCCTGGCCTACGTGGCGCCGATACTGCTCGGCGGGCCGATCGCCGCGGTCGACGACGTCGGAGTGCCGAGTATCGCGCGGGCGTTGCGCTGGCGCTACGACGGTGTCGAACGAGTGGGTCCGGACTTGGTGCTGAGCTTGGTGCCGCGATAGGCCTTGAGGGCCGTCCCGGAATCGCGGCACCAAGCTGGTCAGCCGGCCAGGCCGCTCTTGATCGCGGCGTCCTGCTTCTGGCCGATGTCAGTGGCGAACGCCGGCGGCACCGGATCCTCTGGCTTGCCGTCGAACTCGAGCGTGACGAACGATTTGCCCTCGCTGAAGATCAGCACGGTCACCGACTTGGAGTCATCCGGTGAGGTGCCCGAAACGATCGTTCCCCCTTCGCCTACCGCCGCCGGTTGCGCATTTGCTCCCTTGACTGCGCTACCGAGTGATGACCTGGCCCCGTCCAGCGCGGTCGCTGCACCGGCCGCATCCGGCAGGATCATGATGGTGTCGCCGATTTCCCGAGTGTCGCCCTGGTTGCTGAAAACCGTTGCCACACCTGACTTTCCGTTCGGATTCTCGGTTGGCGGCGCGGCCGTGAAGGTGTCGCCGGGCAGGGCGATGTCTTCGGCCTTGATCAACAGCTTGGCGTAACCGCCCGACTCGGCCTCCGGCGAACTCGCTTGTGAGCCGGCCGAGCTCGTGGAGGTGGCCGAAGCCGCCGATGACGACGTCGTTGCCTTGTCCGACTTGCTGCTGCAGCCCGTCGCCGACATACCCACCAGCGCAGCGGCTGCCGCCAAGCCCGCCACCGCGATCACCGGGGTTTTCATCAATGCGCTCCCATCATGTTGTCGGTTGCCCGCCGGTTCAGCGCCTGCTGAACGCTTGAGGGTTGCTGGCACCGTAGCTGACGCGTAAGTGTCTATGTCGATAAATGCCTGCTTTTAGTCGTGTTAGTTAACTTAAAATTTACATTTAGACTAATGTCTGGCCGTTGTTTCGCATGCAATACTTCGCCATTCCTCTTGATCGGATGGCTGAAAGGCGGACATGACTCACTCGTTTTCGCGGACATTATTTGTCGCCAGTGCAATTGCGTGCACCATGACAGGCCTCACGGCATGCTCGAGCGGCCCGAAGATGGTGAGCAAGGACGACATCGCCAAGCAGATCACCGCCAAGATGACCGACGCGACCGGCAACAAGCCGGATTCGGTCTCCTGCCCGGACGGCTTGAAGGGCCAGGTCGGAGCGCAGCTGAACTGCGCGATGAAGATCAAAGGCCAGGACTACAACGTCAATGTCACCGCCACCAGCGTAAAGGGCGACGACGTCCAGTTCGACATGGTGGAAACGATCGACAAGTCCCTGGTCGCCAGCAAGCTCAGCGAGCAGCTCACCGAGAAGGTCGGCCGCAAGCCGGACTCCGTCACCTGCCCCGACAACTTGAAGGGCAACCAGGGCGCGACCCTGCGGTGCGACCTCAAGGACGGCGGCCAAACCTATGGGGTGACCGTTACCGTCACCGACGTCGATGCCGGCGATGTGCACTTCGATTTCAAGGTCGACGACCAGCCCAAGTAATCCCCGAGAATCGTTCCAATAGATTTCCAAACACCGATGCGTATTGTGTCCGCTCCGTATCTGTATTGATGGTGGCGAAAGAAGGCAGCTGATGCCGAAAAGCAATTGGTATTCACGCCTCGCAGTGTTTGCTGCGGTGGTGGTGCTGGCGTGCGCTGGCTGCAGTGCGACCAAGTCGTCGGCACCGGCGTCCAGTACCGCCCCGGCGACCGATTCGGTGCACATCCACGGCGACGCGTCCAGCCCGGTGAACAAGATCGTCATCAAAGCCATCGCTGACCTGCAGGCGTTTTGGGGCGGCGAGTTTCCCAAGCTGTACGGACACGACTACACACCCGTGAAAGGCGGCTTCTACGCGGTCACTCCCTCGTCCGGACAGTTCGCGCCGTGCGCGCAAGCCGCTGCCGACATCTCGGGCAACGCGTTCTACTGCTCGAAAGCCGACGACGTCGCCTGGGATGCCGAACAACTGCTTCCCGACTTGCGGAAACGGTTCGGCGACTTCGTCATTCCGGTCGTGCTGGCTCACGAATGGGGACACGCCATCCAAGCGCGATCCAAATTCGAGGGCCCGACGGTCGTCAAGGAGATCCAGGCCGACTGCTTCGCCGGGGCCTGGGCCGCGCACGCGGCCAAGAGCGACGCGTTCAAGCCCAGCGAGGATGACCTCGACAACGCGCTGGCCGGCTTTCTGTTCCTGCGCGACGAGCCCGGCACCGAGAAACGTGACCCGCAGGCTCACGGCAGCGGCTTCGATCGGGTGAACGCGTTCCGCACCGGGTTCGATAATGGCACGGCGTCATGCAAGGGATACAAGCCCGGCGACCCGCCGGTGGTGGAGATCCCGTTCAACAGTGCAGCCGATGTGGACAGCGGGGGAAACGCACCCTACGACGACATCGTCAACGGCGTTCCCACCGACTTGGAGGACTACTGGTCGCAGGTGTACCCGAAGCTGACCGGGCAGCCCTGGACGTCACTGCAGCCGGCCCGTGCGTTCAATCCGGCCGATCCGCCCAGTTGTGGCGGCCGGCCCACCTCCGACTACGTGCTGTTCTACTGTGTGCCCGAGGACTACGTGGGATTCGACGCGGTGAAGGCGATGCCCCAGATCTACGAGCAGGGCGGCGATTTCGCGGTCGCCACACTGATCGCTACCCAGTACGGGCTGGCGGTGCTGTCGCACGGCGGTCAAGACGCCAGCGACAAGCTCACGTCGTTGCGAGCTGACTGCATGGCCGGCGCGTGGGCCGCCAGCATCCTGCTCGAGGACCGCCCGGAGAGTGGCTTCAAGATGTCGCCTGGTGACCTCGACAAGGGGATCACCGCGTTGATCGTCTTCCGTGGTTCCGGTGACGTCGCGCGCCAAGGGCACGGCTCGCTCCGGGTCGATGCTTACCGCGACGGCGTCATGAACGGCGCCAAAGCCTGCGTAACCCGCGCCAGCTAGCGGTGTTCACGGACGGCCGCGCCCTACGCGGATGACTGAATCAGCCGCTAACCGGCTTCCGCAGCGTTGACGACCGCAATGGGTCGTCGTACCGACTCGGTCCCGGGGCTGCCGAAGCCGGCGTAAAACATTGTCGCGCTGACAAACCAGCGCATCGACGAGTGGACCGCGCTGGCGGTGGGGGCCGCATCCGGAGGCAGTTCCAATCGGAAGGGCAGTCGCATCTGCGCGCCCTCGCGCAGCGTCAACCGCTTCTCCAGCTGCACGGTCCGACCGCTGATGGTCTCATCGAATCCTGGTGTGCGAGTTAGCGGGTGGGAGTCCCGTTGCCCCTGCCACTTCACCCGCACGTCGCCGTCCGGCAGGTCTCGGCTGGGTGTGATGAGTAGGTCGCCCTCGATTGTCTCGCCGGCGCGAAAGACCAGCCGGGACAATTCGATGTCGAGCCGAGCCGCCTCGCTGCCGGTGACCTGTTCCGGACCCCCGATGTCGGTAGGGGCGTCGTCAATGCCGGCGACGACGGTGAATTCGGCTTGCTCGTCGACATCAAGCCCGCGACGCTGGACTACCAGACGGCATGACCAGCTGGCGATCTGCGACGACGACGGCGGCGCCCACGACGGGATCCGAAATGTAGCTGATGCGTCCGTGAATTCGGATGTCGCGTTGGGCAATTCGACTGTGTCGACACTGACCCAGTCCTTGGTGTTGCGATCGGTGCCGTAGGTGGTGCCGACATCTTCGGTCAACCACATCGCGTCGGTCGTCGCCGTGGCCGCGGCGTCAGCGCGGCCCGCCCACCGGTAGCGGTAGAAGTTGTCGTAGCCCAGTTCGATTCGCGCCGACGTCACGTTGCCAATCGGTTTGGGCGTGACCACTTTCACGTCGATCGACTGACGGGTGGATACGACGGACGGCGAGACCGTTATCTCTGCTGGTGCCGGGCGGAGGAAGCGTCGCACTATTTCAGTTGGCTCGCGGCGTAGTCTTCCGGCCGGTTCTTCTTCATCCATGCCCGCACGGGCCAGAACAGCACCCACAAAACGGAATACACCGCGTAATACATCACCGCCGAGGCCAGCACCCCGACGACCCAGGCCGGGTAGATGATGATCAAGCAGAACTGCAGGAACTGCTTGATCACGACGGGGTAGCCCTCGGCCTGCGACAGGACGAAGCGCGGGCTCATGGAAAGCAACATCCTTCGGCCGGTGGACGTCTCCGCCTCAGCTTCGGCTTGTGCCGCACTGACATCTCGGCCCCGCTCCGCGCGAGTCAGCCCGCGCTGCGGCGGTGGCGGTTCGCTGATACTCATCGGCCTGTCTCCTCACGGCTATCTGTTGGCGCAGTTGCAAACCGGCAGGCTAGCCAAGACGAATTGGATCCTGGTTGGAATCCGGCTAGCCGCGAGACCCTGCGGCCGACGCGGTCGCGACCCGTCGGGCCAGTTGCCCATCCCACACATGTTCGCCGGTGGCGTCGATCACGGCCCGGGCTTGCGCGAGCAATTCCCGGGCGTGATCGCAGCGGCCGTAATAGTTTTCGATGTCGGCGAGCAACGCCAGGAAGAACGGCGTCATCACCTTGCTGCCGTCGCCGGTGTAGTCGTCGAACGCCTCGAACGCGATCGCGGGATCACCGCCGGCACCCGACAGCGTCTGCGCCCATAGCCCGATCATCTGCGCGCATGCCGCCCATTGAGGGGACCCGGCGGCAAGCATCTCCTGGTACACGTCCTCGGCGGCGGCCACAGTGCCGTCGGTAATGCCCAGGATCGCATCGATTTCCACCCTCACCAGCTTGGCCGCGAGAACGTCGAAGTGGGCGCGCCGGCTCTGCGCCAGTTCCAGTGCGATGCGGCGCTGTCGGTGGGCGCCCGCGCGGTCCCCGACGAGTGCCCTGCCCAAACTCAGCCAGCAGTACACCCGTGGGTGAAAGAACACCAGCGGGTCGGCGACCGTCTCGGGCGGGGGAAAGCGCGCCATCATGGTTCCGGCGACTGACTCCTGAGCTTCAAGTTCTCCACGCAGGGTGTGCAGCATGACC
>DATDLZ010000110.1:0-17128 GCA_036519055.1 Mycobacterium sp.
GCCGGGCTGGTCTACCTCACCGACGCGCACAAGGCCGGTGACAACGTCACCGCGGTCAAGTTTCCCGAGTCCGGCGACGCCGTGAATATCTATCCGATCGCCATTCTCAAACACACGTCGCAGCCGGCGCTGGCCCAGAAGTTCGTCGATTTGGTGACCGGTGCGACGGGCCAACGGGTGTTGACTCAGGCCGGCTTCGCGGGTCCCTGAGCGGGCAAAACGGCGCTCGGGATGACGCGCCCGGCTGCGCCCCCGATAGCGGATCATCGCCACGACCACGCTGTCGAGCCGGTGAGCTGCGTCTTTACCTCGGATCCCGTGCTCGCAGCCGACGATAAATTGATCCCATCCTCAGCAATTCACACTTGCGTCACGGGTGTAACACGGTAGGTTTTTTGCTCATGGACCAGGTGGACCGAAACTCGACACGGCCCAAAAACCGCTGGATGACGCGTGCAACCGCGGTCCTCGGGGGTGCCGCAGCGATCACGTTCGCGTTGCCGATTACCGCCAGCGCTGACCCAGTGCCTCCGCCGCCGACCCCGGTGGCACCCGCGCCGGGCAACCCGCCGCCGCCTGCTCCGGCCAATCCGCCCGCCGCACCAGATGCGGCGCCCGGTCCGGCCGGACCCGGCGCGGCACCTCCGGCCGCCGACCCGGTCGCGGCGCCGCCCGCGGCTGATCCCAACGCTCCCGCGCCGCCGCCGGTCGACCCGAATGCCGGACGGATCGACAACCCCGTTGGCGCGTTCAGCTTCGTCCTGCCCGCCGGGTGGGTGGAATCCGACGCCACTCACCTCGACTACGGCTCGGCGCTGCTCAGCAAGATCGCCGGGGCGCCCAGCGCGGGTCAGCCGCCACCGGTCGCCAACGACACCCGCGTCGTGCTCGGCAAGTTGGACCAGAAGCTGTACGCCAGCGCTGAACCCGACAACACCAAGGCCGCCACCCGGCTGGCGTCGGACATGGGTGAGTTCTTCATGCCCTACCCGGGCACACGGGTCAATCAGGAGACCACCGCCCTGAGCGCCAAGGGAATGTCCGGGGGTGCGTCGTTCTACGAGGTGAAGTTCAGCGACGCCAGCAAACCGAACGGCCAGATCTGGGCCGGAGTGGTTGGTCCGTCGGGGCCGAACGTCCCGCCGGCCGCGGCGAACCAGCGTTGGTTCGTGGTGTGGCTGGGCACTGGGAACGACCAGGTGGATAAGGCGGGAGCCAAGACGCTGGCCGAATCCGTCCTTCCGCTGCTGGCGCCCCCGGGCGCACCGGCTCCGGCACCCGCCCCGGGCGCACCGGCTCCGGCACCCGCTCCGGGCGCTCCGGCTCCGGCACCCGCACCAGGGGCACCGGCTCCGGCACCCGCTCCGGGCGCTCCGGCTCCTGCGCCGGGAGCGCCGGGCCCCGCACCTGCGCCGGCGGCGCCACCGACACCCGGACAGCCCGCCGGTGGGAACGGCCCGGCACCGTCTCCGGCCCCGATCTCCACCTAGCGAGAGCTTGTGACCGGCCTGCTCCCGACGCCATCACTTATTGAGAAACGTTGATCGGGAACGTGTCCGACGACCCGTTCACGTGATTACGCTGAGCTGATTAGCGCACCGCTCCAGCAACGGGCTTTACCGCGACAGCAAGGAGATCCGATGAACGGGATTGCCGCTACTCAATTTCTCGCATTGTCCACACCGACCGCCGTCAGCTGGCTCGCCTACATCATCATCGGCGGCATCGCCGGCTGGCTCGCGAGCAAGATCGTCAGAGGCGGTGGCTCCGGCATTCTGATCGACGTCGTCGTCGGCGTAATCGGCGGTTATATCGGCGGAACGCTTCTCAGCTGGCTCAACGTCGACGTCGAACATGGGCGCCGGTGGTTTACCTTCTTCACCGCGCTGCTCGGGGCGATCATTCTGCTATTCGTCGTGCGGCTGCTCCGTGGCGCCGTCAAACGCTAACCCGTTGCGGCCGTAGCAATTAGCGGCAACCTGTATCAATGACCTCAGCGACCATGCGTGCGTGGCAGGTGCGTCGGCCCGGTCCGATGAACACCGAGCCGCTGGAATACGTCAGCGCGCCGGTGCCGCGGCCCGGGCCGTCCGAACTCCTGGTTGCCGTGCGTGCGTGCGGGGTGTGCCGGACCGATCTACACGTCACCGAGGGCGATCTTCCCGTGCACCGGAAAAAGGTAACGCCCGGACACGAGGTGGTCGGCGAGGTCGTCGAGGTCGGCGCTGACGCAGGTGACGAGTTCAACGTCGGCGACCGGGTCGGGATAGCGTGGCTACGGCACACCTGCGGCGTATGCGCGTACTGCCGACGCGGCGACGAGAACTTGTGCCCGAATTCCCGCTACACCGGTTGGGATAGCGACGGCGGCTACGCTGAATTCGCAACGGTCCCTGCGGCTTTCGCCCATCATCTGCCAAGCGGCTACAGCAACAGTGAGCTGGCGCCGCTGCTGTGCGCCGGCATCATCGGCTATCGGTCGCTGCAGCGGGCCGCGCTCCCGCCCGGCGGCCGGTTGGGGCTGTACGGGTTTGGCGGCAGCGCGCACATCACCGCGCAGGTCGCGCTGGCTCAGGGCGGCGAGGTGCACGTGATGACGCGCGGCGTCGCAGCCCAGGAATTGGCCCTGGGATTAGGTGCCGCATCGGCGCAGGGGGCCGCAGATCCGCCTCCGGTCCCTCTCGACGCCGCGATCCTGTTCGCCCCGGTCGGCGAGCTGGTGCTGCCGGCGCTGGAAGCGCTGGATCGCGGTGGCACGCTGGCGATCGCTGGAATTCACCTGAGCGATATTCCCGCGCTCAACTATCAGCGCCACCTGTTTCAAGAGCGCCAGATTCGCTCGGTGACATCGAATACCCGCGCCGATGCGCGGGCATTCCTCGACTTTGTCGGCAAACACCACATCACGGTGACCACGCCAGAATACCCACTGGATCAAGCGGATCGGGCGCTGTCAGATCTCAGCGCCGGCCGCATCTCTGGGGCGGCCGTCCTGCTCGTGTAGCGATGCGTCAGCTCGACAGGTGCCACACCAGTGCGGCAGCCAGAGCCCCCGCCCCGTTCAGCGACCAGTGCAGCGCGATCGGTGCCAGCAGGCTGCCGCTGCGTCGCCGTAGCCAACTGAACACAAACCCGGCTGCCGCGGTCGCGACCACCGCCAGCAAGACCCCGGCCAGCATCCCGACGACTCCGCCGCCGAACAGCCGGGTAAAGCCGACGTTGCTGGTCGTCAAACCAAGCGACGTGGCGATGTGCCACAGACCGAACAGCAGCGAACCCGCGAACGCGACGCCGCGAAACCCCCACGCCCGGTTCAATGCGCCGTGCAGCACGCCGCGGAACGCCAGCTCCTCGGGGATGACGGTTTGCAGCGGAATGATCAGCATCGAGGCGATCAGCGCCCCGGAGATCGTCGCGTAGCGGTGGTTCATGAACATCGGTCGCGTCCACGGCAGCAGCGCACCGATCGCGATCACCGACACCACCAGCACAACGGCGCCCACGGCATAGGCGGCTCCGGACCTCCAGTGCTCGCGGCCCAGCCCGAGTTCAGCCCAACCCAGGCCATTGATGCGCAACCAGGCGACCAGTCCGACCGCCACGACCGGGACCGTCACGACACCTGCCCACGGTGTGGTGAAGTGCGCCAGCAAGTTCGCGCACGCCAGCACCACCACGACGACGGCGACGTCGACCTGGGTGCGGAATTGGTGCAGCGCCGAGAGCTGGGCGAGCAGCGGGTGCGGTTCTACCGCGGCGCTCTCGTAGCCAGACATCCCACTAGGTTACCGACGCTGTCGACGTGCGCCCCGCAGCTAACGCGCGAACTGCTCGACGAGGACGACCTGCAGCTCACCTACCAGGAAGCCGAGCACGGCGCCCACCGTGATCATCAGCATCTCGTCGTCTTTGAAGACGGGTCGCAGGATGGCTTCGTACTGAGCGGGCGACAGCTTGTTCATCTTCTCGACGATCAGGTTCTCGATATCGAGCGTCTTGGCGGTGTACTCCTTGGCTTCCTGCATCGTCTCCGGTAGACGTTCAAGAAGCATCTGCACGATCGCGTCTTTGGCCTGACGGTAGCGCTTGGTGCCGATCGCGAGCGTGATCAGCGGTTGCGCAAACCCGGCCTGCGCGTCGAGTGCTGCCGAGACCTCTTTCTCGATCGCTGCGAAGAGCCGTTCGGCGGTCGGGCCGTGCAGGATCGCGTCGAGCAGCACATCGGCGGAGAACAGGTCGTTAGCCAAAATGCGCGCGTAGTCGCGAGTCACGTTGTCGCGCTGCGCGTGCAGCACGCCCTGCACCGGGATGAAGCCCAAGAGCTTCTTCGGCTCGCGGGGAATGAAGATGAGGTTCAGGGCCAGCCAGTCGCTGGCGAAACCGGTGACGAAGCCGAACCCGGGCATGATCCACGGGTTGTGAAACAAGCCCCAGGCGACCATCTGCACCAGGCCGATCGCGAAGCCGAAGTAGATTCCGCTGCGGCGGATGAACTTCATCGCCGCCCCACCCATGCCCTTCATCAACTCGTTGAGCTGGGCCTTGTTATTCACCAGGGTGGTGATGGCGAGATATTGCAGATCGACGAACCGCGGCAAATCGGACTTCATCTCCGAAAGCAGGTTGTCGACGACTCCAGGGGCGGCCGCGTGCACGCGCGACAACACAGCCTTACGACCGGCTTCCGGGATCGAGTCCCACAGCCCGGGGCGCACCTGCTCGGCGAGGTCGCGAGCCATTTCGTCGACGGTTCGGGTGAGCGGCTCACGAAGGTCTTCGACGGCCTGCCTGGCGTCGATCTTGTCCAGAATCTCCTCAGGTCGCAGCAGCTTGTCGGTGAGCATTTGGATGGTCATCGCCGCGGTTTTGCCGGCGCGGCGCGGTACCACGCCCTGCCAACCGAACGGCCCGATGCCCACGAATTCGATCGGCCGGTAAAGCATCTGCAGCGCAACGAGTTTCGTTGTGTAGCCGACGAACGCGGCAATCAGCGGCATCGACAAATAGATGAACCAGTTCAGCTTGACGTCGGAAGTGATCTGCCCCCAGCTCTGCCCCCACGCGATGACCGAAGACGTCACTCCCGCTCCCGTGGGACGCTCGCCGCGGCCCACAGTTCCAGACCAAGCCCGGACAACTGCAGCGTGTATTTCTCGATACGCGCCGGGATCGGACCACGGCCGGCCGTCTTGATGGCTTGAAGCACCGCGGTGTCGGCGGCGAGGATCTCGTACTCGTCCTTCATGGCGGAGTCCTCGGGGCCGGACTCGACCAGCCCCAGTGACAGGAGATGACTGACGTACATCGGGGTCAACTGCGGAAGCGCGAGGTTAGCGGTCTTGCCGATCAGAGACATGTTTTCCAGCACCACCTCGACCCCCAATCCCGCACGGGTGCGCGCGTACACGTTCAGCAACGGGGACGTGGAGCCGTCGGACAAGGCGCTGATGATGCGCGCCTCGTCGGGCACGATCTGGTCGAGAATTTTGTGGAACAACTCCTGGCGGCTCGACGCCGTGTTCTGCCCGACCGCGCGATCGAGCAAGCCGTGCATCTTGGCGTCAAGGCTCTCGGCGTCGTCGTCCGAGCGCTCCTCTGTCTCGGCGTCAGACTGGGGTAGCGCCGGCACCGCCGCAGTGGACACGTGCATCCCGGACCGGATGAGTCCAAAGACCTGACGCTCACCCCAGCTTGCGGCTTTGATGTACGCGCGCACGGTCTGCTCCGCGAGGTCGACGAGGCCGGCGGGATTGAACAGGGACGCCATGGCTGAACGGTAGCCAACCCGTCGCATCGTTTTTGCCGATTTCAGCCGGGGGGTAGTGGCGAGCCGTCACCGCTCGCCTCCACACCGGTACCCAAACGTGGCAAACCGGCGCACTACTCTGGCCGAGGTGACCACCCCGGTTGACGACCTGCTCGCATCGCTGCGGGTACTCGATCTGTCCGACGACGACGGCGACGCGGTGACCCGGCTGTTGGCCGACTTGGGCGCCGATGTCCTGAAGGTGGAGCCGCCGGGCGGCAGCCCGTCGCGCACCCGGCGCCCGACGCTGGGCGGCATCGGAGTGCGCTTCGCACTGCACAACGCGAACAAGCGCAGCACGGTGCTCGACCCGTCCGACCCGCAGGACTGCGAGCGGTTGATCGAACTCGCCGGCGGCGCCGACATCGTTGTCGACAGCGGGATTCCCGGCCAGGCCGCGGCATACGGAACTTCGTGTGCAGACCTGGCGGATCGCTTTCCGCAACTGGTGTCGATGTCGGTGACCGATTTCGGCAGAACGGGGCCTCGTTCGTCGTGGCGGGCAACCGATCCGGTGCTGTATGCGCTGTCGGGGTCGTTGGCACGGTCGGGCCCCACGACGGGGACGCCGGTCTCGCCGCCGGACGGTATCGCGTCGGCCACCGCTGCCGTTCAGGCCACCTGGGCCGCGCTAGTCGCGTATTACAACCGATTGCGTTGTGGAACAGGCGATTACATTGACTTTTCCCGGTTCGAGGCTGTCGTGATGGCGCTCGATCCGGCATTCGGGGCGCACGGCCAAGCGGCTGCGGGCATCCGTCGACCGGATCGGTGGCGCGGGCGCCCGAGGAACCAGGACGCCTACCCGATCTACCCGTGCCAGGACGGCTACGTCCGGCTGTGCGTGATGTCGCCTCGACAGTGGCGCGGGCTGCGGCGCTGGCTGGGAGAGCCCGAAGACTTCCAGGACCCCAAGTATGACGTGATTGCTGCGCGGTTCGCGGCCTGGCCGCAGATCGGCCTGCTGGTCCAGCAGCTTTTCGCCGGGCAGACGATGAAAGCCCTGGTGTCTGAGGGCCAATCGCACGGCGTGGCGATCTCCGCCGTGCTGGATCCCACGCAGATCCTGGCGTCCGACCATTTTCAAGAGGTGGGCGCCGTCGCCGACGCCGAACTCGTCCCTGGCGTGCGCAGCCGCATCCCGACCGGCTATTACGCCATCAACGGTCAGCACGTCGGCTTCCGCACTCCCGCTCCGAACGTTGGCCACGACCAGGCTCGGTGGCTCGCCGAGCAGGCCCAGATCGCCGCCCCCGGCAGTTCCGGCCCGCGTCCGTTCGACGGGCTGCGCATCATCGACTTGGGCATCATCGTCGCCGGCGGCGAGCTCAGCCGGCTGTTCGGCGATCTGGGCGCTGAGGTCATCAAGGTCGAAAGTGCGGCCTATCCGGACGGATTGCGACAGGCCCGGGTCGGCGATGCCATGAGTGAGTCATTCGCCTGGACGCATCGCAACAATCTGGCGTTCGGCGTGGATCTGCGCGACGAAGTCGGCAAGCAAGTCTTCAGCCGACTGGTTGCCGACGCCGACGCGGTGTTTGCCAACTTCAAGCCCGGAACGCTTACGGCCCTTGGGTTTCCGTACGACACCCTGCGTTCGCTGAATCAGCGGGTGGTGCTCGCCGAAAGCAGTGCCTTCGGCGACAACGGGCCGTGGAGCAATCGGATGGGCTACGGACCGCTGGTCCGTGCCACCGCCGGCGTCAGCAAGCTGTGGACAGACCAACACCCTCAACCGGACCAGGCCGACGACTCTCGGCACCGGTTCTACGACGCGACCACGGTCTTTCCCGACCACGTGGTAGGGCGGATCACGGCGATCAGCGCCTTGGCCGCGCTGATCCACCGCGACCGGACCGGCATGGGAGCCCGCGTGCACGTCTCGCAAGCCGAGGCCGTCGTCAATCAACTCGATGCCCGCTACGTCACCGAGGCGGCAAGGACCGGCGACCATGCCGAGTTGGTCGACGACACCAGCCTTCATGAGGTTCTTCCGTGCGCAGGCGACGACGAATGGTGTGTCATCTCGATCCGCACCGACACCGACTGGCGTTCGGCCAGTGCGGTTTTCGGTCTACCGGAGCTGGGCGGCGATGTGCGGTTCGCGACCGCCGAGGCGAGAGTGGCGCACCGAGGGGATCTGCTCGAGCAGGTGTCGGCGTGGACCCGCGGTCGGACCCCGTCTCAAGTCGCCGAGGCATTGCAGGATGCCGGCGTGCCGGCCGGTCAGATGAACCGGCCGCCTGATGTCCTGGAAGACCCGCAGCTGCGGCAGCGAAAGCTGTTCAGCGACATGCGTCATCCGCTGTTCGATCACCCGCTGCCGGCTGAGACCGGCCCGTCGCCGTTTCGGCACATCCCGCAGGCACTGCAGCGGCCGGCGCCGCTGCCCGGGCAAGACACTCGCGAAATCTGCCACAAAGTCCTCGGGATGAGCAGCGAGGAAACCGAGCAACTGATCGACGCTCGAGTGCTGTTCGCATCCAACGAAACCGCCTAGCATTCGCCCGGCGCCAACCGCGGAAGGTTCCGTCATGCACGTCAACCCCAGAACGCCGGTGCTAGTCGGCTACGGCCAGGTGAACTACCGCGCGACGGAAGGGCCGGAGAACACCCCGGAGCCCGTCGATCTGATGGTGTCGGCTGCCCGCGAAGCCGCCGAAGCGCGGGTGCTCGAGGCCGTGGACTCGGTCCGCGTGGTCAACATGTTGTCGGTGCACTACCGCGACCCCGCCCTGCTGCTCGGCCAACGGATCGGCGCCGACCGTTTCAGCACCCGATACAGCGGCATCGGCGGCAACGTCCCGCAGACGTTGGTCAATCGGGCCTGCGTGGACATCCAGGAGGGGCGCGCGAACGTCGTGTTGGTGGCCGGCGCGGAGATGTGGGGAACGCGGACGCGGTTGCGCGCCAACGGCCAACGGCTTGGCAGTACCGTGCAGGACGACTCCGTGCCGATGCCCGAAGGCAGTGACGAGAATGTCCCGATGGCCGGGGCGGCCGAGGACCGCATCGGCCTGGACCGTCCGGCGTTCATCTACCCGATGTTCGAGCAGGCGCTGCGCATCAGCGCGGGGGAGCCTGTCGACGAGCACCGCAAGCGGATCGGTGCATTGTGGGCGCGGTTCAATGAAGTGGCGGTGCACAATTCGCATGCATGGATTCGTAAACCTGTTGCAGCAGAAGATATTTTGCAGGGCGGGCCGGCGAACCGGATGATCAGCTGGCCGTACACCAAGCTGATGAACTCCAACAACATGGTCGACCAGTCCGCCGCGTTGATCCTGACGTCGGTAGAAAGCGCGACTCGCCTGGGAATCCCGACCGATCGATGGGTGTACCCGTATGCGGGCACCGACGCGCACGACACCTATGCGATCAGTGAGCGCGACGAGCTGCATCGGTCCCCGGCCATCCGCATCGCCGGTACGCGAGCACTGGAACTGGCCGGCCTGGGCATCGACGACATGGACTACGTCGACCTGTACTCATGCTTTCCGTCTGCCGTGCAGGTGGCGGCCGCCGAACTCGGTCTGCCGGTTGACGATCCGGCGCGGCCGCTGACGGTGACCGGTGGGCTGACCTTCGCGGGCGGGCCGTGGAGCAACTACGTCGCTCACTCGATCGCGACGATGGCCGAACTGCTGGCGGCCAACCCCGGCAAGCGGGGCCTGATCACCGCGAACGGCGGCTACCTGACAAAGCACAGCTTCGGCGTCTACGGCACCGAACCGCCGTCATCCGAGTTCCGTTGGGAAGACACCCAATCCGCGGTTGACCAACAGCCGACCCGGACAGCGGCGGTGCAGTGGGAAGGCGTGGGCACCGTCGAAGCCTGGACGACTCCGTTCGACCGGGAAGGCCGCCCCGAGAAGGCCTTTCTGTCGGTTCGCACCCACGATGAGCGCCGTACGCTGGCGTTGATCACAGATGCCGCGGCGGCCGCGGCCACCGTTGGCGATGACATCGGTGGCGCCAAGGTCACGGTTGCGGCTGACGGCACCGCCACATTGCAATGAGCTATCAGGGTTAGCTGAAAGCCACCGGGACTCGGCTCGCACGACTATTGTCTGTCAATCGACTAGACGCCGTGGAGGTGCTCGGGCGTGCGGATCTTCTTGACCGGCGTCACCGGACTGCTCGGACGTGCGATGGCCAGGCAGCTGATCGCTGGCGGGCACGCGGTCACCGGCATCGCCGCGTATCCACACCACAACCTGCATCCCGACGTCGACTTTGTCTGCGCGCCGCTCGGCGACCCAGTACTGGAGCAGCTGGCCGGCGCCTCCGATGTGGTGCTCCACCTCGCCCCGATCGAGACGGCGGTGCCCGGCAGCGCCGGGATCAACGGGTTGGTGCGCGTTGCCCATGCGGCAGCGCGTGCGGGCGCCCGGCTGATCTTCGTGTCGGTCTCGGCCGGCCAGCCGACGCTGTACCGGCAGGCCGAGACTTTGGTCTCCAGCGGCTGGGCCCCGAGCCTGGTCGTGCGGATGGCACCGCCGATGGGCCGCCAGCTCGATTGGATGATCTGCCGCACTGTCGGCAGCCTGCTGCACGGCAAGGCGTCGGCCGAACAGTTGCGCGTGCTGCACTACGACGACCTGATTCGTTTCCTGGTGTTCGCGGTGGCAACCGATAGCACCGGAACGATTGATCTGGCCAGCCCGGACACCACCGACCTCGCCGCGGCACAGCAATTACTGCGATCTGCCGGGCAGCGCCCGTGGCTGGCCCGCCTGCCGAGCTGGCCCGAACTGATCCCCGAACTCGACCTCGCCGCAGCCCAAGAAGCGTGGCGATTCGAATTCGGTTGGTCCGCAAATGATTCCGTTGTCGATACTCTGCGCGGATTGGCCGGTCGCAGGCTCGGCGGCAAAGGCGCCACGGATGTGCCCGAACATCTGCCGCTACCCGTCGAGGTCGGCGTGCGAACCGAACCGCTGGACGGCACCGTGTTGCGGTCGGCGTCACCGGATGGACTGGAGGGCGAGTTCGACGACCGCGCCGACCCGCGCTTTCCGGTGTTCAGCGCAGCACCACTGGCCGAGACGCTGCCCGGGCCGCTGACGCCGATGACGCTCGACGTCCAGCTCGGTGGGTTGCGTGCCGCCGCGCGGGCGATGGGCACGGTGATGGCGGTCGGCGATCTGGTCGCCGAGGAATGGGGGAGCAGGGCGATCGCTGTGTTCGGTCACCGTCCCTACGTTGGCGTTTCGGCGAGCGTCATCGCCGCGGAGCAGCTCCCCGGTTGGGATGTCGACGACATCGTGCGCGCGTCGTTGGGCGGCTCACATGTCGATTCGTTGTTGCCGATGGGACGTCCGCCGCTGCCCGGCGGGCTGCTCGGTCCGGCCGCCAAGGCAGTGGTGATCAAACGGGCTTTGGCATTGTTGCGACACCTGAAGGCCGACACCCACGAGTACGTCGCGGCCGCGACGGCCGAACATCTTGGTGCAACGCAATTGATTTCGCTGTCGGACGCTCAACTGCAGGTGCGGATCCGGCTGCTGCGGGACAGGATTCATCAGGGTTGGGGTATCTCGGGACGGTGGCTGATCGACAGCGCGATCACCGCGGCGACGGTGGGGCGCGCTGGGCTGCAGGTTGCCGTCTCCGGGATAGGCGCGTTGCTGGAAAGCGATGCTGTCGCGGCTGAGACGTCGTCGTTGGCGGTGCTGATTCGTCACGATGAACAGCTGTGCGCGCTGGCGCTGGAACGAGACCTCGATGGCGTCAGCGTTCAGTCGGCCACCATCGGAGCGGCGTTCGCCGCCGCGGTCAGGCGGATCGGGCACCGGGGTCCGGGTGAGGTCGAGTTGGCCAATCTGATGTTCGGAGACGATCCGGCGATGCTGGTCGCCGCCGCCGGGCGTACCGCGACCGACCTTCCTCGGCCGACGTCACCTGCGGGGTCAGAGGCGAAGCTGTCCGAACGGATGGCTGCCAGCGCCCGGGCTTCGAGAGAAATGGCTTACGACACGACAGTCCGCTTCACCCATGAACTGCGAATGACTCTGCGAGAGCTGGGTTCTCGTTATGCCGATGCGGAACTCATCGCTGTCGCAGGCGAGCTGTTCTACCTCACCTGCGATGAAGCGGTGACGCTTCCCTCCGACGCACGGTTGCGCATCAAACGTCGGCGCGCCGAGCGGGAACGCTTTCAAGGGCAACGCCTGCCCGACATCATCACGATCCGCTGATCTGGTCTTTCAGCGACGCCTGCGGATCGATCAATTTATTGAGGTCGACGACGGTCTTGTTACGGATCAGGTTTTTGATGTCGTCGAGCACATCCCAGATATTGACATTCATTCCCGCCAGCATGTGGTTGTCGGCGTCGAGCCAGAAGGCTACGAATTCCAGGCTGTCGACGTCACCGCGGAACACGACCCGGTCGGAGTTCGGCGCGTGGCCGGCGTATTCCATGCCCAGTTCGTACTGGTCGCTGAAGAAGTACGGCAGCTCGGTGTACTCACCGGGCTCACCGAGCATGCCGGCGACCGCGACGGCGGGCTGCTTGAGCGCGTTGGCCCAGTGTTCGGTCCGGATCCTTTCATCGAACAGTGGATGCTCGGCCGCGGCGATGTCGCCCACGGCGTAGATGTCTTGGTCGCTGGTGCGCAGCGACGCGTCGACGAGCACCCCGCCGTCGCCGGTCGACAGGCCGGCGTCCTCGGCGAGTTCGATGTTGGGCTGGGCCCCGACGGCGATCAGCACCCGGTCGGCGGTCACCGTCGATCCGTCGCCTAGTCGCAGACCGGTGGCTTTGCCGTCGTCGGTGGTGATCTCCTTGATTTCGGTCTCCAGGCGCAGATCGACACCGTGGTCACGATGGAGCTTGGCGAACACATTGCCGACTTGCTCGCCGACGGCGCCGATCAGCGGTGCCTTGGCGGTCTCGACCACGGTGACGTCGACACCGCGTTCGCGGGCACTCGCCGCGACCTCCAGCCCGATCCACCCGGCCCCCACGATGGCGAGCGAAGTGCCATCCTTAAGAGCGGTATCCAGGTTCTCCGCGTCGCCGAATTTCCGCAGGTGATGGACGCCGGTGGAATCCGAACCCGGAATCGACAACCACCTCGCCCGCGAGCCGGTGGCCAGCAGCAGCTTGTCATATCGCAGATCGTTGCCGTCAGCCAGAGCGACGGTGTGCGCCTTCCGGTCTATCGCGACCGCCTCGGTATTGACCCGTAGGTCGATCTTGTTGTCTCGGTACCACTCTGAGTCGTGGACGGTGAAGTCGCTGAGCGATTTCTTGCCCGCCAGGAATTCTTTGGACAGCGGCGGTCGCTCGTAGGGCAAGTATTCCTCGTCCGCGAGCAGCACGACTTTTCCGTCGAAGCCTTTCTCGCGCAATGCTTCGGCCGCCTTGGCTCCGCCCAGTCCGCCGCCGACGATGACGAAAGTTTTCGAGTCCTTGACCATGAGGTACGGCGTACCCGTAGTTGGGGCTCGCAAACGTCGTGGTTACTTGCGCGGAAGACTCCGCGCATAGTCGACTCCACGTGTCACCCAGTTCGTCAATTGCCGTTTGGTCTTGACTCCGTCGGCGTCGACACGGATCCACCCGCGGACTTCGCGGCCGGCCATCACCATCGGGCTGACATGGGCGCGCCCCAAGAGTTTTTCGGTGTCATCCGGCGGTACCCGCACCATCACACCGCCCTGTCTGCTGACAGCCACCGACATGTTGCCGTTGAGAAGGAACGCCAAGCCGCCGAACATCCGCTTCTCATCGACGCCGCGTAGCGGGCCAAGCAGCTCGCGAATGCGATCGGCAAGGTCGGTGTCGTAGGCCATGGAAAGTCAGTCTCAGTCCAGGTCGACCCGGATCGTCAGCAGGTCGCTGCCCATCAACCGCACCAGAGCGCTGTTGAATCCCGGCAGACTGCGCAACCGCTCGTTAACGTCATCGCCCGGCAGCAGGTGAGCGGTTCCGCCGCGCCACTTGCCGCGGATGCGCACCCGCACTTCCGGATTGGCCTTGATGTTGAGCACGTAGTGCGAATGGTCGCCATGCTCCGAGACCATCCAGAACTGGTTGCCGATCACCCGGCCCCCGATCGCGGTGCGTCGCGGTTCCCCCGACTTTCGCCCGGTGGTCTCCAGCATGGTCATCGGTGACCGTCGACCGACTGGATTGACCACCAGGCGTTGAGCCGTGTGAACGATGCGCCGTTTGAGCTGTTGCAGGTCGGTCATGCCCGCAGGCTATCCGACATCACGCAGCAGCGGTCACCGCTTGCGACGCCGGCTCCAGTGCCTGGGCGACGATTTCGGCGACGTCGGTCATCGGTTTGACGTCCAACGCCTCGAGCACCTCGGCGGGCACATCGTCCAGGTCGGGTTCGTTGCGCTGCGGGATGAACACCGTCGAGAGCCCGGCCCGCTGCGCGGCCAGCAGTTTCTGCTTTACGCCGCCGATCGGCAGCACCCGGCCGTTCAGCGTCACCTCGCCGGTCATGCCGACATCGGCACGGACCTGTCGTCCGGTGGCCATCGACACCAGCGCGGTCACCATCGTGACACCGGCTGACGGGCCGTCCTTCGGGACCGCGCCGGCGGGCACGTGCACGTGGATCCGCCGGTCCAGCGTGGCGGGGTCGACGCCCAATTCCGCGGCGTGCGAACGCACATACGACAGGGCGATCTGCGCGGACTCCTTCATCACGTCACCCAGCTGACCGGTCAACTGCAGACCCGGTTCGCCGTCGTTGGCGCCCGCTTCGATGTAGAGCACGTCACCACCCAGCCCGGTCACCGCCAGGCCGGTCGCTACACCCGGCACCGCTGTGCGTTCGGCCGACTCGGGGGTGAAGCGCGGGCGGCCAAGGTAATCCACCAGATCCGGCTCGTCGATCGTCACCGGATCCTCGGCGATCTTCGTGGTCACCTTGCGCAGCGCCTTGGCCAGCAGCCGTTCGAACTGCCGCATGCCCGGCTCGCGGGTGTAGTCGGCAGCGATCTTGCGCAGCGCCGCCTCGGTCACGGCGACTTCGTCATCGGTCAGGCCGGCACGTTCGCGCTGCCGCGGCAACAGGAAGTCCCGGGCGATGGCAACCTTGTCGTCCTCGGTATACCCATCGATCTGCACGAGCTCCATCCGGTCCAGCAACGCCGAGGGGATGTTCTCGATGACGTTCGCGGTCGCCAGGAACACCACATCGGACAGATCCAGATCCAGATCCAGGTAGTGGTCCCGGAAGGTGTGGTTCTGCGCGGGGTCCAGCACCTCCAGCAAGGCGGCACTGGGGTCGCCGCGGAAGTCCGAGCCGACCTTGTCGATCTCGTCAAGCAGCACAACGGGGTTCATCGATTCGGCTTCGCCGATGGCACGGACGATCCGGCCCGGCAGCGCGCCGACGTAGGTGCGACGGTGGCCGCGGATCTCGGCCTCGTCGCGCACACCACCGAGTGCGACGCGGACGAACTTGCGGCCCAACGCTCGGGCAACGCTCTCGCCCAGGGACGTCTTACCGACACCAGGCGGACCGGCCAGCACCATCACGGCACCGGAGCCGCGACCGCCGACAACCTGCAGGCCGCGCTGTGCACGCCTGGCTCGCACCGCCAAGTACTCGACGATGCGGTCCTTGACGTCATCCAGCCCGTGGTGATCGGCGTCTAGAATCTCGCGCGCGGCCTTGAGGTCGGTCGAGTCCTCGGTCCGGGTGTTCCACGGCAGGTCGAGCACGGTGTCCAGCCAGGTGCGGATCCAGCCGCCTTCGGGGCTCTGGTCGCTGGAGCGTTCCAGCTTCCCGACCTCGCGCAGCGCGGCCTCGCGGACCTTGTCCGGCAGGTCGGCCGCCTCAACACGGGCCCGGTAATCGTCGGAGCCCTCGGGCTCACCCTCGCCCAGCTCCTTGCGGATCGCGTTGAGCTGTTGGCGCAGCAGGAACTCCTTCTGCTGCTTTTCCATGCCCTCGCGGACGTCTTCGGCAATCTTGTCGTTGACCTCGACTTCGGCGAGTTGGTCGCCGGTCCAATCGATCAACGCCGTCAACCGCTCGGCGACGTCGCCGGTCTCCAGCAGCTGGCGCTTCTGCACGTCGGTCAGATACGACGCGTAACCGGCCATATCAGCCAAGGCCGAGGGATCGGTCAGCTTGTTGACCACGTCGACGAGCTCCCAGGCCTCGCGGCGCTGCAGCATCGCCAACAGCAATTTCTTGTATTCGCCCGCGAGCTTGCGAATCTCGTCACTTGGCTCCGCATCGGCGACCTCGGTCACCTCGACCCACAGCGCAGCCCCTGGCCCGCTGGCGCCGGCGCCGATGTGGGCCCGCCGTTCACCACGCACGACCGCCGCGGTGGCGCCGCCGGGTATCCGGCCGACCTGCACGATCGTCGCCAGCACGCCGTAGGACGGGTAGCGGTCCTCGAGCCGGGGCGCGATCAGCAATGTGCCGGACTCGGTGGCACGTGCAGCGTCGACGGCCGCGCGAGCGGCGTCATCCAGGGCGATCGGCACCACCATTCCGGGCAGCACGATCGGATCGCTGACGAACAACACCGGCTCTGATTTGGCTTCAGCCATCATTCCTCCAAAGTTAAGCCTGATGCGCTCAACCTGGATGGCCGCGGAATTGTTCCCGGTAGGTCAGGAGAGGGTGATTCGGCGACGCACTGGCGGTCGCGAAACGCTCTGACCTCGCAAGCACGCAAGGTTCACCGATTCTTCACCGTCCAGCCGCGGAGTGTTTCCATGTTACGGCCAGGTAACGCGCAAAGCTTGTTGTCATGGCCGATATCTTGGTTGTCATCGGAATTATCGGGTTTGTCGCCGCAATGTTGTCTGTGGTCTTCGGTTTAGGGCGGGCGGACCGTCGCCAACTGAATTATTCGGGCGCCGTCGATCGTCGGTCGCCACGAGTTAACGCGTCGGCGCGACCACCGGGGTAGTGAGAGTGCCGCGTGTCAGGTACTCGTCAAGATTGCGCAGAGTCAGCGCGGTCATCGCGGCGCGGGTGCGCGCCGTCGCGCTGCCCACCTGCGGCAGCACAACGACGTTGTCCATCTCCCGGAGTTGTTGCGGGACATCCGGTTCGTGGGTAACTACGTCGAGGCCGGCGCCGGCGAGCCGTCCGCGGGCCAACAGTTCCACGAGAGCCTCCTCGTCCACAACGCTGCCCCGGGCGATGTTGATCAGGTAACCGTCGGGGCCGAGTGCTTCCAGCACGTCGCGGCAGACCAGGGGCGGCGCGTTTTCGCTGCCGGCGGCTGCCACCACCAGCACCTCAACGGATTTCGCGAGGTCCACTGCTGACGGCGCGTACGGGTAACCCGGATTGGGCAGCTGCCGGCGGTTGTGATAGCTGA
>DATDLZ010000111.1:0-9997 GCA_036519055.1 Mycobacterium sp.
TCCGCGCCGATCTGCGCTCCGAGCTCGGCAATGCGGCTTTGGATCTGCTCTTCGCCTAGCAGGACCGACTTGATGTCCCCCGGGTAGAGCTCCGGCGATTCCGCTGCCACGAGCACAGCGTGCCACGTCGTCGGGCCGGAAACCAACGGTGGTCGATTAGACCGATTCCTGGTGCAACGTCAAGACCCCGCCGCTGCGACCGGCGACCAACCGCTGATGGCGTAATGTCGAGCCGACGGCAACCCCGCCCTGGCCACGCCAGGCGGTGACCAGCGTGTCCACCCCGCGGATCTGCTTGTCGGTCAACCCGATCGCGCCACCGGCGAGCAGCCAGCCGCGGATGACCCCGCGACGAACCGGGTCGGGCAGCGCCGTCAACGCCTCGGTGTCGAGCCCGTTGGGGGTTACCGCGACGGACATCGCCTGGGCGATCAGCGAATCGATCAGCTCGGTGTCCCCGCGCAACGCGGTCGCCGTGCGGGCCAGCGCCTCGGCCACGCCGCCGCCGAGCACCTCTTCCATCAGCGGCAGCACCTCGAGACGCAGCCTGCTGCGGGTGAAGCGTCGGTCGGTGTTGTGCGGGTCGTGCCAGACGTTCAGCCCCAGCTCCGCGCAGGCGGCGTGCGTCACCTCGCGCCGCACACCCAGCAGCGGCCGGCACCAGGGCGGGTCATAGCGGCGCATGCCGGCGATCGACCGGGCGCCCGAGCCGCGGCCAAGGCCGAGCAACACCGTCTCGGCCTGGTCGTCGAGTGTGTGGGCCAACAAAACGGGCCGGTCGCGACGGGCATCCGCCAACGCAATGTAGCGGGCGTTGCGGGCCGCGGCCTCCGGGCCACCGTCACCGACCACCTGCACGGTAAGCACTTGAGCGTCGACGCATCCCAAGTACTCGGCCTGTCGCTGCGCGGTTGCGGCCACAGTGGCCGACCCGGACTGTAAGCCATGGTCGACGATCAGGGCGGTGGTCGGCAGTATCGTTGCCGCAACACCGGTGAGCGCCAACGAATCCGGGCCTCCTGATAACGCCACACACCAGCGATCAGTGTCGAGAAATTCTGTCGCGAACGCCGCCACCACCGCGCGGAGTTCGGCTACAGCACCCGGTCGATCCATCGTTGCGGGTATTCGATCTCAATCGGCCGGGGCAAGGTCTCCGGACTCGTCCAGACTGTGTTGAACCGTGCCATCCCGACTCGATCCACCACATGGTCGACGAACGCCTTACCCCGGGTGTACTGGCTCAGTTTGGCATCGATGCCCAGCAGCGCGCGCAGCAGCCGTTGCAGCGGCGGCTGCTTGCGGTTCCGTCGCTCGTCGAAGCGGGACCGGATCATGGACACCGACGGAACCACAACGGGCCCAACGGCATCCATCACATGGTCGGCATGGCCCTCCAGTAGCGTGCCGAGCACCAGCAGCTGATCCAGCGCTTCGCGTTGCGGGTCGGACTGCACGGCGCGCAGCAACCCGAGGATGCCCGTCGAATTCGGGTCGCCTTGTGCGGAGTCGCGACGTCCGCGGGCGAAATCGGCCAGCCGGCTCACCACCTGCGCGACGTCGTCGCTGCCCTCCTGTGTCAGCACACCCAACGCTTGCGACATGTAACCCGACAGCCACGGGTTGGCGGTGAACTGCACGCGATGGGTGACCTCGTGCAGGCATACCCACAGCCTGAAATCCGAAGGCTCAAGCCGTAATTGGCGTTCGACCGCGATGACGTTCGGGTAGACCAGCAACAGGGTACCGCCGTCGCTGAACGGGTCGTACTGACCGAGGATGCCCGATGAGACGAATGCCAGCACGGCACCGGTCTGCGCTCCGGTGACCCGTCCGCTGATCGCGCCGCGCGGCTTGTCCGTTCCGCCGGTCATCACCCGCATCGACTCGGCGGCGGCCCGAATCCACCCCGGCCGGTCGATGATTCGGGCCTCGGGCACCGCGCCATCGGTGTGCAGACCGGTGACCTCGCGAACCGGCGGCTCAGCCGCCTTGGCGGCGGTGGCCAGGTTTTCGACCACCTGGCGCCGCGTGTAATCGGTCGACGGCGGGCCCGGGCGGGCCAGCCATTGGCCGACCGTCGCCGCGAATCCCCAGTCGACCGTGCGCCCGACCGTCAAGTCCGCTGAGGCGGTCACGCGACGCACCCGCACGACCATAGGGTCGCGGCCACCGCGTCGATCGCCGTGCGGCCGGACATCCCGGCGTCATTGGAGATCAGCGCGAAGCTCAGCACCCGCCCGCTGCGGTCGGTCACCACCCCAGCTAACGCGTTGATCGCGGTCAGCGAGCCGGTTTTGGCGCGCAACCAGCCGGCGGGGCCGGAGCCGGCGGGAGTGCCGTCGATGAAGCGATCCGACAGCGTGCCGCTGCCTCCGGCGATCGGCAACAAGTCCAGCAACGCCCGCAGTGCCGGCTGGCCGGATCCGGCTGCCGCTTGCACGACCGAGTCGAGGATTTTGGCGGTGAGGCGGTCTTCGACCGATAAGCCGCTGGAGTCGCGCAAGATCGCGCTGCCGGTGTCGATGTGCGCGGTGCTCAGCCTGTTGGTCACCGCGTCGACGGCGCCGGCGAAGCTCAGTGGCCGCTGCATAGATGCCGCCACCTCGCGCGCGATGCATTCGGCCATCACGTTGTCGGAGATGTTCATCATCTCGTTGAGCCGATCGATCAACGGGGCCGACTGGACCGCGGCCAGTTGCCGCGAGCCGGAGCTGACGGACTGGCCGGTGACGGTCACCTGCTGCGGGTCGACACCAAGCGCGGTGGCCAGCGCGCGTCCCGCGTCCAGAGCCGGCGTCACCGATCGTCGCGATTCGTCGGTCGCCGGCTGGATCCGTCCGGCGTCGAGCATCACCGACTCGATCGGCGCGATGTCGCCACCCTCGATATCGGCCGGGTCCCAGCCGGGCGCGAAGGTCGGGCCGCTGAACAGCGATGTGTCCACCTGCACCGCGGTCGGCGTCACGCCGCTGCGACGCACCTGATCGGCCAGATCGCTGAGCCGAGCCGCGCCGTGGTACCAGGTGCCCTGCCCGGGCGCCGCTCCCGACAGGGTCGGGTCGCCGCCGCCGACCAGCACGACGGTCCCGGGTTGATCGGCGGCTACGACGCGGGTTGTCACCCGCGCGTTGCGGTCCAGCGCCAGCAGCGCCGCGGCACTGGTCAAGGTCTTGTTGGTGGACGCCGGCTGCAGGAGCAGGTCGTCGAATTGGCTCCACAGTTCTTCGCCGGTCACCGCGTCGGTGACCCGGCCGCCGAGCTTGCCCAGGTTGGGGTCGGCCACCACCGCCGCCAAGGCTGCGGCCAGACCGGACTTGGTCGGCGTCGCGGCGCTGTCGGCCACCGGGACGACGCCCGGCTTGGCGGTGACGGCCTGCGGCGGTGGCGGCACCTTCGGGCCGCCGACACCGCGGCCGCTGCCGGTGAGCAGCGCAGCCGCAGCCACCAAGGCGGCAATGATCGCCAGCACGCCCACCCCCACGATCAGGTGCGTAGACGTACGCCACGTGGTGGGACGCATGACTCTCCTGACTTCTATCCGCCTATTGTGCCCAAGCCCCCGCGGACGGGCGTGGTTTGGGAGCCCTACGATCGACGCCAAGCGACAATTCCCAGGCGAAGGAGCCGGACCGGTGCAATTCGACGTGATCATCGAAATCCCCAAGGGTCAACGCAACAAGTACGAGGTCGACCACAAGACGGGCAGGGTTTTTCTGGATCGCTACCTCTATACGTCGATGGTCTATCCGACTGACTATGGCTTCATCGAGGACACCCTGGGCGAGGACGGTGACCCCCTGGACGTCCTGCTGCTGCTTCCGCAGTCGGTGTTCCCAGGCGTCGTGGTGAAGGCTCGGCCGGTCGCCATGTTCCAGATGACCGATGAGGCAGGCGGCGACGACAAGGTGCTGTGCGTGCCCGCCAAAGACCATCGCTGGGACCACATCCAGGACATCGGCGACGTCCCACAACACGAGCTCGACGAGATCAAGCACTTCTTCTCGCAGTACAAGGCGCTGGAGCCGGGCAAGTACGTGAAGGCCGCCGACTGGGTGGGCCGCGCCGAAGCCGAGGCCGAGGTGCAGCGTTCGATCGAGCGGTTCAAGACCGAAGGCCACTGACTCGCGGCGTTCGGCTCTGAGCGAACGCTGTCGGGTCGAAGCCGCCGTGCCGCGGTGGCATCCTGACTAGGTGGGCCCGCTTCATTTCGCTGCGAATTTCTGGTGGCTGATCTTCCCGCTCGGCGGCGCGATCGGCGGCGGCGTGCGAGCCATCGCCGCGGCCAACGAACGCAGGGCTGATCGGCGACTCGAACGGTATCGGCTGAAGCAGCAGGCCAAGATCGCGATCGCCGAAGCGTCCGGGCGCGGGCGAGACAACGCGGACGGCCAGCGCCGCGAGGTCGTCAAACTCCTTGCCGCGCACGATCGGACCGACGCCCGATGGCTGGACTACGAGGTCGACGTCGCCAGATTGCTCGACTTCCCCCTCATGACCGATATGCGCAATCCGCTGACCGTCACGTTCCACAAGGCCAAGCAGCGGGCCGACCTACTGCGTCCGGAGCGGCCCGATGACGTGCTCAGCGATCGCAGCGCACACCTCGAATACCGCGACGCCGTGCACGAGTACGTCAGCGCGTTCGAAATCGCCGAAACCGAAGCGATCCGTCGGCGCCGCAGCGACTTCTCCGAAGACGATCAACAACGGCTGGCGCGAGCCCAGAACCTGTTGCGGCTGGCACAAGACGAGGCCGCGTCTCCGCAGGAACGGCAGAGCGCCTACGCCCGAGCAGGCCGCGAACTCGAGGGGTTGATCGCGTTGCCGGCGGCCGCGCGGGCCGGCATCGAGCGACGCATCGCCGCCCAGATCGAGGCCTAACCGGGCTGGTCCGTCCCGTCGCCGCGGGTGGCATAGACGCTGGCGGCCCCGGCTACGGCAAGGGTCGCGGCGATCACCACGAGACTGACCAACGTCGATATCTCCGGGACGTCAACGTGCTTGCCGCCGTTGATGAATGGCAGGCCGTTGTTGCGTAACGCGTGCAGTATCAGCTTGACCCCGATGAACAACAGAATGACGCCGAGCCCTTTGGACAGGTAGACCAGCCGCCGCAGCAGCCCTTCGACGATGAAGTACAGCTGCCGCAGGCCCATCAGCGCGAAGACGTTGGCGGCCAACACCAAATAGGGCTCGCTGGTGAGCCCGTAGATCGCGGGGATGGAGTCGAGGGCAAAGATGAGGTCGGTGGCGCCCAGCGCGAGGACCACCAGCGCCATCGGAGTCGCCAACCGTCGCGATCCATCTTTCACGAAAAGCTTTGCACCGTGCCAGGTTTCGGTGACGTTCAGGTGGTTGCGCGCGAACCGGACCACCGCGTTCTCCGCGTCTGTCTCATGCGTGACTCCGCGCGCCAATCGCAGCGCGGTGTACACCAGGAACGCGCCGAAAATGTAGAACACCCAGGAGAATCGGGCAATGGCCGCCGCCCCGAGGGCGATGAAGACACCGCGGAAAATCAGCGCGATCACGATGCCGGCGAACAGGGCCTGCCGCTGGTACACCCTGGGGACGGCGAAGCTCGTCATGATGATGACGAAGATGAACAGGTTGTCGACCGACAAGCTGTATTCGGTGACCCAGCCGGCGAAGAACTGCACCGCGAACTGTCGGCCGTGGAAGTACCACGTCCAGATTCCGAAGCACACCGCCAGGCCGCAGTAAGCCGACAATCCCAGCGCGGATCGGCGCATGGTCGGTTCCTCTGATCCGCGCGCCATCACCACGACGTCGAACAGCAGTACCGCGATCGTGGCAGCCAGGGTGACAATCCACTCCAGCAGGGAGACGTGCATGGGGATACCTCCGGTCGTTGACAACCAGAGGTCTCTTCCACCGTCGGTAGCGACGGCCCGCGGGCCGGTCACCCGATCTGGGCGACGTGATGACGACTGCGCGGCCGAGGAATACTCCCCTCTGCGGTCAGTCTGTCAGGTCGACGTCGTCGCGGCGTGCTCAGCGCGGTAAAGGCTGTGAGTAGTTTCTAACCGTGACCGAAGTGGGCGGCACCCCCGCCGTGGGAGCCTTCGCCAGCCCGATCGCGCGCGGCAGCGTGGCCCGCGTGGGTACCGCGACCGCCGTGACCGCGGTGTGCGGCTACGCGGTGGTCTACCTGGCCGCCCGCGATCTGGCGCCGGCCGGCTTCTCGGTGTTCGCGGTCTTCTGGGGAGCATTCGGACTGGTCACCGGTGCCGCCAACGGCCTGCTACAAGAGACCACCCGAGAAATCCGCTCGGCCGGCTACGCGGAGATGCTGCCAGGACGGCGCACCCACCCGTTGCGGCTCGCGGGCATGGTCGGGATCGGCGCCGCCGCCGTGATCGCCGGCAGCTCACCGCTGTGGGGCGGCCGGGTCTTCGTGCAAGCGCACTGGCTTTCCGTCGGCCTGCTCAGCGTCGGGCTGGCGGGATTCTGCCTGCACGCCACGCTGCTGGGCATGCTGGCCGGTACCAACCGCTGGACCCAGTACGGCGCGCTGATGGTCACCGACGCCGTCATCCGGGTGGCGGTTGCGACGGCCACCGTATTGGTCGGCTGGGGCTTGGTCGGGTTCCTGTGGGCCACCGTCGCGGGTGCGCTGGCCTGGCTGATGATGATCGGGGCGTCGCCGGCGACCCGGGCGGCGGCACGGCTGCTGACTCCGGGCGGCACCGCGACCTTCCTGCGGGGGGCGGCCCATTCGATCACCGCGGCCGGGGCCAGCGCGATTCTGGTGATGGGCTTTCCGGTGTTGCTGAAGCTCACCTCCAGCGAGCTGGGCGCCCAGGGCGGGGTGGTCATCCTGGCGGTCACCCTGACCCGGGCGCCGTTGCTGGTGCCGCTGACCGCGATGCAGGGCAACCTGATCGCGCACTTCGTCGACGAACGCACCGCGCGGTTGCGTGCATTGATCGCACCGGCCGCGATGATCGGCGCGATCGGCGCGGTCGGCGTGCTGGCGGCCGTCCTGCTCGGCCCGTGGCTGCTGCGGGTGGGCTTCGGGCCGGAGTATCACGCGGCGGGCGCGCTGCTGGCCTGGCTGACCGCGGCGGCGGTGACGATCGCGATGCTGACGCTGACCGGCGCCGCGACGGTCGCCGCCGCGTTGCACCGCTCCTACGCGTTGGGCTGGGTGTGCGCGACGGTGGCGGCGACGCTGTTGCTGTTGCTGCCGCTGCCGCTGGAGACCCGGACGGTGGTCGCGTTGCTGTGCGGTCCGCTGGTGGGTATCGGCGTGCACCTGGCTGCGCTTGCGCGTCCGGGCCGTTGATCGGCGGGTACCGCGTGTACGTTGTGGGCTTGAAATGCCCAGTGAAATGTCCGACGTCTGGATCGTCGTCCCCGCCTTCAACGAAGCCGGTGTGATCGGCGACGTGATCACCGATCTGCGGTCGATCTTCGCCAACGTGGTGTGCGTCGACGACGGCAGCGCCGACGACACCGGCGACATCGCGCTGCGCGCGGGAGCTCATCTGGTGCAGCACCCGGTCAACTTGGGTCAGGGCGCCGCCATCCAAACCGGCGTGGAGTACGCCCGCAGCCAGCCCGGCGCGCAGGTCTTCGTCACCTTCGACGCAGACGGCCAGCACCGCGTCGCGGATGTCGTCGCGATGATCGGCCGGTTGGCGGCCGGGGACGCCGACGTCGTCATCGGCACCCGGTTCGGCGCGGGTGTCAGCCGGCCTCCACTGTTGAAACGGGTGGTGCTGCAGACCGCCGCGTGGCTGAGCCCGCGGGGCCGCAGACTGGGCCTGACCGATACCAACAACGGGCTGCGGGTGTTCAACAAGACCGTCGCCGATCGGCTGGACATCACCATGAACGGCATGAGCCACGCTACCGAGTTCATCATGCTGATCGACGAAAACCGTTGGCGCGTGGCCGAACAACCCGTCGAGGTGCTCTACACCGAGTACTCATCGGCCAAAGGGCAGCCGCTGCTCAATGGCGTCAACATCATTGTCGACGGATTCCTGCGAGGAAGGATGCCGCGTTGAACTGGATCCAGGGCCTGCTGATTGCCTCGATCTTCGCGCTGGTGGTCTTTCTGCTGCGCTCCCGTCGCAGCGTCCAGTCGCAAGCCTGGGTCAAAGTAGGCTTCCTGGCTTTCATGTTCGCCGGTGTGTACGCCGTGCTGCGGCCCGACGACACCACGGTGGTGGCGCATTGGCTCGGCGTCGACCGCGGCACCGACCTGATGCTGTACGCGCTGATCGTCGCGTTCGGCTTCAGCACGCTGAACACCTACTTGCGGTTCAAAGACCTCGAATTACGTTACGCGCGACTGGCTCGCGCCGTCGCGCTCGAAGGCGCGCAACGGCCGGAGTGATCAGCCCGCCCCGATGCCCCAGTGCAGCCCGCGCGACGTGATCAACACCAACCCGAGCGATACGGCGGCAACGACGACCAAGCCGATGACGGCGACCACGAGCGGCCGCCACCCGGTGCGAACGAGTTCGCGGATGTTGGTGTTGAGGCCGACACCGGCGAACGTCAGCAAGAACGCCCACCGCGACACGTTGGCGACGTTGGTGGTTTGACCCTTGCTGAGCCAACCGGCGGTCGCAATCGCCGACACTGCAAGGAATCCGAGGACGAACTTGGGGAACTTGTCCCAGATGAACAGGGCCCGTGCACGCAGACCCGGTGCGACCCGGTCTGCCTCGCCGCGTGATGCCCAGTACAACGCAAAACCCAGCACGACGAACCCGATCAGCGCGTTGCGGGTGGACTTCACCAGCACTGCGATCTTGCCGGCTTGCTCGGAGTACAGGTAGCCAGTCGCGGTGGTCTCGGCGGTGTTGTCTACTGAAAGCCCTGCCCACAAACCGAATTCGTGGTCGGTCAAACCGATCGCGTGGCCCAGCACCGGTAGCGTGAACAACGCGACAGCACCCAGCGCGAGGATCGCCGCGATGGCATAGCCGACGTCGGAATTGCGAGCCCGGATCGCGCCTTTGGAGGCGACGATGGCCGATACACCGCAGATGGACGTCCCGATAGCCAGCAGCGATCCGAGCTTGCCGGACAGGCCGAAAAAGTGCGCCGCGGCCAGGATGATCCCTCCGGCCAGCGCCATATCGACCAAGATCTGTATCAGCGAGATACCGCCCAGCTTGACCACATCGCCGAGAACGAAACGCACGCCAAGAGCGACAATCCCGATCTTCAACCAGAATTCATAAGTCTGGACGCCGGCGTGGAAGATCCGGTGCAGGCCGACGGTGTTGGTGACGAGCAGGCCGAAGACGATCGCCCACAACACGTACTCGATGTCCGGCACCCGCCAATGCTCATGGTGCGCAAGAGAATTCCACCACACCTGCGCGTACTTGCCGAACAAGCCGACCGCGATCAGCAGCAGGACTCCCGGCACGTACTCCAGGATGTTGCGGCTGGTGAAACTCGCCTCGTCAGCGGGCTCCTCCTGCTCGGCAACGACCGTGCTCACCGGGTCACCACGGAATCTTGGGCAGCAGCCCAGCCACGGCCAACAGCACCACAGTCCCGGCCACGATCGTCGCCCACCAATCAACGCCTATCCGTCCGAGGCGTTCACCCCTCGTTGGTGCGCCATCGTCGTCGCTCGCGGTCACCGCAGTCTCCTCAACTCACCAGCACCTACCGCCAAAACCTGGGCCGAATTTCTATCGGTCCCCAGAGCACTGGGACAAGGTATTCACTCCGCCTGATTGATACCGAGCGAATCGACTCAATAACGCGCCCCAACCTGTGGTGTTTTGGGGTGTCGGTATGAAGTTCAGAATGCCGTGACGTCGGCAATGGCGGTGCGGTTTGCGCCGGCGAAGGCGGGGACGACGAAGCGACGCAGGATGGACCGGTAGCGCCGGATGTCGGCCTCACCATCCTCGAGGCCGCGCATCACCAGCTTCGTGACGTCGCCCAGCCACAAGTGGATGTCCGACCGGGGCAGCCCAACTGGCAGTTCATTGTT
>DATDLZ010000112.1:0-9219 GCA_036519055.1 Mycobacterium sp.
AGAGCATCGGCGACGATTACGTCTGTCGTCAGTTGGGTTACGTACTGGGTTGGGTGCAGCTCCTCTGCGGCGACTTGATCGGGAGCGCCGCCCGCCTCGGCGAGGCGGTCGAAGTGTGCATCGCGTCCAACGATTTGGCATGGGCGGCGACCGTGTCGCCCACGCGGATATGCGGGCTGGCTTACCTCGGCGATGTCGAGAACGCGCGGGCAAGGGCCGTTGAGAACCTCGAGCGCGTGTCCGAGTCCCTAAATTTCCACAAAGGACTGGCCGAGGCAGCTTTCGCGACCGTTGACCTGGCCGCGGGCGACGCGTCCGCAGCGTGGCAAGGATATGAAGGCGCGCGTGAGCGCACGCCGATGAACCCATGGATCGCGGGGATATACACCTGGGCACCGCTTGCTCCGCTGGCATGCGGCGATCTCGCCGCTGCCGGTCGCTGGGCGGACGATGTCGTGTCGTCGAACGTGGGCTGGGGTCTTGCGGCGGCCTTGACGTCGCGGTCACGTGTGCAGATCGCACAGGGTGAGTTCGACGCTGCCGATCGTGACGCGTACGACGCGCTCGAAATATCCGCCCGCATTGGCGGCGACCTCGTCGTCCCGCTTGCCCTCGAGTGCCTCGCCATCGCGGCGAGCCAGACTGACAACCACCTCATGGCGGCACGCCTCTTCGGTGCGGCAGACGCAGCCCGCCAACGCATGGGCTTCGTGCGGTTCAAGGTTCTCGACGAGGGCGATGAAGCCACCACCGCCGGACTTCGGGATGCTTTGGGCGAGAGTGATTTCGAGGCAGCGTGGTCCGAGGGCGCGGCTCTGTCGATCGAGGAGGCGACGGCCTACGCGCTACGCGGCAGGGGCGAACGCAAGCGCGCAAGCAGCGGTTGGGCATCGCTGACCCGCGCCGAGCTCGACGTCGTGAAACTCGTTAGCGAAGGCCTGGGCAACAAGGAGGTTGCCGCACGGTTGTTCGTCTCACCCCGCACCGTACAGGCGCACCTCACCCACATCTACACCAAACTCGGGCTGACCTCCCGCGTGCAGCTGGCTCAGGAGGCGGCGCGTCGGGGCTGACTGCGACCATATTTGAGCTTCAGGCAAGATACATTCTCGCCACAAGATCGACTCTCACCGGTTGGACCAGTTGCTGGGGTCCCGGCACCCTCACGCCAGCCGGTTACTGCCGCAGTGGCGCCGGGCTCCACAGGCCGCTGCGGGTTGCCGAACCGAGGTCGAGTTTGGCGGGCCCGGCATTCGGGTAGTACGGCGTAAGTTGTTGCAGCGCACCCCAGTCGCGGGACCAGTCGTCTTTCAGGTACGTCGGAACGGTGTTCGGGCGCACCAGCAACTCGGTGACGCCCAGTGGCCCGCCGCCGTTCTTGTCCATCACCGGCGAGTTGGCCTCGGCGCCGAACCGGTCGGGCAGGATCCGCCACTTCGGCACCTCGTCCACACCGTTCTGGTGGCCGAACGGCCGCTGGCACGGGAAAGCCAGTCCCACAAGCCAATCCAACAGCACCGGTTCGGTGGAGCCGACGACGTCCTGCAGCGTGCGCAGCCGCGGGATGCGCGGCTGGGTGACCGCGATCCAGTGCTGCGCGGCGAGGTCTTCGTCGTTCGCCACCACCCGGACCTGGGTGGCGTCCGACGGCAGCGCGGACATCGGTGCCCGAAGGTTGCGCCATGCCGGCGCCGCGCCGACGTCCGCGAGTCCCATTGCGCCGCCGGGCTTGTTGTCGGCGGCCTGTTTGTCGTTGGCCCACTGGATCTGGATTTCGCCGTAGTTGAACCGGCCCGCCGCCGAGACCACCAGCAGTGGTCCGGACTCGCTCCGCTGACTTTTTTCAGGCAGCCGGTACCAGGCCGATCGCAACCGGGCGGGTATTTGGACGCCGGATCGCCAACTGCCCAGTACCGCAGTTTTGGACGGATCGAGGCCGAAGGGCAGCCTCGCGCGCGAGCCGTTGATACCCGGCGCGGCCGTGGTGCCCCCTTCGGTGCCCGCTTCGCTGTTGACGGACCCGTCGTCGCTGACGAAGCTGCGGTCGCCGGGACGTTCCATCACGGGGTCGGCGGACACCGTGGATGGGATGCCGTTGGGGTCGAAGCCCTCGGAAAAGCCGTCGGCCAGCGCTTCGTTCACCGGCGCCGAGACCGGCGACAGCATGCCGGCGTTCGGATCCTGTTCGACGAGAACGTCGGTGGCCAATCCGCAGGTCTTGCCGGTCAGCGCCTGCAGGTTGGAACGGCCCACGGACCATGCCGGGTATTGATCGGTCATGCCGAGTGTCAGCGATAGCACCTGGAAGAAGACCAGCGCCCAAGCGGCGATCCCCAACGGAGACCTGATGATTCGGCCCAACCGCGACTCGCTGGGCGGGTCGGCGTCGCTGCTGCTTTTGACGAAGTGGAACCAGGCGGCCAGCAGCGCGACCAGTACGGTCAGTGCCAGGAAACCAGTGGTGAACCCGAAGTGCCAGTGCGGGAACGCATTTGACCACGGCACACCGAAGCTGGAGACGTACCACCAGCCGTTCACGCTGGCGAATGACAGCGCCACGACGAACAGCACCACCGAGGCGAACAGCGTCCGGTTGCGTCGTGAGCGCATCGCATGCGCGGTCACCGCGACGGCGGCCAGCGCCCCCAGCGAACCGGCCAGCCCGGCGAACACCCCGAAGTGGTGTGTCCACTTGGTCGGCGTGAACATCATCGCGATGAACGAGATGATCGTGATGCCGATGATCCGACGGCTCGGGCCGGCCGCAGTGCCCGGAATTCGCCCCTTGCGCAACGTCATTGCCACCGACACCGCGAGGGCGACCAGCAACGCCAACAGGGCGAAACGGCGGGCGATCGACCCGTCGGGGCTGGCCATGAACAACCGCTCGTAGCGGAGGTGCTCGTCGAACCAGCTCAGGCTCGGTCCGAGTGCACGCTTGAGTGCCGTCGCCTCCAACTCGCCGGCCAGGGTCTGGTCGCGGAAAATCAGGATCACGGTGACGGTGACCGCGGCGACGATGGGCGCCAGCAGCGGCAGCACACCGAACTGCCGCGACCGGCGGTGAATGATGGTGCGCAGCGGGCCGATAGCCACCAGCAGCGCGCCGATCGACGCGATACCGGTCGGCCCGGAGAACAGCGTGAGCGCACCGATGATGCAGGCCGCCGCAACCGGCAGCAGCCGGCTGGTGGCCACCGCGCGCTCTACCGAACACCAGGTCAGCAGGATGCCGAGCGCGATGATCGGCTCCGGCCGCAGGCCGTTGTCCAACGGCAGCCAGACCGCCAGGAACGTGCCTGCCGCCGTCCACGCCGCCGCTCTGCTGGTCTTGACGGCATGCCCCAGCCGCGGGATGACTTCCCGGCTGATCACCCACCAGCAGGACAGGGCCATCAGCAGCGTGGGCAACCGCATCCAGATGCTCGCGGTGGTGACATGAGCCCACAGCGCCAGCAGGTCGTAGTACCAGCCGAACGGTGCCTCGGGAGTGCCCAGCCAGCGGTAGTAGTTGGCCATGTAGCCGGCATGCTCCGAGACCCGGGCCATGGTCAGGATGTAGCCGTCGTCTGCGGTGTTGGCTCCGACGAACTGCCACCACACCAGCACCAGGGCGACCAGTCCGTCGAGTCCGCTGATCGACCACCAGCGCGGCGGCAGGAAGCGGCGGTGCCGGGTGCCGTCGGCGGTGTCCAGAATGTGCAGCGCGATCAGCGCCGCGATGGTCAACGCCACCCCGAGCACCATCGCGGCCATCTTCAGCGGCGTCGGCGAGCTGCTGTAGCGGGTATCGATGGTGGCGGAGAACGTCAGGCCCGGCGGTGCCGGCCCACTCAGATCGGTGAAGACGCCGACGATCTGCGGACGGAAGTCGTAGCCGCTGCGCTCACCCCGCAACGCGGCGCCGGGATGCTCGGCGTTGGGGCCCTGGGTGAGCCCGACGAATTCCCCGACCACTCGGTCGGCGTGCGCGGTGAAGACGAGCTTCTGACACGCGTCGCTCAATACCTGGCTGATCGGCGCGACGACCAGTGGGACGTTGCGCACGACGAGCACCAGGTCGTCGTTGGCACGCTCGATCAGCAGACCGCGGTCCACGGCCTTGGGTGCCTGCTTGGGCACGGTCGACAACAGCACGGTCTTGCCGCTGTCGCCGGGTCCGGCCAGGCCGGCAGCGGCCTGGCACGGGATGCTGATGTTGAGGTCGGTGGCCACGTAGCCGATCAGCGGGGCTTCGACGCTGCCGAGCACGCCGTTCTGCGGCCAGTTCAGTTGGGCGGTGGTCTGTTTGACCGGCAGCAGCGGGGTCGCGATCGCCAGCAGGGCACCGAGTAGACCGGCGACGACGGCGACAATCCGGGCAGCCCGGTAGGTTGTCCCGCCGTCGCTGGCAAGTGAGCGCCGCTCGCCCCCGCGAGCGGGAGGTGCCCCCACCTCATCGCTTCGCTCTGCATCGTCGACGGCGCGGCTCACGGAGCTAGATGCTAGTTGCCCGGTATCGGCTGCCTCGGTAGCCATCAGGGTTTGCGGACGGCCAACACGAACGGGCCGATGGTGGTGACGGTGAACCGCGGGTCCGCGAACATCGAGGCGTTGAGTTCCACCGTGTAGCGCCGCACATTGGGCTGGTTGGGGTAGACATCTTCGGCCAGTCGCAGGGTGTAGGTGCTTCCCAAACCAGAAGCAGAAGCTCCCGCCGAGCCGCCGTGCCGCATCAGGAAGACCGTCGGCGGCGCCCACGGCAGGGTGTCCAGCGCGTGGATGAACGGATCGCCGGCTTTGAGCTTGGACCAGCTCTTGATCGCGGCCGCGCGCTTGTCGAACTGGGCGAGTGGGTTGGCGTAGTGCGACGTCAGCCCTTGGAAGCCGAAGTAGGGATAGTAGGACAGGAAGCTGTAGTCGGCGGTCATGACCACTGTCTGGTCGCGCGGTTTGCCGGTCGCCCGGGTGATCGTGGTGTCGATCTCCGGATAGAACTTCTCCGAGCTCGGCGGCCGGCGGTCGCCGCGTTGCCCGTGGCCGTCGGTGTCGGTGTAGGCGATGGTGAGGTCGGGTCGCAGCACGTCGGGGATGTCCTGGCTGAAGGCGATCGCCGCGGCCAGGCCGATCGCCGCCGCCACCGGCAGCACGGCCCGGCCCCAGGCATGATCGCGCCCACGCGCAACTAAAGCTTGAGTGACTTCGATGAAGCCGAAGACGCCCGCGGCGGTCAGCAACACCGTGAGGGTGGGCTGCAACCGGAAGGACAGCAGCGTGGTGCGCGCCAACGTGGCGAGCATCGACAGCAGCGACCAGGCATAGACGGCCAGCACGCCGGCCGCCAGGCCGCCCGCTCGTACCGACGATCGCGCGCGGACCACCAGCCACAGCGTCCCGAGCAGGCAAAGCGCGCCGAGCAGGGTGAACTTCAGCATCGGGAAGGTCAGCTCGGCGCCGTCGGCGGGCAGGTAGTGGTAGGCGCTGCCGGTATTGCTGACCGGGTCGTGGGCCGCTCGCAGCAGGAACGGCAGCCAGGTCGTCAACGCGATCGCAGCGGTGATCACGCCGATGACGGCCAGCCGGCGCAGCGGGTCCAGCGCGGCCTTGAGGCCGTCGTGCCGGCGAGATACCGCCAGCGCCAACGCCATCAGCAGCACGGTGAACGCGCTGTAGGCCAGCAGTAGCGTGTAGCAGGTCGCCGCGACGCCCAGGAAGATTCCCGCGCCGATCACCGCGGCCCAGCCGCCCGATCTGGGGGTACCACCCGCTTGCGGGGGAGTTCCACCGCGCAGACCCGACCAGGTCAGGATCAGCACCGGCGGTAGCAGCACGGTGATCATCGCGGAGTACGGCTCGGGTGAGCTGTAGGCCAGCGTTACCGCGGCGGTCGCGGCGGTGACGATCACCGCGTATTCGAACCGGATCAGCTGCCACCACAACACCAGCGCCACGGCGATCGCGATGGTGATCGAGGTGATCGCCCACGGCTTGAACGTCTCCCAGGCCGGTGTACCGGTCAGCGCCGCGATACGCCCGCCGACCCAGAACCAGCCCGGCGGATAGAACGCCGGCAGCCCCGCATAGGTCATGTCGTGCAGCGACGAACTGTCGGTCAGCCGGGTCAGGTACTCGGTGCGGAATTGCTGGTCGACGGAGATGCCGAACAGGTAGAGCTTGGTCGCACCCAGCGGCATGCCCAGCGTCACCACCGAGAACGCGGACACGAACACCAGCGCCAACAGCCGGGCCAACGCCCGGCCTCTACCGCGCCGCCAAACCCAACCGGCGCAGAGCAATCCGAGGATGCAGCCAACCTGGCCGACCGTGGTCAGCGCGTGCAGCTGATTCGACGACGGGAAGGCGGGCCACTGGACTCGGCCGATCGCGGTCAGCGAGATCACCGATATCGCCGCGGCGATCGCCACCGCGATCACCATGTGGCCGACGGTGGCCAGCGCGTTCCGCATCTAGATGGGCAACTTGCGGAAGATCGGCCGCGGGATGTGCCGCAGCACCATCATCACGTAGCGGAAAGTGCCTGGCGCCCAGACGAGTTCCTTGCCCTTGGCCGCCGAGGTAACTGCCAGTTCGGCGACAGCTTCCTTGTCGACGGTGAAGGGTGCTTCCTTGGCGCCGGTGGACTTCCAATGCTCGATCGTCGTCGTGGTGCGCACCTGACCCGGCCGGATGACCAGAACACGAACGCCACTGGGCCGCAACGCTTCTCCAAGACCAAGATAGAAGCCGTCCAGGCCGGCTTTAGTGGAGCCGTAGACGAAGTTGGACCGCCGCACCCGCTCGCCGGCCGCCGAGCTCATCGCGATGATCTGCCCGAAGCCCTGCGCGCGCAGCTTCTCGCCCAGCAGCACGCCGACGGAAACCGCTGCCGTGTAGTTGACTTGGGCGATCTGCACCGCCTTGCGCTGGTCTTGCCACAGCTCTTCGGCGTTGCCGAGCAGACCGAACGCGACGATCGCCACGTCGACATCGCCGCCGGCGAAAGCGGAATCGATCACCTTCGGGTGACTCTCGGTGTCGACGCCGTCGAAGTCGATCCACTCGACGGACTTGGCGCCCGCGGACTTCATCTGCGCGACGGCCTTGTCTTTCCCCGGATGGTCGGGGAGATCGGCCAGCACGATGCGGGCATGCGCGTTGCGCAGGTAGCGCTCGCAGATCGCCAGCCCGATCTCGGACGTACCGCCGAGCAACAGGATCGTCTGCGGATTTCCTACGGCGTCAAGCACCATTTACAGCAGCTCCAAACGTCGGGCCATGTCGGAGACGAAGACTCCGGTCGGATCGACCTTGCGGCGCACCGCAATCCACTCGTCAATGCGTGGGTACATGGCGTGGAAATTGTCGGCACTGACCCGTGAGTCCTTGGCGGTGTACACCCTGCCGCCGAATTCCATCACCCGGGCGTCGAGTTCGTTGAGGAATTCGTTGACGCCCGGCCGGTTGGGGAAGTCCATCGCCACATTCCAGCCGGCCATCGGGAAGCTCAGCGGCGCACGGTTACCCGGGCCGAAGAGCTTGAAGACGTTCAGCGCCGAATAGTGGCCGCGGGTCTGGATCCACCGGATGATCGCCTTGAACTCGTCCAGCGCGTTCGGCGGTACCAGGAACTGATGCTGCGCGAAACCTGTTGGGCCATAAGCATTGTTCCAGCCGCTGACCAGGTCGAGCATGTGGTAGAACTGCGACAAGTTCTGAACCTTGTCGGTGTAGGTTCCGCCCAGCCGGTAGTACACCTCGCCGATTGCCATGAAGGACAGCTTGTTCATCGCGCTGATCGGAAAGACGTTCGGCACCGTCAGCAGTTGCGGGGCATCGAATTTCAGCGGGTTCTTGGCCAGCTTGGGCGGCAGCTGATCCAGCTTGGCCAGGCTGCCGCGGCTGACCGCGGCCCGGCCGAGTTTCGGTGGCGGGCTGATCAGGTCGAACCATGCGCTGGAGTAGGTGTACCTGTCTTCGCTGCCGTCGAGATGGACGGCGACGGTTTCGTCGAGGTCTTTGGTGGCCACGCCGTCGGCGATGAAGTACGCCGTCTCGGTCGGCGTCATCGCGATGGTGGCCCGCAACACGATGCCGGTCAGCCCGTTGCCGCCGACGGTGGCCCAGAACAGCTCGGACTCGTCGCCGTCCGGGGTGAGGTGGCGGATCTGCCCGTCGGCGGTCAAGAGCTCCATGGAGGTGACGTGGTTGCCGAAGCTGCCCGCGCTGTGGTGGTTCTTGCCGTGGATGTCGCAGGCGATCGCGCCGCCGACGGTGACCTGCCGGGTGCCCGGCAGCACCGGCACCCACAGTCCGAACGGCAGTGCCGCCTTCATCAGCTGATCGAGGCTTACACCGGAGTCCACGTCGGCCTGGCCGCTGGCGGAGTCGATCGAATGAATCTTGTTCAGCGGCGTCATGTCGATGACCAGGCCGCCGCCGTTCTGGGCGTTGTCGCCGTAGGACCGGCCCAGCCCGCGGGCGATCACGCCCCGGCCACCGGCGTCGGCGACCTGGCCGACCGCCTTGGCGATCAGCTCGGGGTCCGGCGTAGAGAGCACCTCAGCTACCGACGGCGCGGTGCGGCCGAAGCCCATCAGCCGGGTTCTGGTGGTCGGAATGTCACTGCTCAACATCGTCAAAAAGGGTACCCGCCGACGGTCACTGTTCAGCGCAGCCGGAAGATCACCGACCGCTGCACGATGAAGTTGATCACCGTCGCGGTGCCCTGCGCGATCACGAAAGCGGCCGGCACCCGCCACGGCTCGTTGGCGAACTGCAGGTAGAAGACGTAGTTGATGCCGACCTGCACGCAGTAAGTGAGTCCGTAGAGCACGCACACGGCGATGAACCGGGCCTTGCTGGGCGGCGCCTGGAACGTCCACCGCCGGTTGATCAGGTAGGCGGTTGTGGTGCCGGCGACGAAGCTGAGCGATTTGGCGACGTTGACCTGCAGACCCAGCCGCAGCAGCAGTACGTACAGGCCGAAGTCGACGATCGCCGACAGTCCGCCGGTGATGATGAATCGCCACGCCTGTGTTTTCAGCGGTAGCTGGGCATTCGCCGCGATCTCAGCCATCGGCGGAAAGTCTACGGGCGCTTACGACGGATACTTCACGTCGAGCAGCTTGACCTGTTGCTCGCCCTGCGGCGTGGTGTAGCTGACCTTGTCGCCGGCTTTCCGGCCGACGAGCGCCTGGCCCAGCGGGCTGCTCGCCGTCAACGCCTCGGCTTCACTGTCGA
>DATDLZ010000113.1:0-5080 GCA_036519055.1 Mycobacterium sp.
CGTTGGAGAACCGATACAGACCACCGGTCGCCGGCAGCTCGAGGGTGACAGTCATCCGACCGATACCGAGCAGGGTCGGCGCCTGTACGTAGAACAAGGCCATCGCGATCACGCCGATGATCCCGATGATCGTGAAGATCAGTAGCTGAATCCGGACGAAGCGCGTCAGCATCTACCTGCTCCCCTCCGTCGGCGGAGTCCCCTGCGGCGGTGCAGCATTTGGCGCGGCTGGCCCCGCAGGCGATGCAGCCGCGGGTCCCGGCAATGGACCAAACCCCGGGGGTGCAGCAGCCGGTCCCGGTACCGGCCCGGGCGGTACAGCGGCGGGTCCCGGCAGGGGAGCGCTGAACTGAAGATTCGGCTGAGCAGGCCCCGGCGCTGGCGGGCCGGGTGGCGGCGGCGCCTGTGGGCCGGCCGGCGGTACCCCGGCCAGTGGCGCTGGCGCGCCGGGTGGCGGCGGACCAGGCGGCGGCCCGAAGCCCCCGTGCAATGGATCACGTGTGTACTGCAGGTACGGCGGGTCCCCGGGCGCGGGAATCAACTGTTCGCCGAGTTGTCCCCAGTGCGTCCCGAGGAACAGGCCCGACTTGAGCTTGGGAATAGTCAGGTCCAGTATGACGTGCAGGTTGAAGTAGTCGCCTCGAACGGCGCGGTCGACGAAGTTCTGGGTGAACGGGAAGACCGACAACGCCGCGAGCGCCGTGTCAATCTCGGGTCCGACCTCGGCGAGCCCCTTGACGGTCGGCTCCAGATTCTTCAGATTTCTGACCAAGTCGGCCTGAGTGTCGTTGATCAATCCGGTAGCGGTGTTGCTGAATTTGCGCAGGCCGTCCAAGGCGGCCGTCAGGCGTGGCCGCTCCTTGATCAGCACATCGAGTGCGGGCGGTACTTTACGCAGCGCCTGGGTGATGACGTCGTGCTGGGCCGCGAAGGTGCCGCCAAGCTGATCCAGTGCCTGGATGGACGCGACGATGTTGTCACGTTGTTGGTCGAGTGTCCCCACGAACGTGTCGAAGCGATTGATCAAATCGCGAACGGCGCCTCCACGTCCGGCCAGTGCGGCGCTGAAATTGTGGATGATCTCCCCGATCTGGCTCAGTCCACCACCGTTGATGATCAGCGACAACGACGACAGGGTTTGCTCGGTCGAGGGATAAGTCGAAGATCGACTAAGCGGGATGGTGGCGCCCGGCCGCAGCCGTCCGACACCGGGCTGCCCGAGCGGCGGGTTGAGCTCCAAGTGCATGGACCCCAACAGGCTGGTCTGACCGATGCTGGCTTCCACGTTGGCGGGGATGACGAGATCGTGCTTGACCGAGATCTGGACGTCTGCGTGCCAGTCTTTCACCGTCATCGGGCCCACGCTGCCAACCACGACGTCGTCGATCATCACCGGCGAATTCGACTCCATCGTAATGACATTCGCCAGTTCGACGTGATAGGTGTCGGCATCCGGTCCGCGCCCCACCGCGCCGGGCAACGGCAGCGAGTTGAGGCCGTGGAAGGCACAACCGGTGCCGGTCAGCATCACGCAACATCCGATGGCGAGCAGTCGCCGCAGGGCAATCCGGGCGGTCACGGTTGCGGGCCTTCGGCTGGGAGCAGCATGCCCGGCAGGCTCGGCGCCGGTGGCGGGGGCTCCGGTGTCGACGGCGGTGGCGGCAGCGGCATCGCCGCGCCCGGTATCGCGGGTAGCGGTACGGACGGCGCCGGGCCGGGCACAATCGAATCACCATTCAGGCCGCCGTACGCCGACACGGCCGGCGGGATTTCCGGCGGTCCGGGCTTCGGGCCCGCGCCGCCGGGTGCGAGGCGCGCTTCGCTGTATTCGACGTTGGCCGGGTCGACTGACTTCTGAATGAACGGATTGATGGGGATCGGCAGGCTGTTGAAGTTCAGCACCCGCAAACCGGGGCCGAGGAACAGGGAGCACAGCTTGCCCGATTCGGTTGACGTGACGTTCCCGATCGCTTGGACTTGTCCGCACCCGGGAATCGGTAGCGGAAGGATCAGACCGGACTGCACGGGATTGGCGAAGTCCGCGATCCCGAACCCGCCCACGATGGTTCCGGTGTCGGCGTTGTAGTCGTTGAAGAAGTTGCTCAGCGCGGTCGGCGCGCCGTGCAGAATGTTCTCCAGAGCCATGTGCTGATCGACGAGAGGCTGGATGGCTTTGCCCAATCGGTCGATCTGCTCACTGGCCTCATCGCGGGTCCCGGCGATGAAACGCTGCACCTCGCCCACTGCGCTCGACAGGTCCGTCAGCGCCGCGTCCAGATCGGATTTGCTGTCGTTGACCACGCTGGTGAGCGTGGCCAGCCTGTTGTTGAACTGCACCATCTGAATGTTGCTGTCCCGCAGTGCGGTGACGAAGATCTGCAAGTTTTTGATGATGTCGACGATGTTGCCGCTTCCGTTCGCGATGGTCCGCGCCACCCCGGACAGTTGGGTCAGCGTCTGGCGCAACTTCTCGCCGTTACCACCCTCTAGCGCGTTGGCGGCGCTGTCGATGAACCGCGATATCGACGGTGTCGACACCTTGGCGTTCGGGCCCAAATCCGTTGCCAACCGCATCAATTGGGATTTGACCTCGTCCCACTCCACCGGAACGGCCGTGCGCTCGACCGGTATCACCGCACCGTCAGCCATGACCGGGCCGCTGGTCCGGTAGGAGGGAGTGAGCTCAACGTACCGGGCGGCCACCAGGTTCTGGGTGACGATAACCGCTTTCGCGTCCGCCGGAATAGGCACGTCGTGGTCGACGTGCAAGGTCATCTTCGCCTTCGTGCCCTGCGGCTCAATGGATTTGATGGTGCCGACTTTGACACCCGAGACCCGCACCTGGTCATCGGGATAGATTGCGGTGGCCGAGGTGAAGTAAGCGGTGATGGTCTTCGGGCCGAAAAAGATCTGTCGGACCGCGAAGGCCGCACCGGCAACGAGAAGCCCCGCCAGGACTACTGCGGCGACGGTCGTGAACCTGTTGCGCGGGATCCGGCGTATCCGAGAGGTCGCAGAGGTCATTGTCCTCCCCCGATCCGTCCGCCCAACGTACAGCCAGGGCACAGCGGAGCGCCGTTATACAGCTGCGGGACCAACGACCGCGGTACCGGCGACGGGAAGCCCGGACCGCGCCCGGTGTCGAAGGTGCGGAATCCCCAGAGGTAATCCATGAAGGGCTGGAAGATTTGCGGGACAAGGAAGTTCGGGACGAACGCCGAGTAGGCGTACATACTGGAGATGGCCTCACCCACGGTGACCTCGAATTTCGCGAGGCCGGGTAATGCCTTCTCGACGTAGTCGCGGTTCTTTTCCAGCACTGCAGTCACCGAATTCAGCTTCTGCAGCGCCGGCGCCAACTTACTTTCGTTGTCGTGCACCAATCCGGACAGCTGCTTGGACACCATCGACGTAGCCGCCAGCAGTTGAACGATCTCGTTCCGGCGCCCCGCCAAGACCTGCAGCAGATCGTCGGAGTTCAGAATGAGCTTGTTGACCTGTTGGCTGCGTTCGGACAGGATGCCGGTGACAGCGCTGGCACTCTTGAACAGGTCGCCCAGGCTTGTGTTGCGGTTGTTTAGGCTCTGCGACAACCGGCTGACTGCGTCAAAGGTAGGTCCCAACTGTGGGGCGATCTGGTTGAGCGTTGCCGACAACGTGTCCAGTGACTGGTTCAGGGTCGCGGTGTTTGTCTGGTCGGCGTAGGCCGTGAAGTCACTGACCGCCTGCGTCAGCGAGTACGGCGAGGAGGTGCGGGAGATCGGGATGACATCCAACGGATGCATCGTTCCGCCGCCGGCCGACTCCAGGGTCAGCACCCGTTCGCCTAGAAGGGAGCCGGTGCGAATGTGCGCGCTGGTGTCCTTGCCGAGCGGAACGCTGCCCTTCATCGTGAACGTGACAAGAGCATCGCCTTCGTGCAACGACACATCCGACACCGTGCCGACTTTGATTCCGGACACAGTTACCGCGTTACCGGTGGCAAGGCCGCCGGCTTCGGAGAACATCGCCTGGTAGCGGACGTTGGTCGCCAGCGACACAATCCGATCGGGCGACAGGCCCACCAGGATGAGCATCCCGATCAGGACGGCGCCGATGAATCCAGCTTTGATCAGCCCGGTTCCGCGGTATTTCAGCATCAGTGTCTCCCCGGTTCCGGTTCCGGTTCCTCGCACCGCTGCTCATGGGAGTTGAACCAGGGACCTACCACGGTCTTGCCTGACAGATCTGTGCCACGGATCGTGATTTCGCAGAGGAAGTACGGGATGGTGGCGCCGAAGACGCCGAGCCGGACCAGCTTGCGAAAGTTCCTGGGCGCCTTCTGAAGCGCTGCATCGAGGTGGTCCTTGTCGTTATCGAGGTTCGGGGCCAGCCGAGAGAGCTGGTCTACGGTGCCGGACAGCGGTGGCCTTGCTTTGCCCAGTAGGTCTGCCAGCGTGAGGGTGCCGTTGCTCAACGCGTCGATGGCGGGTCCGAAGGTGTCGCGGTCGTCCGACAGTCCAGTCACCAGCCTCTGGAGGCGATCGATTGCCCCGGAGAATTGGCCGCCGTCCTTGTTCAGGGTTGCCGCCACGACGTTCAGGTTGTCGATCAGATGCTCGATCGTTTGGTCGTTGTCGGCCAGCGTATTCGTGAACGACGTCGACTTGTTGAACAGCGATTGCAAGGTACCGCCCTCGCCCTGGAACACTTCTAACAGCGCTGACGAGAGCGCATTGACATCTCGCGGATTCAGGCCGTGAATAAGCGGTTTCAGTCCGCCGAGCAGCAGATCGAGATCAAGCGCGGGCGCGGTATGACTGACGTTGATCTGCCCCCCGGCCCCCAGCCGCCGGGTCGACCCCGGCCCATCGACCAATTCGAGGTACCGATCACCGACCAAGTTGAGGTAACGAACCGCCGCCTTGGTGCCGTCGGTCAGCACGACGGACCGGTCCGCGTCGAACTTCACCACAACCTTTTTGTCCGGCTGCAGGGCAACACCGTTGACGGTGCCCACCCGGACGCCGGCGACCCGCACCGAATCGCCGGCCTTCAGACGTGACGCATCGTTGAAAAGCGCCGAATAACCGGTGACCGC
>DATDLZ010000114.1:0-26530 GCA_036519055.1 Mycobacterium sp.
ACGATGTGCGGGTCGGCCAGCACCCCGACCAGCAGGCCACCGGCCAAGCCCGCCACACCATGGGTGTGCACGACGCCGAGGCTGTCGTCGACCTTCCTGAACAGTCGGGTGCGGCCCAGCCAATTCCAGGACATCCACACCAGCGAGCTGGCCACCACCCCGATGATGATGGCGCCGAAGCTGTTGACAAAGCCGGCGGCGGGGGTGATGGCCACCAGCCCTGAGATCATGCCGTTGATGCCACCCAGCAGGGTGGGTTTACGCTCGCGGCTCGCGAAGACGTCCCAGATTACCCAGGTCAGCAGCGCCACCGCGGTGGCCAGGTTCGTGTTTAGCACGGCCAACGAGGCGTTGGTGCCAGCGAAGTAGGGGTCACCGCCGTTGAACCCGTTCCAGCCCAACCACAGGATGCCCGCCCCAACCGCGGCTATCGGCAAGTTGTTGGGCACGGCGCGTTCGCGGTCGCGGGCCAGTCGCGGCCCGATCACCGCGGCTGCAACAAACCCGCTGGTGCCGGCGGCCAGGTGGATTACGTATCCGCCGGAGTAGTCCAGCGTTCCGGTGCTAAAGAGGCTACTGACGCCGGTGTGCGGCTGGGCCCAGAAGCCCCCACCCCACACCAGGAAGGCGTTGACCGAGTAGGCAAACGTCGACCATAACGGCACGAAGATCAGCCACACCTTGAAGTTGATTCGGCCCACCACACTGCCCAAGAACAGCAGCGGGGTGATCGCCGCGAATACGAACTGGAAGTAAGCCAGCGTCGTTTCGGGGAACCGGAATTTAGGCATCGCCCCGTCGAGCAGCGGGATGACCGCCTGGTGCTGATTGTCGGCGCCCAAGATGCTGCGCGGCTTGCCCACCGCGGCCCCCAGGATGCCCGGGCCGAGCTTCTGCGGCTCCCCGAATCCCATCTTGAAGCCCCACAGCACCCACACCACCAATACCAACGAAAACCCGGTGAAGGCCATCAACATCGTGTTGACCGCCCACTTCTTTTGGACGAGCCCGCCGTACAGCACCGCAATACCCGGAATGCTCATTAGGCCGACTAGAGTCGCCGCCACCAACTGCCACGCATTGTCTCCGGGGCTGAGCCAATCGGGATAAGGGTTCATGCGGTCCACCCTTCGGTCGCTGTCGCGGTGCCACACAAGAGTGGGCAGATTGTCGCGCCGTTGGGTTTCGGTCAGATAATTGAGTGTTAATTCTGGATTTCTGCTTGGCGCGCAAGCGCTTCCGTGGACCGATTTAACCCGCATCCATAGCGTTTCAATGGGAACGTGGGATCAACCGCCTCGCCAACAGTGGAAGGATCAACCGTTCGCGCTGACTTGCCCGCGTTGTCCGCTATGGCAGAATCCGCGCGATTCGACACTGAGCCTGAACTGCTTGGGAGTGGGCGTCGTGCTGGGCGGCCACAGCGCGACACCAGTCGCGTGCTTCTGCACCACATGCGTGCTCGACTGCGCCGCCCATCGAACTCGCGATCGTGACATTTACGCAGCTGTCGCCCGATCGGCCATAGCCCGACGAGTGGCCCGTCATCGCCCACGCGGCTACCCCCACTGCGATCAAAGCAACGAGAACGACGGCCGCTACCAACATGGCACGGCGTTCGCCCGGCGTCAGCGGGTCGGTCGGTGGGGTCTTTCCTGTGTTGACCGTCGGCGGCTCCTTCGTCCGGCGAACTCGATCGGTCAACAATAGAGGCGACGCTGCTAGCCCGGCGCGCTCCCGACGTCGTAGATCGGCGCCAGGGTGACATCATGACCGTTTGCGGATCAATTCCGTTCGTATCGAGATCTTCTGTGGGGCAGGAACGCGCCCAAACTATCGGGCGAGATGCTCCAGCCGGGCCATGCAAGCGCTTTGAAAACGCGGTGACTTGTCTGTCGGAGGGGACACCTAGCATGGAGACCGTAGTGTGTCCGGCCGGATTGCGGCGCTGATACTGGCGCTGGAAGTGGCCCGGTGAAAGGGGCTGAGTGGCTGACCGCCTGATCGTGAAGGGTGCTCGCGAGCACAATCTGCGCAGCGTCGATCTTGATTTGCCGCGCGACGCGTTGATCGTCTTCACCGGCCTGTCCGGTTCGGGGAAGTCTTCGCTGGCGTTCGACACGATCTTCGCCGAAGGTCAGCGGCGTTACGTCGAATCGCTGTCGGCGTACGCCCGCCAGTTCCTCGGGCAGATGGACAAGCCCGACGTCGACTTCATCGAAGGGCTGTCGCCGGCGGTGTCCATCGACCAGAAGTCGACCAACCGCAACCCCCGCTCAACGGTCGGGACCATCACCGAGGTGTACGACTACCTGCGACTGCTCTACGCGCGGGCGGGCACGCCGCACTGCCCGGTCTGCGGTGAGCGGATCGCCCGCCAGACCCCGCAACAGATCGTCGATCAGGTGCTGGTGATGCCCGAAGGCACCCGGTTCCAGGTGCTCGCCCCGGTGGTGCGTACGCGCAAGGGCGAATTCGCCGACCTGTTCGAGAAGCTCAACGCGCAGGGCTACAGCCGGGTCCGCGTCGACGGCGTGGTGCATTCGCTGACCGATCCGCCCAAGCTGAAGAAGCAGGAGAAGCACGACATCGAGGTCGTGGTTGATCGCCTGACCGTCAAGGCCAGCGCCAAGCAACGGCTCACCGATTCGGTCGAGACCGCGCTGAATCTGGCCGACGGCATCGTGGTGCTGGAGTTCGTCGATCACGACCACGACGCCCACAACCGTGAACAGCGGTTCTCCGAGAAGCTGGCCTGCCCCAATGGGCACTCCCTGGCGGTCGACGACCTGGAGCCCCGGTCGTTCTCGTTCAACTCGCCGTACGGCGCCTGCCCCGAATGCGTCGGCCTGGGCATCCGCAAGGAGGTTGATCCCGATCTGGTGGTGCCCGACCCGGATCGCACGCTGGCGGAGGGCGCGGTGGCGCCGTGGTCGATGGGCCACACGGCGGAGTACTTCACCCGGATGCTGGCCAGCCTCGGTGAGGCGATGGGCTTCGACGTCGACACGCCATGGCGCAAGCTACCGGCCAAGGCGCGCAAGGCAATTCTGGAGGGCTGCGACGAGCAGGTGCACGTCCGCTACCGCAACCGCTACGGCCGCACCCGCTCCTACTACGCCGACTTCGAGGGCGTGCTGGCCTTCTTGGAGCGCAAGCTGGACCAGACCGAATCCGAGCTGATGAAGGAGCGCTACGAAGGCTTCATGCGCGACGTGCCGTGCCCGGTGTGCGAGGGCACGCGACTCAAGCCGGAAATCCTCGCCGTCACCTTGGCCGCGGGGGAGCAGGGCGCGAAGTCGATCGCCGAGGTGTGTGAGCTGTCCATCTCCGACTGCGCCGATTTCCTCAACGGGCTCACGCTGGGCTCACGCGAGCAAGCGATCGCCGGCCAGGTGCTCAAGGAAATCCAGTCGAGGCTGGGCTTTTTGCTCGACGTCGGGTTGGAGTATCTGTCGCTGTCCCGGGCGGCGGGCACGCTATCCGGCGGCGAAGCGCAGCGCATTCGGCTGGCCACCCAGATCGGCTCCGGGCTGGTCGGCGTGCTCTATGTGCTCGACGAGCCGTCGATCGGGCTGCATCAGCGCGACAACCGTCGGCTCATCGAAACCCTTACTCGCTTAAGGAATCTGGGGAACACGCTGATCGTCGTCGAGCACGACGAGGACACCATTGCGCACGCCGACTGGGTGGTCGACATCGGTCCGGGCGCCGGCGAACACGGCGGTCACATCGTGCACAGCGGCACCTACGCCGACTTGCTGACGAACAAGGACTCGATCACCGGGGCCTATCTGTCGGGCAAGGAAAGCATTGCCGCCCCGACGATTCGGCGTCCGGTGGACAAGCGGCGTCGGCTCACGGTCGTCGGCGCCAACGAGCACAACCTGCGCGGGATCGACGTGGCATTCCCGCTCGGTGTGCTCACCGCCGTGACCGGTGTATCCGGCTCCGGCAAGTCGACGCTCGTCAATGACATCCTGGCCTCGGTGCTGGCGAACCGGCTCAACGGCGCCCGGCAGGTTCCGGGCCGGCACACCCGGATCACCGGGCTGGACAACGTCGACAAGCTGGTGCGTGTCGACCAGTCGCCGATCGGCCGTACGCCCCGATCCAACCCGGCCACCTACACCGGCGTCTTCGACAAGATCCGGACCCTGTTCGCGGCGACCACCGAGGCCAAAGTCCGTGGCTATCAACCGGGCCGGTTCTCGTTCAACGTCAAGGGCGGTCGCTGCGAGGCCTGCACGGGCGACGGCACCATCAAGATCGAAATGAACTTCCTGCCCGATGTGTATGTGCCCTGCGAGGTCTGCCACGGCGCACGCTACAACCGGGAAACCTTGGAGGTGCACTACAAGGGCAAGACCATCTCCGAGGTGCTGGACAGGTCGATCGAGGAGGCGGCGGAGTTCTTCCAGCCGATCACCGGCATCCACCGCTATCTGCGGACACTGGTCGATGTCGGCCTCGGATACGTCCGACTCGGCCAGCCCGCGCCTACGCTGTCCGGCGGTGAAGCGCAGCGGGTGAAGCTGGCATCAGAGTTACAGAAGCGCTCCACCGGACGCACGGTGTACATCCTCGACGAGCCGACCACCGGATTGCATTTCGAAGACATCCGCAAGTTGCTCGATGTCATCAACGGCCTTGTCGACAAAGGCAATTCGGTGATCGTCATCGAACACAACCTGGACGTGATCAAGACATCGGACTGGGTCATCGACATGGGGCCCGAGGGCGGTGCCGGCGGCGGAACCATCGTCGCGGAGGGCACGCCGGAAGATGTGATGGCGGTGCCCGAAAGCTATACCGGCAAGTTCCTCGCCGAGGCACTCGGCGCCAGCAAGCCATCGGCCGGCACCCCGCGGCGATCCACCAAGCGGCGCAAGGTCAGCGCCTAATTCTGGCTGCGGGCTCAGTGGCTGTCGTCGCGCATCGATTCGCGGATTTGGGCTAACCGGTCGGCGGCCGCACGCTGCCGGGCCTCATACTGGTCCTCGACGTCGCGGCCCTCCGGGGTCTCGGCGTCCAATTCGGCTGAACCGATGGATGTTTCGTAGCGGCTCTCGATCTTCTCGCGGACCGATTCGAACGTCGGCACCCCAGAGCTGCTGTAGCCGGTATCGGCATCAGGCTCGGTGGCTGAACTTTCCGGTTCATCGGGCACGATGCCACGCTACCGGTGGCGTTCCAGATAGCGCACCATTTGCTGCCAGTAGAACAACGTCAACGCCATCTGCGTCGCGGTCGCGACAGCGGCCGAGACGGCCCGGTGGCGGTGCGCCGCGACGAGAGCCACGACGGCGACCAGAGACGTCACTATGCTCAGGGCTGCCGCGCCGTCTCGGGGCCTGCGGCTGATCCAGAGTTCTTCGCCGAGCATCGCGCGGGTCGCCCACGACCTCTCATCGTTGATTTTCGGAAAGATCACCGGGTTGAGCGCGAACCAGATTGCGGCCATCAGCGCGTGGCTGCGACGCCGCGTCCACACCGGCAACAGCACCAGCGGTGTGCTCGCCCAGCGGCTCCAGGCGCTCCACGGGTTGGCGTGGCGGGCGAACATCGCGCGGCGCATCCGCGCGATCGCCATAGCGTTTACCGGCCGACCGGCTCCGCGTGCGGAGCCGGAGCCGAGGCGGGTGGCCAGGTGGCCGGTGCCGGAATCCTCGGCACCCCGGGAGTGTCCAGCCGACCGGCCAGCCAGGGCAGTGCCGCGGCGAAAGCATTGCTCGCAAACGGCCAGTCGTGCATGCCGGGCTGAGCGACGATGGCGCAGTTGATGCCGTTGGCGCGGCCGAGTGCGCACAACGACTCGGCCGCCGAGATCTGGTCATTGGGGTTGGCGATCGGCTCCCGGCCGCCGAGGTAGACGTCGCTGGCGTCCGTCACCGACAGACCGCGACGATGCTTCGGCGGGTTGCTCGACGACACATCGAACCAGCCCGAAACCCCGGTATATCGGCCGTGTCTGGCGATGACGGTGGCCGGGTCGAAGGCAGCCCAGGCGTCGGCGTTGCCGCCGAACAGCCGCGAGATGGTTTGCGCCTTGGTTCCGGCCTCGGGGCCCATGTTGCCGGCGATGTCGACAAATGAGCTGAACAACTCCGGATGCATGACCGTGAGGTCCACCGCGCACGTCCCGCCCATCGACCAGCCGACGATGCCCCAACGCGCCGGCTCCGCGCTGACACCGAACCTCGAGATCATGTATGGCACAACGTCTTTAGTGAGGTGATCGGCCGCGTTTCCTCGGCTTCCGTTGACGCATTCGGTGTCGTTGTTGAACGCGCCCCCAGAGTCCACGAAGACGAATACCGGCGCGTTGCCGCCGTGCCTGGCCGCCATCTCGTCGATCGTTCTCGCCGCGTTGCCGGCCCGCAGCCAATCGGCGGGCGTGTTGAACTCGCCGCCGATCATCATCACCGTCGGCAGCGACGGCGGGGGGCTGCTGGAGAACCACGCCGGCGGCAAATAGACGACTTCACCACGGTGTTTGAAATGCGACGCATCCTCGGAGATCGTCACCGGCACGACGACGCCGTGCGCGGGCTGCAGGCCCGCGGCCGCCATCGCGGCAACGCCGGCCGCGTCGGTCTGATGAGGCAGTGGACCGGCGGTGAGCTGATCCCATGCGGTCTGCACGGTGGGGAAGTAGCCGACCCAGAGGTTGAGTGTCAGCCCCGCGCTGAGCAGACACAGCGGCACGGACAGCAGCGAAGCACTGCGCCGCCACCAGCGCGCGCTGCCCCACCCCAGGATCACGATCGCAGCGGCGGCACCGCTGCCGGCAATCCACCACCACAGCAGGTGAGGTGCGGGATCGTCGGCCAGACCGGCATGAGCGATGTACCAATTCGAGCACGCGGCCACAGCTGCGCCCAGGACCGCGGCCACCGGTAAAAAGAGCAGCCGCCACAGCCGCGATCGCCACCCGACCGCTACCAGCAGCATGGCTACCGATACGGCCTGGACCACTCCCGGGACCCAGCCGTGCATCAAGGAGGTGTGGTTGTCAGCCAGCACCGCAAACGCAAGGTTCGCCGTTGAACCCGTCACGCTATCCATTGTGAACTTCTTGTTACTGATTAAGCACTATTTTTGCTCATCGGATGCCTAAGGTCGCGCGGCGGGAGCGCAAAATTGGGCCGGTTACCGCGGCTTCGCCAGCGGGAAGGGCAGCGTGTCGCGGATGCTCCGGCCCGTGACGAGCATGACCACCCGGTCTACGCCCATCCCGAGGCCGCCGGTCGGCGGCATCGCGTATTCCATCGCCTGCAGAAAGTCCTCGTCGAGCTCCATTGCTTCGGGATCCCCCCCGGCGGCCAGGAAGGACTGTTCCTCGAGGCGCCGTCGCTGCTCGACAGGGTCGGTGAGTTCGCTGTAGGCCGTGCCCAATTCGACACCCCACGCCACCAAGTCCCAGCGCTCGGCGATGCCGGGTTTACTGCGGTGCGGGCGGGTGAGCGGCGAAACGGACAGCGGGAAATCGATGTAGAAGGTCGGTTTCTCGGTCGGGGCTTCGACCAGATGCTCGTAGAGTTCCAGCACCACCGCGCCGGCGTCCCACTGCGCCAGGTACGGGATCTTCACGGCGTCGGACAATCGGCGCAGCCTGGTCAGGCTGGTGCTCGCGTCGATCTGCTCACCGAGCGCCTCGGATACCGCATCGTGCACAGTCTTGACCGGCCAGACACCGGAGATGTCGATTTCTTCCAGGCCGTCACCGGCGGGTCGCATCACCACCTGCGCGCCGTTGGCGGCCTGCGCGGCGTTCTGGATGAGTTCCCGGCTGCCGTCGATCCAGTCTTTGTAGTCGGCGTGCGCCTGATATGCCTCCAGCAGCGTGAACTCCGGATTGTGGCTGAAGTCGACACCCTCGTTACGGAACGCTCTGCCCAACTCGAATACTCGTTCCACACCGCCGACGCAGAGCCGCTTCAGATATAGCTCGGGCGCAATCCGCAGATACAGATCGAGGTCGTAGCTGTTGATGTGGGTGATAAATGGCCGGGCGGCGGCACCGCCGTGAATTTGTTGCAGGATCGGGGTTTCGACTTCGAGGAATCCCTTGTCGTTCAACGTATCTCTGATCGAGCGCAGCACTCTGCTGCGAGCTGCGATCAGCTCGCGCGCCTCGGCGTTGACGGCGAGATCGACGTAGCGGCTGCGCACGCGCGCTTCGGGATCGGTCAGCCCTTTCCACTTGTTCGGCAGCGGACGTAGGCATTTGCCGATCAGCCGCCAACTGTGCACGATCAGCGACTGGGTGCCGGTCTTGCTGTATCCCATCTTGCCGGTCACTTCGACCAGGTCGCCGAGATCGATCGCCTTGGTGAAGTCCGCGGTTCGACCATGCTCGAGAACCGAATTCTCCAGCAGCAGTTGCACTTCCGCTGACCAGTCGCGCAGCTCGGCGAACAGCACGCCGCCGAAGTCCCGGATCCGCAGCACACGCCCCGACACCGAGACCGCCGTCTGATCCTCGATGCCCAGTGCTTGAGCGACCGTGTGGCTGGGTGGCTGTCCCACTGGATAGGCGTCAATACCGCTGTCCTGCAATGCCTTCAGTTTGGACATCCGGACGCGCATCTGCTCGGGTAGTCGCCGGCCTCGCGCGTCGACGTCGCCGAAGTCGGCCTCCTGCAATGCCGAAGCATCCGGCGCCGAACCGTCATGGTGCAACAGCCCGGTCGCCAACAGCGTCGCCGGGACCGACGGGTGATGGCCGGTGTGCTGTTCGTCGCGGCGGGTGAAGGGCAGCACCAGGAAGCCCTCCGCGATCGACGAAGCGACGCCCACCCGCGGAACCATCCGGGCGTCTTCGTAGCAGGCGAAGCGCGGAATCCAATCCGGCTGGTATTTCATGTTCGAGCGATACAGCGTCTCCAGCTGCCACCAGCGCGAGAAGAACAGCAGGAACCCGCGCCACAGCCGGGCCACCGGGCCGGCGCCGAGTTGGGCGCCCTGCTCGAATGCCGATCGGAACATGGCGAAGTTCAACGAGATACGAGTGATGCCGATGCGTTCGGCGTGCAGAGCGAGTTCGCTCACCATGAGTTCGATGGTGCCGTTGGGGGAGTGCGGCGCCCGCCGCATGAGATCAAGCGAGACTCCGTTGCGTCCCCAGGGCACCAGCGACAGCATCGCAACCACAGTGTCGTCGGATCCGATGGCTTCGACCAACAGGCAGTCGCCATCGGCCGGATCGCCGAGCCGGCCCAGCGCCATCGAGAAGCCGCGCTCGGCTTCGGTGTCCCGCCACGAATCTGCACGCGAAGTGACCTGTGCCATCTCGGCGGGTTCGATGTCGTGGTGGCGTCGGATGCGCACGGTCAGCCCGGCGCGGCGGGCTCGCGTCACCGCCTGGCGTACTCCGCGCATTTCGCGCCCGGACAGCCTGAACTCGGTGGTCTGCAAGATCGCTTCGTCGCCGAGTTCCAACGCGTTCAGGCCGGCCTCGCGAAATGCTTTGGCCCCAGCCGAACTGGCGCCCATGTTCCCCGGCGTCCAGCCGTAGCTCTGGCACAGCGCCAGCCACGCCTCGATGGCTTGCGGCCATGCCCGCGGGTCGCCGATCGGATCCCCACTGGCCAGGCAGACACCGACCTCGACGCGGTAGGTGATCGCGGCGCGGCCGCTCGGCGCGAAAACCACCGACTTGTCCCGACGGGTGGCGAAGTACCCCAGCGAGTCGTCCTTGCCCCACAGCTCGAGCAGCCCACGAATCGCAGATTCGTCCTCACCGGTCAATGCGTTATCGGCCCGCTGCGACTGGAACAACACGATCGCGGCGACGATCAGCGCCATCGCACTGAACAACCCGAAGAGTGCGTTGAGGAACACGGGCGGACGGCCGGTGAATTGCGCCGACTCGACGACGGCGAACCCGACCACCCGGTTCACCACATAGAACAACCGGTCTTCGGCGGCCAGCGAGCGGGGAAACGTCTCGACGAGACCCCAGGACACCACGATGCCGATCGCCCACCCGGTCAGCAGCACGCCGGCGGCCTTGTACAGCGCACCCTGGCGGACCTTCGCCCAGAATTCGCGGTAGCTGAAGATCAGCACCACCACCGCGGCCAGGTGCAGACCGAGTCCGAGCGTCTCGCCGAAGCGCTTCGCCGCACTGGGGTGATCCGCTATCAGACCGGCCACGTTCAAACCCGCGGCCAGCAACAGGTTGAACACCAACAGCCACCAGGCGATGCGTTTGCGGGCGGTGAGGGCGCCGGCCAGCAGTGCCAGCACGAACGACCACGCAAAGCTGGTGTCGGGGAAGTTGAATATGTAGTCGTTGATGAATTCCCGCGGCACCCTGATCAGCCACCGAATCACCGGCGACACACTGGCGATCAGCGACAGGGTGGCGATGACACCGACCGTCCAGCCGGCGGCTGCCGGCACCCAGCGGAGCCGAGAACTCGACTGGCTCCGCAGGCGGGACGCTGTGAGGGTCACAGACGGCGAGGATATTCGGTTTAGCTATGGAATGCCTATGTTCCGGACGGCATGACATTGCTCGTGTCGGCCTCGAGGGCTCCCGGCTGCCTCGTCGTGCGGCCGGTCGGACGGCGAGGTGACGGAGTTGGGCGTCGTGACTGGTAGACTCGCCTGCGCGACCGTCTCCGGCAATGCCAGAGACAGCAAGTGGAGTCCCGCTCCCACCGTTGGCCGATAAGGCTCAGCGGTCCGGTCACTGGCACACCAGTTGTGCCGGTTCTGCGTTCGGCAGGCGGCTTTTGCCGTGATCGGTCGGCACCGGGCCCTGCTTAAGCAGGGCTTTTTTGCTGATGGTGTGGTATCCCAACCCGCTGACTCCCCACGGAGCAGGTGGCGGTGGCAATTGACGAAAGATCAATGAGGGAGGCCCCATCAGCACTGAGACCCGCGTCAACGAGCGCATCCGCGTACCTGAAGTCCGTTTGATCGGTCCAGGAGGGGAACAGGTAGGCATCGTGCGTATCGAAGATGCCCTTCGCGTCGCCGCGGATGCCGATCTCGACCTTGTCGAAGTTGCGCCGGACGCCAGACCACCGGTCTGCAAGATCATGGATTACGGCAAGTTCAAGTATGAGGCGGCGCAAAAGGCGCGCGAGTCTCGCAAGAACCAGCAGCAGACCGTTGTCAAAGAACAGAAATTGCGCCCCAAGATCGACGATCACGACTACGAGACCAAAAAGGGTCACGTGATCCGGTTCTTGGAGGCGGGAGCGAAAGTCAAGGTGACCATCATGTTCCGCGGACGTGAGCAATCGCGACCCGAGCTGGGCTACCGGCTGCTGCAGCGCCTCGGCGGCGACGTCGCCGACTACGGATTCGTCGAGACGTCGGCCAAGCAGGACGGACGCAACATGACGATGGTGTTGGCACCGCACCGCGGCGCAAAGACGCGCGCTCGTGCGGCCCAAGACGCCAGTGGTCCCACGCCCCAGCCCGCACCCAACAGCGATCCCGAACCATCGCCGAACTGATACAGACGGAACAGAGGACCGAAAACAGATGCCCAAGACCAAGACCCACAGCGGCGCGTCGAAGCGATTCCGGCGCACCGGTACCGGGAAGATCGTGCGTCAAAAAGCCGGCCGCCGCCACCTGCTCGAGCACAAGTCGACGAAGCGGACGCGACGGCTGGATGGACGGACCACGGTGTCGGCCAACGACACCAAGCGGGTCAAGAAGCTGCTGAACGGCTGACCGGCAGCACAAGCGCCGGAACAACCACTTCCCAACGAGATAGGAACACCCCATGGCACGCGTGAAGCGGGCAGTCAACGCCCAAAAGAAGCGCCGCACCATCCTGAAGGCTTCCAAAGGCTATCGCGGCCAGCGGTCCCGCCTGTACCGCAAAGCCAAAGAGCAGCAGCTACATTCGCTGACCTACGCCTACCGTGACCGTCGGGCACGCAAGGGCGAGTTCCGCAAGCTGTGGATCTCAAGGATCAACGCGGCTGCTCGGGCCAATGACATCACCTACAACCGGCTGATCCAGGGCCTGAAGGCCGCCGGCGTCGAGGTCGACCGCAAGAACCTCGCCGAGATCGCGATCAGCGATCCCGCGGCATTCACCGCGTTGGTCGGTGTCGCGCGGGCCGCACTGCCCGACGACGTCAACGCGCCGTCCGGCGAGGCCGCCTAACCTCGCCCGGCCGAACAGGTCCGGTGACGATGCGGCGCGCGCAGCGCGACGAGGTGGGGGTCCCCCCGCTTGCGGGGGAGAGCCGGACAATCGGATCTCAACCGCACTCGGTGCTCACGGAACGATCGAACCGGGTTGTCGCCGCGGTCAAACTGCACCGGCAGGTCACCCGTCGCCGGAGCCGACTTTTCCTGGTCGAAGGCGCCAACCTGGTCGAAGCGGCTTCGCGTCGTGGACTGATCCGCGAGGTCTTCGTGACCGAGGCCGCCGCGCCGCGGTACGCCGACGTGTTGGCGATACACGACGCATCGGTCCACCTCGTCACCGAGCGTGCCGCGAAAGCCTTGTCGGACACCGTGACTCCGACCGGCCTGGTGGCGGTCTGCGAGTTGCCGAGTCCGCCTTTGCAGGACGTTCTACTGAGCGCGCCCCGGCTGGTCGCCGTCGGCGTCGAAATCGGTGAACCGGGCAACGCGGGCACCCTGATCCGCATCGCCGACGCCATGGGCGCCGACGCCGTGGTCTTCGCCGGACACAGCGTCGACCCGTACAACGGCAAATGCCTGCGCGCGTCGGCCGGCAGCATCTTCGCCGTGCCGGTCGTCGTCGCACCCGAGGCAGACGCGGCCGTCAACGCACTGCAGGCCGCCGGGTTGCGGGTCCTGGCCACCACCGTGGACGGTGAGCTGTCGCTCGATGACGCCGACCTGACGGCACCGACAGCGTGGCTGTTCGGAGCCGAGGCCCACGGATTGTCAGCACAGCTGGCCGAGCGGGCCGACAACCGGGTGACCATACCGATGTCCGGGAGTGCACAAAGCCTCAATGTGGCTGCGGCAGCGGCTATTTGCCTGTATCAAAGCGCCCGCGCGCAGCGGGCCGGTTCCGGCGACTAGGCGGCTTTGCCGCGGCCCCGGGCCGGACGCAATCCGGCCAGCGAGAACGTGGTGTGCACCAGCGAACCGGCGCGCTCGATGATCGATTTGCGCGGCGGGAAGTAGTGCATCGGCAGCCCGCGACGGTCTGACGGCGGTGCCATAAACCCCGGCGCCTGGACGAGCGGGGCATCGACCGAATCCCGGCCCTCGGCACGGCGATACGCGGCCAGCGCACGTGGATGCAACCGGATCTCGTCGGGAACCGCCAGGAACGCCAGCTCGACCAGCTTCCCGAACAGCCGCAGTACTACCTCGTCGCTCGGTGTCCAGCGCATGCCGGCCTTTTCCCGCACCGACGGCTCGAACAATCCAGCCGCGATCCAACGTTGGCCCGCGACAAGCGGTTTGAACAGCTGATCCCATACCGGCGTGGGCATCAACACGAATTTCGGTTTGGGGATCCGGATTTGGAAGATGTCCAGCGTGGCCTGGTTGATCTCCAGCTCATCACGGCAGACCCGTTGCCAGTAGTCCTGAAACTCCTCCCAGGACTCGGGAACCGGTCGCATGCTCATCCCGTACATCCGGTACCACTGCACGTGTTCGTCGAACAGCTGACGTTTTTCGGCCTCGGTCAACCCGCCGCAGAAGTACTCGGCCACCTTGATCACCAGCATGAAAAAGGTGGCGTGCGCCCAGTAGAAGGTCTCGGGGTTCAGCGCGTGGTAGCGCCGGCCGGTGGAATCGACGCCCTTGATGGTGTGGTGGTACTGCTTGATCTGCTCACCGGTCTGGGCCGCCCGGCCGCCGTCGTAGACAACGCCCATGATCGGGTACACCGAGCGCGCCACCCGCTGCAGCGGCTCGCGCAACAAGATCGAGTGCTCCTCGACGCCGGCACCCAGTTCCGGATACATGTTCTGGATCGCGCCGATCCAGACGCCCATCATCCCGGTACGCAGGTCACCGAAGTACTTCCAGGTCAGCGACTCCGGCCCCAGCGGAGATGCCGAGGTCGTCGTCTTGTTGTCCGGTTCGGCCGGCTGGCGCGCAGCGGAGGCGCGCGGCCGCTTGGAGGGCATCGACGTCACTGTCATCACGGCCTCCCGATCCTGATGGGCGATGATCAGATCACGATAATGATGACAACGCACGTTGTCTACAATTTCGGGGCGCGTCGCGATGCACTGTTACCGAGTGTCGATGCGGCCGTCGCAACCGCGTGATCAGGTGGTTCACCGCAGATCGTGTCGGACACCACCCTGACGGTCGTTGCCGGTCTCTCCGGACACCACCTACCCTGGGCGTTGTGGAACTCGGGCCCCGCCCAGCGTCCGGCGAGCCCGAGCAAACGGTGGCCACGCCGGAATCGCCTGACTCAAGACAGCGTCCGCCGGCGTCAATACGTGACGCGGCGGAGTGGCTGCGCAGCACAAACCAACGCCCAGGCGTGATTGCGCTGGTCCGGCGGGCGCGCAGACTCTTGCCCGGCGATCCCGATTTCGGCGACCCGCTCTCGACGGCGGGCCAGGGCGGACCGCGCGCCGCAGCCCGGGCCACGGGCCGCCTGTTGGGCGAACGCGGTGGCGCGTCGCGGGAGGTCGGTCTCGGCGCGCTGCAGGTGTGGCAGGCCGTGACCGAGGCAGTGTCCCGACGTCCGGCAAACCAAGAGGTCACGATCGTTTTCACCGATCTGGTGGGTTTTTCGACCTGGTCGTTGCACGCCGGCGATGACGCCACCCTGAAGCTCTTGCGGCGAGTCGCGCGGGCGATCGAGGCGCCACTGCTGGACGCCGGCGGGCACATCGTCAAGCGGATGGGCGACGGGACCATGGTGGTGTTCGCCGACCCACTCGTCGCGGTCGGTGCGGTCCTGGAGGCCAAGCGAGCGCTGAAATCGGTCGATGTCGACGGCTACAAACCGCGAATGCGGGTGGGGATCCACACCGGTCGACCGCAGCGGCTGGCGGCTGATTGGCTCGGCGTCGACGTCAACGTCGCCGCGCGGGTGATGGAGCGGGCAACCCGGGGCGGCGTGATGGTGTCAGGGACCACATTGGACCAGCTTGGCCCCGACGACTTGGTCACACTCGGCGTCGCCGCCAAGCGCGTGCATTGGCCGGTCTTCGCGAGTAAACCCGCTGGTCTGCCGCCTGATTTGGCGATCTACCGGCTCAAGCCGTCCAGGGAGAATGTCAGCGACTTATCAGGTTTAGATATCGCGGATGACGCGAGTCCGCAGGCATAGTAGGTGGCGATGATAGCGCAGATATTGTCGCGGCTTTCACGCGTGCGGATCACGCTGGGCTACGCGGCCGTGCTGATCGGTGTCAGCGCGGCGCTCGTGGACCTCGGACCGCGCGCGCGTGCGCACGTCATCGCACAGGCCAGCACCAATCTGCACAACCTCGCACACGGTCACCTGGCCACCCTGCTGGACAGCGCTTTCGTCACTGAATCCGGTCCGATGTACTTCTGGTTGCCGTGCCTGGTGTGCCTGCTGGCCCTGGCTGAACTGATCTGGCGGAGCGGGCGGCTGGCCATCGTGTTCGTCACCGGCCATATCGGTGCGACGCTGCTGGTCGCCATCGGCCTCACCACGGCGATCGAATTCGGCTGGCTGCCGCTGTCGGTTTCGCGCGCGAGCGATGTCGGGGTGAGCTACGGCGCGGTAGCGGTCCTGGGTGCACTGACCGCAGCGATACCTCAGCGCTGGCGACCGGCCTGGATCGGCTGGTGGCTGCCGGTCGGTATCGCCGCGGCCGCACTCGGCGACGATTTCACCGATGTCGGGCACACCGTCGCGTTGGTGCTGGGCATGCTGGTCTCCCTCCGACTTGGCGGCCCGGCCCGCTGGACACAAGTCCGGTGCGGGCTGCTGGCGGTGTCTGCAGTCTTCGGCTTTTTCCTGTTGGCGCACGGCGCTTGGTCGATGTGGGGTGCAGCGGCCGTGGGCGCGCTGGGCGCCGTGGCGGCCGAGTTGATCACTCATTCACGGACCGTGCGTCGACGGGTGGGATTGCCCGAGCTGGCGCCGGAGCCGGCACTCAACAGCTGATCGACCCGTTAGGGCACGGCCTTCGAGTACAGCCAGCTGTCCCACAATCCCGACAACGATTCGTCGCTGTACCCGGCGGCCAGGCCGGTGAAGTCGTCGGTGACGGCGTTGCCGTGGCGGTAGCGGGTCGTCCAATCTTTCAGTAGCGCAAAGAACTTCTCGTCGCTCAAACGTCGACGCAACGCGTGCAGGGTCAACGCGCCACGCTTGTACACCCGGTCGTCGAACATCTCCCGCGGCCCGGGGTCGGCCAGCAGCAGATCCTGCGGCGAGTCGCGCAACTTCTCGTGATAACGCCGGGCGAGTTCATCGGCGCTGGGCCCGCCGCTGTGCTCCGACCACAGCCACTCGGCGTAACACGCGAATCCCTCGTGCAACCAGATGTCGCGCCACTGCCGCGCGGTGACCGAGTTTCCGAACCACTGGTGCGCCAGCTCATGGGCGATGAGCCGCTCGCTGCCCCGGGTGCCGTCGCAATGATTGGCTCCGAATATCGAAATTCCTTGAGCCTCAAGGGGTATTTCGAGATCATCGTCGGTCACGACGACGGTGTAGCCGTTCGCCAGCGGATACGGACCGAACAGCTCGACGAACAGCTCCATCATCTCGGGTTGGCGGGCGAAGTCATGGTAGAAGTTGCGGCGCAACCGCGCGGGCAACGTGGCCCGCATCGACACCGGCGTTTTACCCTGCCGCGTCAGCTCATACATCCCGATCTGCAGGGTGACGAGGTAGGTCGAGGTCGGCTCGGGTTGTTCGTAGGTCCATTCGGTCTGCGCGGCCCGGACCCGCCGAGAGGCCAGCCTGCCGTTGGCGACCACCCGGTAGGGGTTATCGGCGCTGACCTGTATGCGGTAGGAGGCTTTGGCGCTGGGGTGGTCGTCGCAGGGATACCACGACGGGGCACCGTTGGGCTGTCCGGCGACCAGCACACCGTTGGTCAGTTCCTCGAAACCGACGTCGCCCCATAACGATCGCAGTGGTCGCGGCGTCCCGTGATAGTGCACGACGATCGACATCTGCGCCTCGGTGGCCAGTTTCGTCGACAGCCGAATGCGCAATTTCTTTTCGCGGCAAGCGAAGTGGGCGACCCGTCTGCCGTTCACCAACACCTTCGACACGGTCATCGCATCGGAGAGATCGAGGGTGAATTCCTCCAACTCGGTAAGCGTCACTGCAGCGATCGTTGCCGATCCCGAAAGCCGGTTGATCGCAACCTTGTATTCCAGTGCCAGTTCGTAGCGTGACACCCGATAGCCGAGGTTGCCGCTCTTCGGCAGATAAGGATCGATCACCGTCTGCTCAGCGTTGGGCGCGGGCTTCTTGACAACACGTTTCACGCGGCGGCCTTCTTGCCGGACTTCGCTGGCGTCATATCCCATGGCCTGATCGGATTACCTTGCCAGCGTGTCGATCTCGGCACTTCGTCGCCGCGCACGACCAACGATGCGGGACCGACGGTCACGCCCGCACCAAGCCGAGACGATGGCAATGCTACGCCGTGCGGGCCCAGCGTCGCGCCGTCCTCCAGCACGACAGCGTCCATCCGCATGATCCGGTCGTGAAAAAGGTGCGTCTGCACAACGCAGCCGCGGTTCACGGTGCTGGCCCGGCCGAGCGTGACGAGATCGGCCTCTGGCAGCCAATAGGTTTCACACCAGGCGCCGCGGCCGACCTTGGCGCCCAGTGCGCGCAGCCACATGTTCATCACGGGTGTGCCGCTGGCCGCGCGGGCGAACCACGGCGCCGCCACGGTTTCCACGAATGTGTCGGCGAGCTCGTTGCGCCACACGAACGACGACCACAGCGGGAATTCGCCCGCCCGAATCCGGCCCACCAGAAGCCATTTCGCGGCCACCGCGGCGCCGGCGGCCACCCCGCCCGCGGCCAGTAGCACCAGCCCGCCGCACAGCGCGGCACTCCAGATGCCGAAGATCCGGGCCAGCGCCTGCAATGTGCCCAGCACCGCCAGTCCGATCGCGGCGGTCACCATCACCGGAAGCACCCGAAACGCCTCGACGACCGACCGCATCGCCTTCAACCGCCATGGCGGTTCGTAGGTGCGGGCCGCGTCCGCCTCGGCCGGACGCCGGCGCAGCCGCATAGGCGGGCTGCCTAGCCACGACGAACCGCGTTTGGCTTTGGCCGGAGTTGCCGACAACACCGCGACCAGTCCGTCGTCAGGGACCCGCCGGCCCGGCTGGGCGATGCCGGAGTTGCCGAGAAACGCGCGCCTGCCGACCGTCGTCGTGGCCGCGTAGATCCAACCGCCGCCCAGTTCGTACGACGCGACCATCGTGTCGTCCGCCAGGAACGCGCCGTCCTCGATGACGGTGAACTTCGGGGTCAGCAATACCGTCGAAATCTCGGTGTCGCGGCCGACTTTGGCGCCAAGCAGCCGCAGCCAGCCGGGTGTCGCCAGGCTGGCGTAGAGCGGGAACAGGTAATTGCGGGCGCCGTCCATCAGCCGCTCGGTGGCCCACAGCTGCCAGCCGCTGCGGCTGCGCACCGGGTGGTAGCCCTCCCGCAGCCCGATCGACAGCATCCGGACCGCCACAATCGTCATCACTGCGTAGGCCGCCAGCGCGGCCACCGTCGCGACCGGCGCCCACAGCAGCGCGGGCAGCACTGCCTGCGCCAGCCGGTGAGTGTGATGCACAGCCAGGCCGATCACCGCGAGCCCGGCCGCCAGAGCGGTCAGCGGCATCGCAGCCAGCAGCACCGACGTCAGGGCGTAGACCGCGACCCAGTGGCTTCTGCGCGCCGGCCGTTCGTCTGGCCAGGGGTGTTTCACCCGACCGGACTTCACCGCGGGCGAACCTTTCCAGTACTGGCGGCTTTTCACCTTTCCGACGACACCCGAGCCGGGTGCGACGTCGGCGTTCTTGCCGACGACAGCGCCGGGCAGCAACGTCGTGCGCGCGCCGATCGTCGCGTCGTTGCCGATCGTGATCGCCCCGACGTGAAAGTCATCGCCGTCGATCCAATGCCCGCACAGGTCCACCTCGGGTTCGATGGCGCTGCGGTGTCCGAGCGTCAGCAGACCGGTGACCGGCGGGATCGAGTGCAGATCGACGCCCTTACCGATATCGGCGCCCAGTGCGCGCCCGTAGTACACCAGCCACGGCGCCCCGGCCAGGTTCTCGGCGCCGCTGGCCTCAGCGAGCCGCTCGGCCAGCCACACCCGCAGGTGGACCCAACCACCGCGGCAGTAGGTTCCCGGCCGCACATTCGGCAGCAGCAGCCGCGCCGCCGACACCGCGATCGTCATCCGGCCCATAGGCGTGACGAACACGACGAAGGCCGCTGCAACCAGCCACCAGTTCACCGCGACGGTCCACGGCACCAGGTGCAAAGACCGGGCGACGTTGTTTCCCAGCGCCAGCCACGTCACCCACTGCAGCGCGGCCAACGTCGCCAACGGCACCGACAGCACGATCTGAGCGAGCTGCGACGACAGTGGGGTCGCTCGCACCACCCGCTCGATCACCTCCGGCGGTGCCTCGAGCTCGTCGAGGAAGCCGGCCAGCGAGCCCAGCCGCGGATGGTCGTACAAGTCCGCGACGGTGACCTGCGGATACCGGTCTCGCAACGCGGCAACGAGCTGTGCCGCGGCGAGCGACCCGCCGCCGAGCGCGAAGAAGTCGGCCTCCGGGCCCGTCACGGTCGCGCCGAGCAGGTCCTGCCACAGCCCGGCCAGCCACCGCGCCGTACCGCTGAGCTCCAGCGTTCCCTCGAGGTCGGCGCCGCCCGGCGGTGGCCAGGGCAGCGCCTCGCGGTCGACCTTGCCCGACGGACGGGTGGGCAGCTCGTCGACCCGGACAAGGCGCGGCACCAACGCGGCGGGAAGCTGCGCGGCGAGCTGGGCGCGCGCGCCGGCGATGTCGAATTCCGGGTCGGCGCTGGCGACGTAGCCGACCAGCACCGGCGTGCCGGCTGCCGTCCGGCGGACCGCCGCCGCGCCACCGCTGACTCCCGGAAGGTGGACCAAGGCGGCGTCGACCTCGCCCAGCTCAATGCGACGGCCACCGACCTTGACCTGGTCGTCGGCGCGGCCGTAGAAGATCAGGCCCTCGCGTTCCAGACGCACCAGATCGCCGCTGCGGTAGGCGCGCCGCCAGCCCAGCGTCGGCATCGGCGCGTACTTCTCGGCGTCTTTGGCCTCGTCGAGGTAGCGGGCCAGGCCTACGCCACCGATCACCAGCTCGCCCACGTCACCGTCGCCCACCGGCTGGGCGTCGCCGTCGACGACGGCCAGGTCCCAGCCCGCCAGCGGCAGACCGATGCGCACCGGCCCGACGCCGTCGAGCCTGGCCGCGCACGCGACCACGGTGGCCTCGGTTGGGCCGTAGGTGTTCCACACCTCGCGGCCTTCCACAGCGAGGCGGGTGGCCAGCTCCGGGGGACAGGCCTCGCCGCCGAAGATCAACAGCCGCACCGCCTCCAGCGCCTCGGCGGGCCAGAGCGCGGCCAGCGTCGGCACGGTCGACACCACCGTGACGTCGCGGCTGACCAGCCACGGACCGAGGTCCATGCCGCTGCGGACCAGTGACCGCGGGGCGGGGACCAGGCAGGCGCCGTGCCGCCAGGCCAGCCACATTTCCTCGCACGATGCGTCGAACGCCACCGACAACCCGGCCAGTACTCGATCGCCCGGCCCAATCGGGTTGTCCTGCAAAAACATCTGCGCCTCGGCGTCGACGAATGCGGCCGCGCTGCGGTGCGTCACGGCGACCCCTTTGGGTGTGCCGGTCGATCCGGAGGTGAAGATGATCCACGCGTCATCGCGCGGCAGTGGCGCGTCGGCCCGCCAGCCTCGCGAGGAGCCCGGGCCGCGCGCCATGCCGGCTTCGCTGACGATCGCGACGACGTTGGCCTCGCCGAACACCAACTCGGCGCGTTCGTCGGGGTCGTCGGCATCGACGGGGACGTAGGCCGCGCCGACGGCCAGGGTGGCGAGGATCGCTTCATAGAGCGCAAAGCTGCCCGACGGCATCCGGATGCCGATCCGGTCGCCGCGACCGATCCCGCGGGCCGCGAGCCAAGCGACGCTGGCTTCGATGTCGCTGATCAGCTCGCTGTAGGTGAGCTGAACCATGCCGTCGTCGATCGCGGCGGCTTCCGGGTAGCGCGCGGCGGTGTCGTAGAGGATGTCGATCAGCGTGCGCGGGCCCGCGGCGCGCGGCGACAACAGGTACTGCGCCGGGACCAGTTCGGGAGCTTGAGGCGTCGCCACCCCACGAAAATACTCAAGGGTGGGCCGTTCGATGGCCGCCGCGCGGACGGCGGGTGAGAAATCAGGCTGACGGCTTCCGATCGCCGCCAAGGTGACCACATATGATCGGCTCCTGCGCGTCACGCCGTGTCGCCAGCCCCGCAGATATTGCCTGGCAAGGCTTATCCACCGAAAAGGAGAGTGTCGCCGCGTTGGGTGCCCTGCCCCCGTCAACTGAAGCCCTGTCGCCGGAGGCGTTGACCGCCGCGGTCGATGCAGCCCGGCAGGCGTTCGCGGCCGCGGCTGATCTCGACGCGCTGGCGCGTGCCAAGACCGAGCACCTGGGCGACCGCTCGCCGGTGGGGTTGGCGCGACAGGCGCTGGGCACCGTGCCCAAGGCCGAGCGGGCTGATGCCGGCAAGCGGGTGAACACGTCGCGCGGCGATGTCCAGCGCGGCTACGACGAACGACTGGCGGCGCTACGCGCCGAGCGCGATGCCGCGGTGTTGATTGCCGAGCGAATCGACGTGACGCTGCCCTCGACGCGGCAGCCGACTGGCGCGCGCCATCCGATCACGATCTTAGGCGAGCACATCGCCGACACGTTCATCGCGATGGGATGGGAACTTGCCGAGGGGCCCGAAGTCGAAACCGAGCAATTCAACTTCGACGCGCTGAATTTCCCGGCCGACCACCCGGCCCGCAGTGAACAGGACACCTTCTACATCGCACCGGACGGTTCGCGTCAGCTGCTGCGTACCCACACCTCGCCGGTGCAGGTGCGCGCGCTGCTCGAGCGCACGTTGCCGGTGTACGTGATCTCGATCGGTCGCACATTCCGCACGGACGAACTCGACGCCACCCACACCCCGGTCTTCCACCAGATCGAGGGGCTGGCGGTGGATCGCGGCCTGTCGATGGCCCACCTGCGCGGCACCCTGGACGCGTTCGCCCGTGCCGAGTTCGGGCCGCAGGCGCGCACCAGGATTCGCCCGCATTTCTTCCCCTTCACCGAGCCGTCGGCCGAGGTCGACGTCTGGTTCGAGAACAAGAAGGGTGGCGCCGGCTGGGTGGAGTGGGGCGGCTGCGGGATGGTGAACCCGAACGTGTTGCGCGCCGTTGGCATTGACCCGCAGGAATATTCGGGGTTCGCGTTCGGGATGGGCCTGGAACGCACGCTCCAGTTCCGCAACGGTATTCCGGATATGCGCGACATGGTCGAAGGCGATGTCCGGTTCTCGTTGCCGTTCGGGGTGGGGGCCTGATGCGCGTCCCCTATAGCTGGCTGCGGGAAGTCGTCAGCGCCGGCGCTCCCGGCTGGGACGTAAAACCCGCTGACCTCGAACAGGCACTCATACGCATCGGCCACGAGGTCGAACAGATCATCACCCTTGGCCCAGTCGACGGTCCACTGACGGTGGGACGTGTCGCTTCGATCGAAGAGCTCACCGAGTTCAAGAAGCCGATCCGCGCCTGCAATGTCGACGTCGGCGAAGAAAAGCCACGTGAGATCGTCTGCGGAGCAACCAACTTCGTTGTTGGCGATCTGGTGGTGGTGGCGCTGCCCGGCACCACGCTGCCCGGCGGGTTCAACATCGCCGCACGTAAGACCTACGGCCACACCTCCGACGGGATGATCTGCTCGGCGGCCGAACTCGGTTTGGCCGCAGACCATTCCGGCATCCTGGTGCTGCCTCCGGGAACCGCCGAGCCCGGTGCGAGCGGCGCCCAGGTACTCGGACTCGACGACGTCATCTTCGACCTGGCCATCACCCCGGACCGGGGCTACTGCATGTCGGTGCGCGGACTGGCCCGCGAGATCGCTTGCGCCTACGACCTCGACTTTGAAGATCCCGCTGATGTGCCTGCGCTGCCGTGTGAAGGAGAGGCCTGGCCGCTGACGGTGCAGCCCGAGACCGGTGTGCGCCGATTCGCGTTGCGCCCGGTCACCGGTATCGACCCAACTGCCGTGTCGCCGTGGTGGTTACAGCGCCGCCTGCTACTCAGCGGAATCAGGGCGATTTCACCCGCCGTCGACGCGACGAACTACGTGATGCTCGAACTCGGTCACCCGATGCACGCGCACGACCTCAACCGGATCACCGGCGGGCTCGCAGTGCGGTTCGCCGCAGACGGCGAGACGGTCGAGACGCTCGATGATGTCGAGCGCCGGCTCAATCCAGCCGATGTGCTGATCGTCGACGATGCCGCGACGGCGGCGATCGGCGGCGTGATGGGATCCGGCAGCACCGAGATGCGCGATGACTCCACCGATGTGCTGCTGGAGGCCGCGGTGTGGGATCCGGCTGCGGTGTCGCGGACCGCGCGACGGCTGCGTCTGCCCAGCGAGGCCGCCCGCCGCTACGAGCGGGAGGTCGACCCGGCCATTTCCGTTGCGGCGCTGGATCGCTGCGCGTCATTGCTCGCCGACATCGCCGGTGGTGAAGTGTCGGCGAAGATCACCGACTGGCGGGGCGATCCGCCCCGGCAGGACTGGTCGCTGCCACCGATCCGGCTCGCCGCTGACCTGCCGGACCGCGTGGCCGGAGTGAGCTACCGCCCGGGTACGACGGCCCGGCGGTTGACCCAGATCGGCGCCGCGGTCAGCGATGCCGGCGACAGCCTGACCGTCACGCCGCCGAGTTGGCGGCCCGATCTGTTGCAGCCGGCCGACTTGGTCGAGGAGGTGCTGCGACTGGAGGGCCTGGACGTCATTCCGTCGGTGCTGCCATCGGCGCCGGCCGGCCGCGGACTGTCGGCGACGCAGCGCCGCCGCCGCGCCATCGGCAAGTCGCTGGCGCTGTCCGGCTACGTCGAGATCCTTCCGACGCCGTTCCTGCCCGCCGGTGTTTTCGACGCCTGGGGCCTGCCCGCCGACGACGCACGGCGTAACACCACGCAGGTGCTCAACCCGCTGGAGGCGGATCGGCCGCATCTGGCCACGACGTTGCTGCCGGGGCTGCTTGAGGCTCTGGCGCGCAACGTCTCTCGCGGCATCGTCGACGTGGCGCTGTTCGCCGTCGCGCAGGTGGTGCAGCCGACCGAGCAGACCAAGGCCGTCGAGCTGATCCCGGTGGACCGGCGTCCCACCGACGACGAGATCGCCGGACTGGACGCGTCGCTTCCGCGGCAGCCCCAGCACGTCGCCGCGGTGTTGACCGGACTGCGCGAGCCGCGCGGACCGTGGGGCGAAGGTCGGCGATCCGAGGCGGCCGATGCTTTCGAGGCGGTGCGAATCATTACCCGCGCCAGCGGAATTGAGGTCACGCTGCGGGCCGCTCAGCACCTGCCGTGGCATCCGGGCCGCTGCGCAGAAGTACTCGTCGGCGCAACCGTAATCGGCCACGCGGGGCAGCTGCACCCGGCGGTCATCGAGCGTTCCGGCCTGCCCAAGGGCACCTGCGCGGTCGAGCTCAATCTGGACGCCCTCCCGATCGTCGATGCGTTCCCGGCACCGCGCGTGTCACCGTTTCCCGCGGTATTCCAAGACGTGAGCCTCGTCGTGGACGCCGACGTCCCCGCACAGACGGTGGAGGACGCGGTTCGCAACGGCGCGGGGGAGCTGTTGGAGGACGTCCGGCTGTTCGACGTGTACACCGGTCCGCAGGTTGGCGAGAACCGCAAATCGCTGACCTTCGCGCTGCGGTTCCGCGCGGCCGATCGCACCCTCACCGAAGACGAGGCCAGCGCCGCTCGTGATGCGGCGGTGCAGCGTGCAGCCGAGCAGGTCGGCGCTGTACTCCGCGGCTGAGTTGGCCGTTAAGAATGAGTTTGCATCAGTGTGCATAGTCATGCAACGATAGGCATCATGAGCCAGCGCATACGGGTGGCGATCGCCGGCGCCAGCGGCTACGCGGGCGGGGAGATCCTGCGGCTACTGCTCGGACATCCGGCCTACCACGATGGACGGCTGACGATCGGTGCGCTGACCGCCGCCGCCAGCGCGGGCACCCCGCTGGCCGAGCACCATCCACATCTGGTGCCATTGGCGCAACGGGTGCTGGAGCCCACCGAGCTCGACGTACTGGATGGCCATGACGTCGTTTTTCTGGCCCTTCCCCACGGGCATTCGGCGGCGTTGGCGCAACAACTCGACCCACACACCTTGGTGGTGGATTGCGGCGCGGATTTCCGGCTGAGCGACGCCGGCGCGTGGGAGCGCTTCTACGGCTCCGCACACGCGGGCAGCTGGCCGTACGGGTTGCCCGAGCTACCCGGTAATCGGGAGGCGCTGCGCGATGCCCGGCGCGTCGCCGTACCGGGCTGCTATCCGACCGCCGCAGTGTTGGCGCTGTTTCCCGCCGTGGCAGCCGATCTCATCGAACCCGCCGTCACCGTCGTCGCGGTCAGCGGCGCCTCGGGTGCCGGTCGCGCCGCAAAAACCGATCTGCTTGGGTCGGAGGTCATTGGTTCGGCGCGGGCCTACAACATCGCCGGTGCGCACCGGCACACTCCCGAAATCGTTCAGGGCCTCAGCCAGGTGACCGGTCGCGACGTCACGGTGTCATTCACGCCGGTGCTCATCCCGACCTCACGCGGCATTCTGGCCACCTGCACCGCACGGACCACGGCACCGCTGTCGCAGCTACGGGCTGCCTACGAAAAGGCCTATCACGATGAGCCTTTCGTGCATCTGTTGCCCGAAGGACAATTGCCGCGCACCGGTGCGGTGATCGGCAGCAATGCCGCCCACATCGCGGTCGCCGTGGACGAGGACGCGGCCACTTTCGTCGCGATCGCGGCGATCGACAACCTGGTCAAGGGCACCGGCGGCGCCGCCGTGCAATCGATGAACCTGGCCCTGGGTTGGCCGGAGGCCGAAGGTCTTTCGGTGGTCGGGGTGGCACCGTGACTCGCGCAGACCTCGCGCGGCTGGTACGCGCACAAGGCGTCACCGCCCCGGCCGGTTTTCGTGCCGTCGGCATCGCGGCCGGCATCAAGGCATCGGGTGCGCCCGATCTCGCGCTGGTGTTCAACGAAGGACCCGATCACGCGGCCGCCGGAGTCTTCACCCGCAACAAGGTCAAAGCGGCGCCGGTGTTGTGGACCCACCAGGTGCTGGCCGACGGGCAGTTGCGCGCGGTGGTCCTGAATTCCGGTGGTGCAAATGCCTGTACCGGGCCGGGCGGGTTCCAGGACACCCATGCCACCGCGGAGGGCCTGGCCGCCGCGTTGTCAGAGTGGGGCACCGAGACCGGCGCGATCGACGTCGCGGTGTGTTCCACCGGCTTGATCGG